>JAFECH010000346.1 GCA_018242255.1 Pseudomonadota bacterium | reverse complement strand
CACCCATCGAATTCTATTGCTGGGCATTGGCCTTGCGCTCCGACTGAATTGCTAATTCGCCCGCACCGGCGATCACAGCCGATAGACGCGCCGCTTTCGCGACTTCCATCTCGGCCATAATGGGGCTCGAAACTTTCGGTGCCAGCTTCGAAATGATTGCTGCAGACGTCATCTCGTCCATCGCTGCGAGTTGTGCCGCAGCCGAGTCGGGTTTCATGCGACTGTAGATTTGGACAAGCGCGTCAGTGGCGTGCGCGGCGAAATCCTCGCGCAGCTTCATCCAGCTTTTCAGAACATCGGCCTTCGCGTTTAGAAGTGCGATCCGATCATTAATTTCTTTCTGAGCCTTTTGCAGGCTGTGCGTCTGCTGCGCGATTTGAGCGGCCGACGTCGCATCGAGAATATTGGAGCAATACTGCTGTGCCGGACTCAACTGCTGTTGGGTCGTCGGCGGGAGTGGGAGCGCATCTGCATCCGATGCTTCGGGCTTGTGAGCGGCTTCCGGCTTGGTATCGTCAACCGCGATCCGAAACGAATAGGCGATCGGAGGCGTCTGCTTCTGCTCCTGACGAAGGTCGAAGGCGTGCTTGCTGCGATCGACAGGCGGGCCAACCATTGGATTGTGGATGCTTTCGGCCACCACCGGCATCGCGCTGGAGAAGACGAGCAGACCACCCGCCAACCAAGCGACGCCGCGGCAGCTAAAAAGTTTGCAAGCGATCAAAGATCTCATTGCACCACCAGTTCAGCTTGCAATGCGCCGGCCGTCTTGATGGCCTGCAGAATTGCGATGATCCCGATGGGCTTCAGCCCCATCTTATTGAGTGCGCTTACCAGTTCACGCAGATTGGCGCCCTTGACCACAGCCACCGCGCCGCCAGCTTCGTTTACATCGACCTGCGTGTTGGGCGTGACGACGGTCTCGCCGCCTTGAGAGAAAGGCAGCGGCTGCGAGACCTGCGGCGTCTCCGTGACGCGCACGGTTATATTTCCGTGCGCGACAGCGACGGTTGAAATCTTCACTTCGCTGCCGATCACAATCGTGCCGGTTCGTTCATCAATAACGACGCGCGCGGGCTGATCGGGATCGACTTCGAGCTCGCCCAGCTCGGCAACAAGACGCGACGACAGGATGTTCCGTGGCTTGCGAATCATCACGCTCTGCCAGTCGCGTGCGCGTGCGATCGGCATGCCGAAACGTTCTTTCGCGAAATCGTTGATGACGTCCATGACGCGGACGGCAGTTGTGAAGTCCGGATTGCGCAGTTCGAACTCGAGCGGCATGCTTTCGTCGAAGGCGCCAGGCGCGTCTTGCTCGACGATTGCGCCGTTGGGAATACGGCCGCGTGTCGGAATGCCGGACGTGATCGATTCAGCGGCGCCTTTCGCCAGATACCCGGAAATGGTTATCGGGCCCTGTGCCGCGGCGTAGATCTTTTGATCGGCGCCAGTGAGCGGCGTCATAATCAGGGCACCGCCAGCCAGAGATTTGGCGTCGCCAATCGAAGAGACCGTAACGTCGAAGCGCGCCCCCTTGGCCGCGAACGGCGGAAGCTCCGCGGTCACCATGACGGCAGCAACGTTTCTTGTCCTCGGCTCGTATTGCGAGCCGCGGATATTGACGCCCATGCGATCAAGCATGGCCTGCACGGATTGCTGCGTGAAAGGCGAATTACGTAGTGTGTCGCCCGTTCCGTTCAGGCCGACGACCAAACCATACCCGACCAACTGGTTGGTACGGATACCTTTGAGATCAGTAATATCCTTGATGCGCGTGGCACCTAAGGCAGCCGTGGCACCAAGAATGAAGACCAGCGCGGCAATCACCAACCTCATTGGTCATCCACCGCCAGCGTCTGATCGGGCTCTATGCGGGCCTTGATGATGATGCCCGATTCGGGGTTGCGCACATTGATGATTTCACCAGCTGCGCCTGACTGCAGCGGAACGCCGACGCCGACGATCGACACGTATTTCGAACTGTAAACGAGCTTGTACGTCCGACCCTGCTTAATGAGATCTACGGCGCGGATCGCCATTTCGGGAATTAACTCACCGGGCAGCAATGTGCGTCGCGCCACCTTGCCGAGCAGATCCTGCTCGCGTTCTCCGAAGACAGGTGGATTGTCCGGATCGACGATTAACTGCCGCTCGATAAGATTTTCTTCGGTGAGCCGGTCGCCCGGATAGATGACGGCACGCGGCACAAATACGGTTCGGCCGGGATCTTCTGCGCGCGCGCTGGACGCGATTGCGCATGCCGCGAGCAGAGCAAGCCCGAGTTGAACCAAACTTTGTGTTTTGCGCCTTGCGGACATCAACGAATGTCCTTCGTGATAACATTGTACATGTCGTCAGCCGCCGAAATGACTTTGGAGTTCATCTCGTAGGCGCGCTGCGCGGTGATCAGCTCAGTGATCTCCTTGACGGGATCGACGTTCGAGTTTTCGAGGTAGCCCTGCTGTATTGTACCGAAGCCCTGGTCTCCCGGCGTACCAAGAACCGGCGAACCGGATGCTTCGGTTTCCTGGAAGAGATTGCCGCCCAGCGGAGCCAAGCCCGTCTCGTTCGCAAAATTGGCGATAGCGAATTGCCCCAGCAGCTGCTGCGTTCCGCCGATCAGCGCGAACACCTTACCGGTTGCGTTGACTGAGATGTCAGTCGCATTCGTCGGCACCGTGATATTGGGAATGACAAGGTTGCCATCGAGCGTAATAAGCTGGCCACTGGCGTTTCGGTTGAAGGCGCCATCTCGTGTGTACAAAATCTCGTTGTTTTCGCCTTGAACCTGAAAGTACCCGCGGCCGCTGAGTGCAAGATCGTAATGATTGTTCGTGGACGCCAGCGGCCCCTGGGACGAGAGGTTTCGAATGGCAACCGTGCGGACGCCCAAGCCGATGGTATTGCCTTCCGGAACGATGGAATCATCGTCGCGGGCAAGCGTGCCGGCCGCGCGATCGGTTTGGTAAAGCAAATCTGCGAATTCCGCGCGCGATCGTTTGAAGCCCGTCGTATTGATGTTGGCGACGTTGTTGGCGATTACCTCAACGTTCGTCTGCTGGGCAGACATGCCCGTCGCTGCAATCGAAAGCGCTCGCATAGCTTATATCCCTCAGATCTGCATCCGGCTGATTTCTTGGTATGCCGCAACGACCTTGTCGCGAACTGCGACAACGGTCCGAAGCGCCTGGTCTGCTTGCATCACGGCCTGCACCACCTGCTGCAGCGGTGCCTTGCCCTGCATGCCCGCAATAGCGGTAGTTTCGCCCGTCTTAACGGTTGAAATCGCGTCGGCTGCCATCGACGCCATGGTATGGGCGAAGTCGTTTTCCGGGACGGCCTGCGACGCCGTCGTAGGCGTTGCACCTGCTAAGGGCGTTGAGCCTGTAACGCGACCGATGTCAGGCGACAGCATTGCGACGTTCAAGCTCATCAGGACCTCAGAAGATCGATGGTCATCGATACAATTTCGCGAACCTGCTTGATGACCTGAGTATTGGCAGTATAGGAGCGCGAAGCTTCGCGCATATCGGCGAGCTCGGTCATCATGTCGACGTTTGGCAGCTTAACGTAGCCCTTGGCGTCGGCTGCAGGATGACCGGGCATATATTCGGTACGGAACGGCGCCTGATCGCGCGAAATATCGTCAACCTGTACGAGATCGACGCCGCTGGCTTCGTCGGCAACCGAATCAAAGTTCACGGTCTTACGCTGATAGGGATCGGCGCCGGCGGTCTTTCCTGTCGAATCCGCGTTGGCGATGTTCTCCGACACCACGCGCATGCGCGTAGATTGCGCGAAGAGACCGTTCGATGCGGCTCTCGTTGCGGCTATGAGCGGATCATTCATCGTTTAGCCTTTCGTCACCGATTGCAGCATGCGATCGAACGTTTTCATTATCTGGGTGTTGAGCGAGTAGCTCCGCATCACGTCGTTGGATTTCAGGAATTCCTGTTCCAAGCTCACGTCGTTGCCGGAAACCAGAACCTCCGCCTGACCGTCGCCGTTGTCCTGATTGCTGACGGCATCGAACTCGGGAGAAGAGAAATGCTGGGCGCTCGTTGCGGCCATCGGCACTGAGGTGCGCATCGCTGCATCGAAGCTTTCGACGTCTTTCGCCTTGTAGCCGGGCGTGTTGGCGTTGGCGATGTTCGACGAAATAACCGATTGACGCTGTGCGAGCCACTCGTTCTGACGGAACGCGAGATTGAAGAGTTGCATCGGCTGCATAATCAAATCCTGGATAGCCCGTTATCTTTGTGCACGCGCTCGCTTGCGTAAGACTGGACAGAGGCCGTATTGAACAAGTCCGAGCCGACCAACTCGGACGTCAATTTAGGCGGGCTTCTCCAAGAGCCTCGTGGAGCCTGATCGTATTACGGCTCGGGCTGGCCGTTTCGCCTTCGAACGCGATGTATGTAATTTCGACGGCGGCTTCTTCGGCTTCCAACATCAGCCGGAAGTAAACGTGGACGGACTGATGATGGAATTCCATATCGAGGCTGACGCGGGGCAGGACGCCCCATTCCAAATAGACGTCGCCTGCATGACCGAAGCTCAACGTCTCAGGCTTGAACGATAGTTCAATCGACGACTGCACTAGCGACCCCACACTCGCGATCTGGCCGGTCTTCAAATAACTGACGAGATCCGGCAGGTCGATCAATCGGAGATCAGTCGCGACGCCACGAATGCTGTCTCCGAGAATCTTTTCACGAACTTGCGAATGATCGATGCGTATTGGAATCATCGACGGCTTTTCCTTCAGGCCCGAATGGTACCCACCGCACTCTTCCTCGCCTGGAGGCGAAGCAGAATTTGCGCTACCGCTTTGTAGAATTCGACTGGGATCATTTGATCCACTTCCACTTTTGCATACAGGGACCTTGCGAGAGCCTTGTCTTCTATGACTGGAATGTTATTTTCTTCAGCGATCCGACGAATAGACAGGGCAATAAGATCTTGCCCCTTCGCAACGACACGCGGCGCACCGCCTTCTGAACGCACATACCGAAGCGCTACGGCGAAGTGAGTCGGATTTGCGATGACAAGAGTTGCGCGCGGAACCGATGACATCATTCGCTGACGCAAGCGCGAACGGGCAATCGACAAGCGACGGGCCTTGATGTGCGGATCGCCTTCTGCCTGTTTGCGTTCGTCCTTGACCTCCTTTGGCGCCATTCGCAGGGATCGGCGCCAAAGAATTTGGGCGACGGGATAATCGAAGATCAAAAGCGTGAATGACATCAGCGCAAGGGCAACCAAGAGGATAACAACGCTCTGTTGCGACAATTCGAGAATGGCTGCTGGATCGTGCCAGATCGAATTCGTGAAGTCGTGCCACAGATACATTAGAATGGCGGTGGTTATGATCGTCACGACCGACAATCGCAGCGAGAGCTTCAGAAATTCGACAAAACCGGAGGCGCTAAATAGGCGCTTGAAACCTTTTGCCGGCGATAACCGCGAAATATCCGGCATTACGCGCTTGAAGATCAAGGTTGGCGTGTTCTGCGCCACCGACGCGATCACGCCAGCTGCCGTGAACGTCAAAATGATCGGCGCTGTGATGGTCGCAGCTGTCTTTCCGACAACATCGATAAGCAAACTGAGATCGCCGCCGTTCTCGATGTGAATCGAGCCGGCATTCGCGAGCAATCCTCGCAGGAGATCCGTAAAATGAATAATGAACGTCTGGCCGAGCACCGCGATGACCAGAAGCGCGCCGAGCAGATAAGCAAAATTCGTCGCCTCTCGCGACATCGGAATGTTGCCGTCACCGCGCGCGTCGTTTAGCCGTTTGTCAGTCGCTTCTTCTGTACGACTGTCTTTGTCCTGTTGTTCGGCCACGGACTCTTTCCCTTATTGACCGAACTAGGCGGCCGCGCCGGAGATATCGACCAAACCGTCGGCAGCGAGACGCAGAACAGCATCGACAATGGTCCGGCGCGCGTCGACTATGTCGCGAGGAGGGACGTTCGCCGGGCTTTGCAGTTCCGCTTCGGCCATGCGGCGAGCACGCGGCGCGAGCGCGGAAAGAACTTTGGCCTGCAGTTCGGCGTTGGCGCCCTGCAGCGCGAGCACTGTCCGCTCGACCGGGATGCCATCCATAATGGCAGTGAGCGCACGTGCAGGCAGCCGGAGCAGGTCTTCGAACTTGAAGAGCATCTTGCGGATGGCTTCCGCGTCCTTGGGCTTAACGCTCGCCAAATATTCAAGCGCCTGAACCGATTCCTCTTTGTCCATGTTGTTGAGGATGCCGGCCAACGCGACGTATTTGTCCGACGAGCGGCGATCTACATCAAACAGCTCGTCATGCAAGCCGCTCTCCAGCGCTTCGACGACGAGCGGAGAGATCTGCCCCATGCCCAAAATGCGATTTAGGAGTTCGTTGCGCTTGGCGACAGGGAACAATTTCAAAAGCGAAGATGCGCGTTCGCTGCCGAGGCGATCGAGATAGTACGCTGCGACTTGCGTAGACTGATTCTGAAAGTGGCTCACGACAACGTCGTCGGGAAGGGCTGCCAGCTGAGCCCAGACGTCCTGCCGCGCGATGAACTGATCGCTGGCGTCGCCAGACGATCTGTTTTCCGAAATGACGTCCGTGACAAGGCGTCGGACATCCTCGGCGCGCCCGAGAAACGGCGCACCTTGACCGAACTGATTCTCGAACTCCTCGACGATCCCTTCCAGTTCGGCAGCAGTGATGGTCGGCATGATTTCAGCCGATCTCACGAGGATATTCAGCTCTTCCGGATTGAACTTCTTCAGCAGACCGCTGGCTCGCTGCTTGCCAAGCGCAAGCAAAAGCACGCCGACCTTTTCAGGTCCCGACAAGGCTCGCGAGTTTCCGGTTTGCATTGATGACGGGTCTCGCATCGAGCATCAGCTATTATTTTGTAACGCCCGGGATCGCGCCGACTTGCGTCAGCACCACGCCGAAACGCGAGGTTCCTTCGTTCAACACGACCACTTCGCCCCGCGCAATTAACCGGCCATTGACGAGAATATCGACGGGATCGCCGACCATCTTATCGAGCTTTACGACCGAGCCTTTTGCGAGCTTCGCAAGTGTCGCCACCGGCATTTTTGCTGAACCGAGCACGACCTTCATCATGACCGGCAGGCCCATGATCATGGCGCTGTTATTGCCAAAATCTGACGTCGCCGAAGGATCGGCCTCGGTCTGCGTCGGCTCGGCAATTCCGGCGATCTGTCCGACACCGAATTCGGCAGCACCTGACATCGGCTGATCGAAGGCGGATTCCGTCCCTTCGGGGGTATCGTCCGATTGGTCGATATCGCTCGGCGTCATGACAGGTGATTTCCTTGAGTTAGCACTTTCGAAGCTGATTTTACGGGTTGAAACATGCCGGAGCCTTGAGCAGCGAACAGATTAGAGGCCGTAGAAATCATCAACCGCCTCTCTTTCATGATCGAATTCTTCTTCGACGCGGAGGATCAAACCATTATCGCGCTTGCCAAGTTCGCACCAGAATAGCGGGCTTTCGTCGGCGTCGAGCCGGACACGAGACATAGACGACAGCTCAAGCTCAATGACCGAGCCGACTTTGAACTTCTCGACTTCTCCGAGCGTGATGGTGCGTTCTTCTAGCACGCCATTCAGTTCGATGAAGGCGCGGGCGATCTCTTCGGCAAGCTGCTTCGACCACACCGGATCCTCGTCGGCATCCAGCCGGCCCGACGTCGGGCTGGCGACTTCTCCGGGCATGGCCGTCACGAGCAAATCGCGAATGCTTTCCAGCGCGGCCTGCGGGATGACGATCGTCACTTGACCTTCGTGGCCGTCGTAGTCGAGTGCTAACCGAGCGGCGATCACCGGCGAGGACGGACCGAGATTCGGCTCAAGTTCGATCTTTTCGACGATGTCGCCAACATCGAAATCGACGTCGGCTAGTATGGAAAAAGCGTTTGTCAGCGCGCGCGAGACACGCCGAAATAGAACGCGCAAAATATTGGCGTCGGTGCGCGTCGGCTTACGCGGGGCGAGACCTGTTGGCGGGATGCTTTCGCTGCCCGTGGCGGCCTCGACGAAGAGCAGACTTGCGGTCGGATCAGCTAAGAAATATAGCCAGCTCCGCCATCTCTCGGCGCGAACAACACCCGCAAATGCGCCGGCTGGAAGCGTGCACGTATCATCGATCGTCGAAGCGAAGAGCTCAACGAGGCGAACGCGCAGCGGGATATGCGAAAGACTTCCAACTTCTTCTGCCAGGATGCGCGGTAACTGGCCGAAAATCATCTGTAGACCGGGAAGGCGATCGGGCCGGTTCTGGCCAGCCGAAAGCGCCCGTTCCAACGATTTTTCAGCTTCTCGCAGCGAAAGCGTTGCTTCGAATAGCGCGTCATCCGACATGATGGCCGCCCCGATTTCGCGTTCCGACGCAGACAGTCGACCGGCCGATCAGAATGCGGAACAGTCGCGTAGTCATTACGCCGCCTTTTTGTCCTGGGCCGAGCGGGCTGCACCACCACCCATCGTCGCGCTTTCGACCTCGTTGATCGTCGGGCGCTCGTAGGCGGAAATTGCCTTGCGGCCGTGTTCGATGGCGACCTGCGGCATTGCTCCGTTCATGAAGGCAAGGAGCGATTGCTTGACGATCACGTATGATCGCAACTTCTTGTCGCGAACGATCTTCACCTTCGTCGCGAGCGGCCCGACCACCGCATATGAGAAGAAGATACCGGCGAATGTGCCGACCAGAGCCGACGCGATGAGGTGGCCAAGAATTTCTGGCGACTGATCGATGGCACCCATCGCTTTCACCACGCCCAGCACGGCAGCAACGATGCCCAAGGCAGGCAGACCGTCTCCGACGGCGACGAGCGCGTGATAGGCCTTCATCTTGTCGTGGCGAACAGTCTCGATCTCTTCATCCATCAGAGATTCGATTTCATGCGTTCGCGCGTTGCCCATGATGATCAGGCGGAAATAATCGCAAATGAACGTCGTGAGTTCTTCATTGCTTAGCACCGTCGGCGAACGCTTGAAGACCTCGGAGTCGTTCGGCGCGTCGATAATCATCTCCATTTCGGCGCGCGATTTATCGCGCAGCTCGCGCATCATGAAGAAGAGTAGGGCGAGAAGCTCAATGTTCTCGTCCTTAGTCGGTGTGCTGCTCTTGAAGCCTTCGACCGTCGCTTTCCCGGCGTCCTTGATCACTTTCATGGGGTTAGCGACCACGAACGTGCCCAGCGCGGCGCCCATGATGATGACGTATTCCCAGGGCTGCCAGATGACCAACACGTGGCCGCCCATGGCAGCGAAGCCGCCCAGCATGCAGGAGAGAGTGATGATTAGGCCGACGATAATGGTCACGTGCGTTTCCCGATGCGGATTCTAACCTTTGTCATAGGGGCTGCTTTGGCTTGCGCGGGACTTGTCCCTCCAAACGGCGCGAAGGCGTGTCCTTCGAGTCAGCCCGCCGCAAGTTCTTGAGCCCATGCTTGCCAAAAGCTGACCCCGAACGAATCGATTCACACGGCATGCAATCAAATATCTACGTCGCTCTTTCTGCTCAGTTGTCGCTGCAGCGCCGGCTCGACACGCTGGCCAATAACGTCGCCAACGTGAATACTGTCGGCTATCGCGGCGAAGAGGTCTCCTTCGAAGAGCTCGTCTCGCAGCCGGGCAAAAATTCGGTGAGCTTCGTCTCGAAAGGCGAAAATCACATATCGACCAAGCCCGGCGAAACCACGCAAACCGGCAATCCTCTCGACGTCGCCATCCGTGGCGACGCCTGGCTTGCCATCCAGACGCCGAGCGGAGTTGCCTATACGCGCGACGGCCGCATGCAGATGAACAAGGAAGGCGTTTTGACAACGCTTGAGGGCTATCCAGTCCTGGATGCCGGTGGCATTCCTGTTCAGCTCAACCCGAACGACCCGCCGCCAACAATCAACAAGGCGGGCACGATCGAGCAGGCCGGCAACAACCTCGGAGCGCTTGGCCTTTACCGGATGCCGCGAGGCGCGAAGCTGATGCGGGCCGAAGGCGTCTCCGTCACCTCCGATCTCCAGCCGGTCGCCGAACTGGACTTCCTGCATAATGGCGTGTTGCAAGGCTACGTCGAGAAATCGAACGTCAATCCTATTCTCGAGATGACGCATCTCATCACTTTGCAACGGAATTTCCAGGGCGTTAGCACGATGCTGAGCGATACAGATACGTCCCTGACGGATGCCCTCAAGACGATCGCAGGCACGTGATGAAGCGCAGGGAGCACTCTCTGTGAGCGCGGTCGCTGAAACGGCATTCGACCGCCTAGACCTCCTCATGGCGAATGCCGCCGCACGGTCGCCAGCGCATCGCGTTTCCGGGCGCGTCGTTCGCATCAGCACGACATACCTCGTCGTTGCGGGGCTCTCGAAGTTTGTGTCGCTCGGCGACTCCGTGTCGATTTCCGGAATCGGCGGCACGATCCTCGCGGAAGTCGCGACGATCGAAAGCCAGACCATCAATGTCACGCCGTTCATCGCCGATCATCGAATCGAGTTGGGGGCGCGCGTTACAACGATGTCCGGGCAGCTGTCGCTGTCGCCCGACGAATCATGGCTTGGCCGCACGATCAATGCGTTGGGCGAACCTATCGACGACGTTGGTCCGCTCGTTCGCGGAGACCGTGCTTACGCGGTTCAAGGTTCGCCGCCATCGCCGCTACGCCGAAATAGATTGGGCACGCCGCTGACGACGGGGGTCAAGGCCGTCGATCTTTTCACGCCTATTTGCGCCGGTCAGCGCATTGGCATTTTCGCGGGCTCTGGCGTCGGCAAGTCGACATTGCTTGCAATGCTGAGCCGCGCGCCTTCGAGCGACGTTACGGTGCTGGCGCTTGTGGGCGAGAGAAGCCGCGAAGTCCGCGACTTTCTCGACGATACACTCGGTGAGACGCGTTCACAGGTGGTTTCCGTCGTTGCGACGTCTGATGAAAGTCCGATGATGCGTCGTCTCGCACCGAGCGCCGCGATGTGCATCGCCGAATACTACCGCGACCGCGGCAAAACCGTGCTACTCATCATAGACTCGCTGACGCGCTATGCGCATGCCATGCGCGAACTCGCACTCGCTGCCGACGAGCCTCCCGTTGCGCGGGGCTACCCGCCGAGCGTCTTCAGCAATCTGCCTAGACTGCTCGAGCGTGCCGGGCCGGGCGAAATTGGAGCCGGCACGATCACTGCAATTTTGTCCGTGCTCGTCGATGGCGATGACCATAACGATCCCATCGCCGACGCGACCCGCGGCATTCTAGATGGACACATCGTGCTGGATCGCAGTATTGCGAGCCAAGGACGGCTACCCGCACTCGATCCGCTCGCATCGCTCTCGCGGCTCGCGCCGAAGATCAGAACCAAGAATCAGACTCAATTTGTTACGCAATTGATCGAGGTGATTTCGCGGTATGAAGATACCAGGGATCTTCGCGCAATCGGCGGATATAAGGCGGGAAGCGATTTGACGCTCGACAAGGCCATGGAAATCGTACCGCGTGTATACGACGCTATGAAACAGTCTCTCGACGAAGATCCCGTCGATGATGTTTATACGTATCTTTCTCAGGTTCTCCAGGGCGGCCAAAGGCAGAACACGCGTTGAGGTGCGCTGTCCGCTGTCGCCCGATCAACGTTCTGACCTCGGAGCGTAGCGGCAATGGTAAGCTCGACAGAAAACATTGGTCGCTTGATTGCGAACGAAGTTCTGCTTCAGGCAGATCGGCAGCTGCTTCAAAATCGCGACCAGCCGGGACAGCAGGCAACCGAAAAGCAACCGACGACGCCTCCCGCGCCGATTTCGCATAATGAGAAGGCGGTATCGTCCGTTCTGCTGACATTACTCGACGAACAACTGGATGCCCGCCTGGCGGGCCTCGCCGACGGGTTCCGCAATCGGGCTGCTGCTGAGCCTACCAGCGATACGGCGAGCGGAGCGGGCCGAGTCGCTGCGCAATATGCTGAAGCTGACGCCGTGTTCAGGCCAGACTTTCCGATTGAACAACGCGTTGTCCCAGCGGATGCATCCAACCAGCAGGTTCTGCTCGCGGCGGCTTCCCCTGAATTACGAATGGCGATGCAAAGCGCATTTTTTTCAGCAGCTGTGCGTGCGCAAACTGAAACCGAAGAAATTTCCGGTCGCGACGCTCGACGGCGCAAGCTCAACGCGGGCCCGAACGGTGCCGTTCTTATTCGGATCGGACTGGCCGGCGTCGCCGGTCTTGCCTTGGCTATTCTTATTGCAGCCGGCCTGTTGAGATAGTTTTTTCAGCTTCCGATTCAGCCGGTGCGCAACTGAAGATCGGGCTCGGCCAATTTACGGTCCGAGTTGTTAGCCCGCCGGTTGTTATCATCGCGATCTCGGCCGGGCGACGTATCAGCCATGTGAGACAAAAGCGATAACATCACCTGATCGCTGCCGACGGTCGATAGCGCAGGGACGCCGAAGTCGCTCGATGCCATTCGCAAGATGGATCGAGTGGGATTACTGGCCGTGACCGGCCCCGACGATTGAACCGCCGACGATGAACTTACGATCGCTGAAGCGCTCGCGGCCGCGGCCATGGCGGCTATCCCGGCGCTCGCACCTTGCGCCGCCGGATTTCCCTGGCCAAACCACGAGACCTCCTGCAGACGCCGCTGCACTAACCCATCAACGACGTTCCCACCCGCCTTATTGTATTGGAGGAAAAGCGAACGAGCCTTGTCGAGGTCGCCGCTGGAAACAGCTTCACCAAGTCCGCTCTTGGACCAAGCCGTTCCGGCGTTGTATGTCAGCGACGTCAGAGCGGCCTTGCTGCCTTCGTCGAGGTTCGGCGCGAACTTATCGACGAATTCGGCGGCTTTCTGGACCTCAGACGAGAAGCGGCGATCAGCTTCCGCCTTGTCGATGACTTCGCCGGCGTAGCGTGCACGCGTGCCGTAGCCGTTCGAATTCTGCGCGTAATCCCACCGGGCTTCCGCGGTGTAGCCTTCGAACTGCTTTATCGCATCAAGATAGCTTGGATCGACCATACCGGGATGCTTGCCACGCCGAGCTTGCGGCAAGCTGGTGTCGCGGCGCGAGCGGACAGGAGAGGAGGGAGGTTAGCGGCGCGAACGCGCAACGTCTCGCAGCACGCTGGCTTCGAGTTGTACTTCATCCAATCGATGCTTCAGAACGTCGCCAATGCTGATCAGGCCGACGACCTTGCCATCGACAACGACAGGCAAATGACGAATACGTCGTTGCGTCATGACGTTGGCTACAGTTGCGACACGATCCTCGGGTGCGCACGTCACGACCGAACGGGTCATCAAATTGGCGACGCGCATTTGCGGCAAGTCGATACCGAACTCGTCGACGCCGCGGGCAAGATCTCGCTCCGAGATTATGCCCTGCAAACCGCCCTTGTCGTCGAGGACCAGCATCGCGCCGACTTGCTCTTGTCTGAAACTATGGGCGAGCGCGCGCATCGTGGCATTTGCCTCGATCGTCTTGATCGCTGACCCCTTCGCTTTCAGAATATCCGAGACCTTCATCTCGTCGCTCCAATCCAATCCTGTAAGGCCGCTGCAATTGCTTGCATGCAATCGATATATCGCTGCGAGAAGGTCCTCTCGATCCTCAGACGTCAGCGGATCGTGAGGGCTGCGATCGCGCCCTGTGAGAAGGTTCGTCAGATTGTCAACGACAACGGAATCGTCGCTGAATGCCGGGCTCTCGGGACAAAACGCGCTACGCGTCGTGATGACAGGAAAATCCGAGGCTTTTGCAGCCTGAGCGCCGCGACGTCCGCCTTCGATAACCAGGCTGTGTTTGGGATCACAGCCGAGACTGGCGCGAACCTCGGCATAAAGCCGCGCGCATTCGCCCTTGCCGCTCTTGTCGCCCGAGACAACAACATCGAACAACTGCCGCCCGCGATCCCCAAACAACGACTTCAATAGCTGCTCAGTGTCGCGCGGTTCGAGCAGAGAGGAGAGAATCAGGCGGAGGCCGTCAGCGCGCGCGGCAATAATCAGATCGCGGATTCCCGGCCGCGGCTCACTGACCATCGAAGACAGCATTTCTCCGAAGACTTTAGAGGCACGCCGATGCATTGCCTGAATCAGGAGGGAGAAATCCTCGGTCTCAGGTTTTCCGCGGAGGAAAGATCGCACGTAATGAGCCATGCGAGCCTCGCCGCTACCGAGTTTGGCGGTCAGCGCGAACCCTTCACGGTCGCACGACCATTCAAATCCGGCCTCAGCGAAGACCTGTGCAAATGCCTTACGGCGGATGTCTTCCGTTTCAGCCAGAGCACCGTCTGCTCGGATGATGATCGCCTGCAGCGTCATCGCTCAACTATGATCCAATCTCGATTCAAGTATGCATTGGTAAGTATCCCGACTCCCGATGATCGCCAACGCGACGTAAGGTCTGAGAGCGCGCCCTCGGCCTCCTGCAATTGCGCCGCGGCAATCGCCGTCAGCTTACGCTGCAGTGCAGCAGAACTAAGTCAAAAGCTCGCCGGAAAGCCACGGCAGCGATCGCCGCAGAGCCGACAGCGTCGACATCTCGAGAGATGATTTACAGGCCTTCGTCAGATCGCGGGGCAATGTGCCGAGCTCCAGTCGGCGACTGACGAGCGTTAACGTTCTCTTAAGCTGCGGGCCCGGCAGGGCGGCGGCGCGAATATCGCGATTTTCAAGCGCCGCTTCAGCGATGCAAATCGGCGTCGAAATCGCAAAGCCCTTGCCGCGGGCAACCATATCGCTCACGCCGAAGGGCGTGTCGAACTCGAGCCCCTGAGGAAAATCGATGCTCAGACGGCGAAGATACCGCTCAATTTCGATGCCGGTCTTGGACCGAGCGCTGTACCTTATGAACGGCAGCTTCCCGGAAAGCGCCGCCAAATCCGAGACATTCCGCGGGATTTTCTGCCGCGCCGGCAGCACCAGAATATAAGGCTCGGTCACGAGTTCGTGACGGTCGAAGCCCTCAATGTCGCTCATATCGTCGACGCCGATGAAAAGGTCGAGATTGCGCGTCAGCAGAGCACCGGCATGGGTTGCTGTAAGTCCGGACTGCACGGACACCTGATCGGCGTGGTTGACCAGAAAAGATGCGATCGGGCCAGTCAGAGCTCGCGAGAGGCTGTCCACGAGGCCGGCGCGAATGAGGGCCAGACGGCCTTTCGCCGTGTGGCGAATGACAGTCGCGATCTGGCGCGCTTCCGACACCAGCGCGGACGCCCGCTGCCGCATAATCTCCCCGGCCGGCGTCAACGCCAAAGGCCGGACGCTGCGGTCGAAGAGTTTGACGCCCATACGGGCCTCAAGGTCGGCCACCGCTTGAGATACGGCCGGCTGTGTCAATGAAAGCTTCTTTGCCGCCAGCGCCATAGAGCGGGCATCGCAAACGCCCAGGAATGCTTCGAGTGCGTGAAGATCAAAGGGCAGTCTGTTCGTGCGCGTTGCCATAGCTGCGCAGAATAAGATTTTCTTATATTAACGTCAATCGGGGACTGATTTATAAGGGAACAAGTTGATACGGTGCCCCAAATGCGGTGCCGGATCGTCGAGACCAACCGCAGAAACGGCCATGCTCAGCTCAGATCGGTACTCGATTTTTTCCGTCCTGGCGGAGGCGCTTCGCGGCCAGACCGGCTGGAAGCCGGCATGGCGCAAGGCCACTCCAAAACCATCCTACGATATCGTCATCGTCGGCGGCGGCGGACACGGGCTTGCCACCGCTTACTACCTCGCAAAGAGGTATGGAAACGCCAACGTTGCGGTCATCGAAAAGGGCTGGATCGGCGGAGGTAACGTCGGCCGCAACACGACGATCGTCCGCTCCAATTATCTGCTGCCGGGGAACATCCCGTTCTACGAGACCAGCATGAAGCTCTGGGAAGGGCTCGAGCAGGATCTCAATTACAACGCCATGGTTTCGCAGCGTGGCGTCCTCAACCTCTATCACTCCGACGCACAGCGCGATGCGTACGCGCGGCGCGGCAATGCCATGCGGCTACATGGCGTCGATTCCGAACTGCTGGATCTCGACGCCGTCCGGGCGATGTATCCCTGGCTCAACTACGACAACGCACGCTTTCCGATCAAAGGCGGTCTCATTCAGCGGCGCGGCGGCACGGTGCGCCATGACGCTGTTGCGTGGGGCTATGCGCGCGGTGCCGATCGTCTAGGCGTCGACATCATCGAGAATGCGGAAGTCACAGGATTTCGGATTGAGAACGGCAAGATCGGCGGCGTCGAGACGACGCGCGGATTCATCGGCGCCAACAAGGTCGGCTTAGCCGTCGCCGGCAATTCCTCGCGCGTTGCGGCGCTTGCGGGGATGATGTTGCCGATCGAAAGTCATGTCCTGCAGGCGTTCGTCTCGGAAGGCATCAAACCGTTCATCGACGGCGTCGTCACGTTCGGTGCGGGGCATTTCTATATCAGCCAGTCGGACAAAGGCGGTCTGGTCTTCGGCGGCGATATCGACGGTTATAACTCCTATGCGCAGCGGGGTAACCTTCCCGTCGTCGAGGATGTCCTCGAAGGCGGGATGGCGCTGATGCCGCGGATCGGACGCGTGCGGCTGCTGCGTTCGTGGGGCGGCATCATGGATATGAGCATGGATGGCTCTCCGATCATCGACCGGACGCCGATCGAAGGGCTCTATTTCAATGGCGGCTGGTGCTATGGCGGCTTCAAAGCGACACCAGCATCGGGGCTGTGCTTCGCACACCTCTTGGCGCGCGACGAGCCGCATGAGGTTGCGAAAGCGTATCGCCTCGATCGCTTCCGCACCGGCCACATGATCGACGAGAAGGGCATGGGCAATCAGCCCAACCTGCACTGAAGGCGAGCCACCATGCGCATCAATTGTCCTTTTTGCGGCGAACGCGGCAACGATGAATTCTCTTATCTGGGCGACGCGAGCGTCGTTCGCCCGGATGCGTCGGCGCCAGACGCAGCCGACGCGTTTTATGCCTTTGCTTACGAGCGCCGCAACGTCGCTGGGCCGACGCAAGAGCTCTGGTATCACTCCGCCGGATGCCACGCTTGGCTGGTCGTTACGCGTGACACGCGCACGCATGAAATTTCCGATGTGAAGCCGGCTCAGGACATCGCTCTCGAACGTCAGAATTCTGCGAGCACCACACCATGACACAATCCCAAACATTTCGTGTGTCGGGGCTGGGCCTCGTCGACAGGACCAAGAGCCTTGATTTCACATTCGATGGCGTTCCCTATACGGGATATGCCGGTGACACGTTGGCATCTGCATTGCTCGCCAACGGCATTCGGCTAGTCGGACGGTCGTTCAAATATCATCGCCCGCGCGGCATCCTGACTGCGGGTTCGGAAGAACCCAACGCACTCGTCGAGCTTCGCTCCGGTGCGCGTCGCGAGCCGAACACGCGCGCAACTGTTGCGGAACTTTACGAAGGCTTAGAAGCAAAAAGCCAGAACCGGTTTCCGTCGCTGTCTTTCGATCTGCTCTCGGTCAACGGCCTGCTCTCGCCGGTGTTCTCTGCCGGCTTCTACTATAAGACCTTCATGTGGCCGGCGGCATTCTGGGAAAAGCTTTATGAGCCGATCATACGGCGCGCCGCAGGTCTAGGCTCTGCCGCCATCGAGCCCGATCCCGACCTCTACGACAAGGCGAATGCGTTCTGCGACGTGCTCGTCATCGGCTCGGGACCGGCTGGATTAATGGCCGCGCTTTCAGCTGCACGCGCGGGAGCGAAGGTCATCGTCGTCGACGAAAGCTTTGCGATGGGTGGCCGCCTTCTCTCAGACGTGCGGAGCATCGACGGCAAAAGCGGCGTCGACTGGGCCAACGCTGTCGTCGCCGAGCTTGCTGCCTCGCCCAGAGTTCGGCTGATGCCGAGAACGACGATTTTCGGCGCCTACGATTCCGGTACGTTTGGCGCGGTTGAACGGGTGGCGGATCATGTCGCTGTACCCGCAGCCGGTGAGCCGAGGCAACGCCTTTGGCATATCGTCGCCAAGCATACGATCGTCGCGCAAGGCTCGACCGAGCGGCCGATCGTGTTCGGCAACAACGATCGACCGGGCGTGATGCTGGCGAGCGCCGTACGAAGCTACATCAATCGCTTTGGCGTGGCTCCCGGGCAGACGGCCGTTGTGTTCTCAAACAACGACGATGCGGCCAATACGATCGACGATCTCATTCGCGCCGGCATGACGGTCGCAGCACTCGTCGACACGCGCCCGATACTTCCCCCCGCAATCAAGTCGAAGGCGCGCAAGCACGGCATCCGCGTCTTCGAAGGCGCAGCCGTCGCGGATGCTATTGGCGGCCAGCGCGTTTCCGGCGCCCGTATCGTCGCAGCTTACGGCACGGCGCAGACGATCTCGTGCGATCTGATTGCGGCGTCTGGCGGCTTCAATCCCAATGTGCAGGTGACGACACACCTTGGCGGGCGGTCGCAATGGCAGGAGAATCTTGCGGCATTCGTTCCGGGAACGCTGCCGAAATGGATGGCTGTCGCTGGCGCTGCCAACGGTTCTTTCTCGACCTCCTCGTGCCTCATTGACGGTGCACGGACAGGCGCAGAGGCCGCGGCCGCGTGCGGCTTCGCTGCTGCTGTGGCTACTGTTCCCAGCACGGACGATGAGCTGACAGAAGTCTCAGCCTTCTGGCATGTCGAAGCGGCCAAACATAAGGCGTTCGTCGATCAGCAGAATGATGTCACGGCGGCGGACATCCGCCTCGCCGAGCGCGAAGGCTTCCGCTCAGTCGAGCACCTCAAGCGCTACACGACGCTCGGCATGGCGACCGACCAGGGCAAGACTTCGAACGTCAACGGCCTCGCCATGATGGCCGAACTGACGAATAAATCGATCCCGGCCACCGGAGCGACGTCGGCGCGTCCGCCGTACACGCCTGTCTCGCTTGGCGTCCTTGCCGGCGAGCATCGCGAAAAGCATTTCAAGCCGACGCGCCTGACGCCGTCGCACGACTGGGCGAAAGAGCGCGGCGCGGTTTTTGTCGAAACCGGAATGTGGCTCCGCGCGCAATATTTTCCGAAGTCCGGCGAGCGCGACTGGCTGGAAACCGTCAATCGCGAGGTCAAGACGGTCCGCAGCGGCGTCGGCGTTTGCGACGTCTCGACACTCGGTAAGATCGAGGTTCACGGCACCGATGCCGGAAAATTTCTGGACCGCGTCTACATCAACATGATGAGCACGCTTGGCGTCGGCAAAGCGCGTTACGGCATGATGCTGCGCGAAGACGGTGTCGCGATGGACGATGGCACGGCTGCACGCTTTGCCGACGACCGCTATTTCATCACGACGACAACGGCGAACGCCATCAAGGTTCTGCAGCATCTTGAGCTTTGCCGGCAGTGGCACTGGCCGGATCTCGACGTCCAGTTGTTTCCGGTCAGCGATCAGTGGGCGCAGTACTCGGTCGCCGGGCCCAGGGCGCGAGACCTTCTTGCCAAAATCGTCGATGCGCCTTTCGATATTTCAAACGCTGCCTTCCCGTATATGGCATGTGCTGAGATTACGGCACTTGGCGGCATCAAAGCCCGCATTTATCGCCTGTCGTTCTCAGGTGAACTTGCCTATGAAATTGCAGTCCCTGCGCGGTACGGCGATCTTCTCATACGCAGGCTGATGTCGGAGGGCGAGGAGTTTGGCGCTATCCCGTACGGCACAGAAGCGCTCGGCGTCATGCGCATCGAAAAGGGCCACGTCGCCGGCGCGGAGCTCAACGGCACGACAACAGCTGCGGATCTCGGTCTCGGCAAGATGGCGTCGACCAAGAAAGACTTTGTCGGTCGCGTCCTGGCTCAGAGACCTGGATTGGTCGATCCGGATCGCCCGCGCCTGATCGGGTTCAAGCCTATAGACACTGCCGTGCGGCTGCGGGGGGGCGCGCACTTCATCGGCAAAGACGAGGAGCCCACTGCGCAAAACGACCAGGGCTATATGACCTCCGTCGCCTATTCGCCAATGCTCGGTCATTGGGTCGGGCTGGGGTTACTTGCCCGCTCCGAAGCTCGCATGGGCGAAATTCTCAAGGCTGTCGATCCGGTGCGGGGTGAAAGCACGCTCGTCCAAGTGGTCCCAGCGGCGTTCTACGATGTAGAAGGAGCACGTTTGCGTGTCTGATCTTGCGAACGGCCTGAGGGCAGAACAGCATTCGGCGATCGTTGAACGGCCCGACGTAGCCGTCACCCACATCTCCGCCAGGCGGGGCATGCTGGCTGGACTTAACGATGCGGCACGCGCTGCTTTTGGCGTAGAATTTCCGTTGACGCCCAGAGCGCTAGACGCGCACGGCATGACGATTGTCTGGGCGGGTCCGGAGCAATGGCTGCTCATCGAGCCAGCGTCGAAGGGTGTGGACCCTTCGCTCCAACATGCGAAAACATTTAGTGGTTTTGCTTCAGTTGTCGACGTCAGTGACAGCCGGACGATTTTCCAAATGGCGATTTCACGGCCATCCGACGTCCTGGTCCAGAGTATGGGTATCGATTTCGAAGATACATCGTTTAAGCCGGGAGACGTGGCTATCACCCACGTCTCGCATCTCGGCGTAATGGTATGGCGACTACCTGACGGCAGGGGTTATGAATTTGCCTGCGCACGGACCTACACGAAGGATTTCCGGAGCTGGCTCGACCGGTTTTGATCTGAGGTAAGTTTTCCCGAATACTTTAGCCTGCGTCTTTCAGGCATTGGACATTTTTTTTCCCGTGGTGGAATAGTGTTCCGCGACGTGCGAACCTGTTTGTATATTAAGTCTATTTCAGCCGCCATCGTCGGCGGAAAGCATTCATGTCAGAAAAGCCACGCAAAAACTCAGTCGAAATTGCCGAAGCCGAGCCTTTGGCGACAGGTTCGAATGCGCCGGGCGCAGCCGAACATACGCTAGAGCAGGCTATCGGACACCAGGTTCGCCACCATCGAAAGCACGCAGGGCTAACCGTCGCTGAGCTTGCCGCGGCATCGCAAATCTCGCCGGGAATGCTTTCCAAAATTGAAAACGGACAGATCTCGCCGTCGCTCAGCACGTTACAGATGCTGGCATCGGCGCTGAATGTACCGCTGACAGTGCTATTCGCCTCGTTCGAACAGCGGCGCGATTGTTCGTACGTCAAATCAGGCGAAGGCGTCGTCATTCGCCGTCGCGGGACGAAGGTCGGTCATCAGTATCAGCTTCTTGGCCATTCGCTTGACGGACCGGTCGTCATCGAACCTTATCTCATCACGCTTTCGGACGATGCGGCGGCGTACACCGGCTTCCAGCACGAGGGTGTCGAGTTCATTTTCATGCTCTCAGGCGAGGTCGAATACGCCCATGCCGATCGCAGCTATCACCTTGCTCCAGGAGATGCCATTCTGTTCGACAGTGCGGCACCTCATGGCCCGGCACGGCTCATTCAGTCGCCGATGACGTACCTGTCGATCATCATTTATCCGCGACCGTGAGCTCGACCTCGTTGCGGCTTCAAATTTTCCAAACATTCTTTTAAAGAAATCTTCTTTCTTCTGAGTTGACAGATTGTCGCCGCACGAATAATGTCTGAGCCATTCCTTCGCGGCCCAGTCAGGAGGCAGCTATGTGCGGCATCGTCGGATTATTTTTGAAAAAGCCAGAAATGGAGCCGCAGCTCGGAGAGCTTCTGTCAAAGATGCTTTCGACGATGTGTGAGCGTGGCCCGGATTCAGCGGGTTTTGCGATTTATGGTGCGGCTGAAGACGGTCGCACGAAGATCACCCTGCAATCGGCAAGCGCCAAGACCGACTTCGCAAAGCTCCAGGCAACTTTGGCGAAAGACAAGAAGGTCGGGGCCAAACTGACGGTCAAGGACACCCACGCTGTCCTCAGCATTCCGTCGGACAAGCTCGACGACATCAAAACTCTGCTCGCCGATGAATTCCCGTCTATCCGCACTATGGCGACGGGCGAGAACATCGAGATCTACAAGGAAGTCGGTTATCCGACCGAGGTGGCGAAACGCTTCGATCTCGCGCACATGTCCGGCACGCACGCCATCGGCCACACTCGCATGGCAACGGAATCAGCGGTGACGACGCTCGGCGCGCATCCGTTCTCAACGGGTGCCGACGAATGCCTCGTGCACAACGGTTCGCTGTCGAACCATGCGAGCCTGCGGCGCGAACTCGTACGCGATGGCATGAAGTTCAACACTGAAAACGATACCGAAGTTGCTGCGTCGTATCTCACCTGGCGCATGAAGCAGGGCATGAACCTTGGCGAGGCGTTAGAAAAGAGCCTCGACGACCTCGACGGCTTCTTCAATTTCGTCGTCGGCACGAAGGAAGGCTTCGGCGTAGTTCGCGATCCGATTGCCTGCAAGCCGGCCGTCATGGCTGAAACAGACGACTACGTCGCGTTCGGCTCCGAATATCGCGCGCTCGCTGGTCTGCCTGGAATTGACAAGGCAAAGGTCTGGGAGCCTGAACCCGCAACCGTTTATTTCTGGCAACGCTGATGCAGCAGCTAATTGGGGAACTCATGCGTACGTTCGATCTCGCCAAGAGTCCGTTGCGCGAACTTAACGAAGAGCTGCACCGGCAAAAGGACGGCTCCAACGAAGCACAATGGGAAGTGCTCAATCCGCGCGGCGGTCACGCGATCGCCGTCGGTCTCGACGCCCCGATCAAAGTCGATGTGCTCGGCAGCGTCGGGTATTATTGCGCCGGCATGAACAAGAAGGCGACTGTCACGGTGCACGGCTCTGCAGGGCCGGGCGTTGCTGAAAACATGATGTCGGGCAAAGTCGTCATCAAAGGTGATGCCAGCCAATACGCCGGCGCGACGGGCCATGGCGGTCTGCTCGTCATCGAAGGCAATGCATCGTCGCGGTGCGGTATTTCGATGAAGGGCATCGATATCGTCGTCAAAGGCAATATCGGCCATATGTCGGCGTTCATGGCGCAGTCGGGGCATCTGGTCGTGCTTGGCGATGCGGGCGACGCGCTCGGCGATTCCATCTACGAGGCCAAGCTGTTCGTGCGCGGCAAGGTGAAGAGCCTCGGCGCCGACTGCATCGAAAAGGAAATGCGGCCCGAGCATCACGAGGCGCTCTCGAAGCTTCTCGAAGGGGCCGGCATCAAGGACGCGAAGACCAGCGAGTTTCGGCGGTACGGTTCCGCACGCAAGCTCTATAACTTCAACATCGACAACGCGGATGCTTACTGATGTCGCCGAAGATCCCGCTTACAACGCCGCGCCCCTCGGCGACCTTTGACGATTACACGCTGTCGGAAATCCGGCGCGCTTCAGCTACGGGCATTTACGATATTCGTGGCGGCGGCGCGAAACGCCGTGTCCCGCACTTCGACGATCTCCTGTTTCTGGGAGCTTCAATGTCGCGATACCCGCTTGAAGGCTATCGCGAAAAATGCACCACGACGGTCACTCTCGGCACGCGCTTTGCCAAAAAGCCGATCGAGCTCAAGATTCCGATTACGATCGCGGGCATGAGCTTCGGCGCTCTGTCGGCGAATGCGAAAGAGGCGCTTGGACGTGGTGCTTCGATTGCTGGAACTTCAACGACGACCGGCGACGGCGGCATGACGCCGGAAGAGCGCGGCCAATCGAAAACGCTCATCTATCAGTATTTGCCGTCGCGTTACGGCATGAACCCCGACGATTTGCGCAAGGCAGACGCGATCGAGATCGTTGTCGGCCAGGGCGCGAAGCCCGGCGGCGGCGGTATGCTCCTCGGACAGAAAATTTCGGACCGCGTCGCGGAAATGCGCAACCTGCCGAAAGGCATCGACCAGCGCTCTGCTTGCCGTCACCCTGACTGGACGGGTCCGGACGATCTCGAGATCAAGATCCTCGAGCTCCGCGAGATCACGAATTGGGAAAAGCCCATCTACGTGAAAGTCGGTGGCACGCGTCCCTATTACGACGTGGCCCTGGCAGTCAAAGCGGGCGCCGACGTTATCGTGCTCGACGGTATGCAAGGCGGCACTGCTGCAACGCAGGAAGTCTTCATCGAGCATGTCGGCCTGCCGACGCTTGCCTGCATTCGTCCGGCGGTGCAGTCGCTGCAAGACCTCGGCATGCATCGCAAGGTGCAGCTCATCGTCTCCGGCGGCATTCGCAACGGCGCGGATGTCGCCAAGGCTCTCGCTTTGGGCGCTGACGCGGTTTCAATCGGCATCGCCGCTCTGGCTGCTCTTGGCGACAACGATCCGGCGCTTGAAGCCGAATATGAGAAGCTCGGCACGCGCGCCGGCTGCTACGACGACTGGCACGAAGGTCGCGACCCAGCAGGCATCACGACGCAGGATCCGGAGCTGTCGAAGCGTCTAGATCCGGTTCGCGCCGGCCGTCGCCTCGCGAACTATCTGAAGGTCATGACGCTCGAGGTGCAAACCATCGCCCGCGCTGCCGGCCACAACAACATTCACAATCTCGAGCCAGAAGATCTCTGTGCCTTGACGATCGAAGCTGCGGCGATGGCGCGTGTGCCCCTCGCCGGAACATCGTGGATCCCCGGGGTGACCGGAGCGGGCGGCTTTTAAGCCGCCCCTTTTTTGACCAATCGGCAAGCACTCATAAAAATGAAACGCAGGCGTTGAGGACAGACAGTATGGCTCAGGACCTTGCCCAGCTCGCTAAAGAGCGTGGCATCCGCTACTTCATGATTTCGTACACGGACCTTTTTGGAGCGCAGCGCGCGAAGCTCGTTCCGGCTGCGGCAATCGCCGACATGCAAAAGGACGGCGCCGGCTTTGCGGGATTTGCGACTTGGCTGGATATGACGCCCGCTCACCCGGATCTTTTCGGCATGCCGGACGCGTCGTCGGTCATCCAGCTGCCTTGGCGCAAAGACGTGGCCTGGGTTGCGGCCGACTGCGTGATGGAAGACAAGCAGGTTCCGCAGGCGCCACGCGTCGTTCTGAAGAAGCTTATGGCAGAAGCCGCTGAGCTTGGGCTTTACGTCAAGACAGGCGTCGAGTGTGAGTTCTTCCTGATCTCGCCGGAAGGCACCGAGATTTCAGACGACAAAGATAACGCCTCGAAACCGTGCTACGATCAGCAGGCCCTGATGCGCCGTTACGACATCATCGCAGAGATCTGCGATAGCATGCTCGAACTCGGCTGGGGTCCCTATCAGAACGACCACGAAGACGCTAACGGTCAGTTCGAAATGAACTGGAACTTCGACGATGCACTGGTTACGGCCGATCGCCACTCGTTCTTCAAGTTCATGACGCGCTCGATTGCTGAAAAGCACGGCCTGCGTGCGACGTTCATGCCGAAGCCTTTCGCTGGTCTTACCGGCAACGGTTGCCACGCTCATATCTCGGTGTGGGACAAAGACGGCAAGACGAACATGTTCTATGATGCGTCCGACGAAATGGGTCTCTCGCAGCAGGGCTACTACTTCCTCGGCGGTATCATGAAGCACGCCGAAGCGCTCGCCGCGATCACGAACCCGACGGTCAACTCGTACAAGCGCATCAACGCACCGCGTACGCTGTCGGGCGCAACTTGGTCGCCGAACTCGGTGACATGGACGGGCAACAACCGCACGCACATGGTTCGCGTTCCGGGCAAGGGTCGTTTCGAGTTGCGTCTGCCTGACGGCGCGGCAAACCCCTACCTGCTTCAGGCCGTCATCATCGCGGCTGGTCTCGACGGCATCCGCACCAAGGCCGATCCCGGCAAACGTCTCGATATCGACATGTATCAGCTCGGGCATACCGTGAAGGATGCGCCGCGCCTGCCTCTGAACCTGCTCGATGCGATCCGCGCGTTCGACAAGGACGCATCGCTTAAGAGCGCACTCGGCGATGAGTTTGCCGCTGCCTATATCAAGCTCAAGACCGACAACTGGAATTCCTATGCCTCTCACTTCACCGATTGGGAGCGCTCACATACCCTGGACTGCTAAAGGCGTTTCTTAAGACTTGCTGCTTGCGGAGCCCCGGCCCAAATGGCTGGGGCTTTTTTTGTTGGCGTAAGCCATGCTTCGTGAAAGTCCCATTCCCATATGGCGCTCCTCCCGAGACCGACATTGTCCGGGCCGCCAGACTGTGGCAAATTCCGGCCCATGTTCATTGGATAAGCGGCTCGCGTCGCGATGCGACCGAGGAAGCCGAGTTAAATGTCGACAAAAACCACTCGTGCCGCATGTGGCGTTCGCGTAGTGGCGAGCACACTTTCCACCGAGAAAGCCGTTTTAGCTGCTCGCGCCGAGCTAGCGGATGGTGTCTTTCAACACATCATCGTTTTCTTTTCGGTCAAGCATGACCCTGAGGTTCTTCTCAGGGAACTGCGGCGGAATTTCCCGGATGTCACTGTATCGGGCTGCAGCACGGCCGGTGAAGTTGGGCCGCTCGGCATGACGCAAGGTGGCATCGTTTTTATCGCCTTCCCTGAGAAGGGGTTCCGGGTGATGAGCGAAGTCATTCCGGATATCGACAAAGGCGGCGTCGAACGCGCCTCTGAAATCGCGCGGCGCTTACGGGTACAAATGATCACCGGCGTATCGCGCGCGGCGAAGGAAAATATTTTTGCCCTTGTGCTCGTCGACGGGCTGTCCGATCGCGAAGAATCTTTGACGGCGGCGTTGCACTGGTCGCTCGACGATATGGAGCTCTTGGGTGGCTCGGCGGGCGATGGATTAGCATTTCAGCGCACCGCCCTTATTCATCGCGGCCAGCTCATTCGGCACGGCGCCATTCTCTTCGTGATCGAAACGTCCGCGCCGTTTCGTGTGTTCAAGACGCAGAACTTCGAGCCTACTCCGATCAAACTCGTCGTTACAGCGGCCGACAGCGAAAACCGTATCGTCTACGATCTCAATGCCGAACCAGCGGCCAGAGAGTACGCATCGGCCATTGGCGTGACGCTCGACGATCTTGGTCCTATGAGTTTCGCCACTCATCCGCTCGTCGTGAAAGTGGGGGGAGAGTATTACGGCCGCGCCATTCGTAACATGAATCCGGACGGCAGCTTATCGTTCCTTTGTGCAATCGACGAAGGTCTGGTTTTCACGGTCGGGCGTCCCCGTGATATGGTTCAGTCCACGTTGGAAACGCTCGAACAAGTCGACACCGAATTAGGTGGCATTGATTTCGTTCTGGGGTTCGATTGCTTCTTAAGGCGGCTCGATGCTGAGACCGGGCAACTCCGGCACAAAGTCGAGGCGATTTATGACCTATATGGACTTGCCGGCTTCCATACTTATGGCGAGCAGTACAATGCCATGCACCTCAATCAGACGTTGACAGGCATAGCGTTCGCAAAGCCCGACAGTAGAATTGAACCGCAATGAACGACGAAGACGAGCCGGCAGAGCAGTTGCCGTCGCGGCAATCCGATCTTCGCCGCGTCGTCGATAAACTCAGAAAAATCAATGCGGCGCTGATGAAGCGCGTCGAGCATTCGATGGATCAGCAGGCGAGTTCGTTTTCGCTATTTCAGACAGCGATCAATCAAGAAGCGCAAATCAGGCGCAGGACGGAAGAACTCAATCTTGCGCTGACGAAGCTCGCGCACACTAACGTCGAACTCAGCCAGGCGCGCGACGAAGCCGAGCGCGCCAATGTTTTCAAGACACGCTTTTTCACAGCCGTCGGGCATGACTTGCTGCAGCCGCTTCACGCGGCGCGGTTGACGCTTTCCGAGCTGACTGACGCTCAGCAGGGGGCCGACAATAAGCGCCTCGCACACAATATCTCTCACGCGCTCGTCAGCATCGAGGAGCTGCTGACCAGCATCCTCGATATTTCGAAACTCGAGGCAGGCGTTTTTGTACCCAATATCCAGACCGTCGGTCTGGAAGCAATCTTCGAGCAGGTCGCAAACAGCCTGGAGCCGGTAACGCGACACAAGGGCCTGCGTTTCCGGTGGCGACCGACCGCTCTGGCGGTTCGCTCAGACCCTCTCATGCTTCGCCGGATCGTCCAGAACCTGCTTGCGAACGCGGCGCATTATACCGACCACGGCGGCGTTCTTCTGGCGGCCAGAACACGCGGTAACGAGGTCGTAATTGAAGTTTGGGACACAGGCCCCGGCATACCACAGCAAGAGCAGTATCGGATCTTCGAGGAATTCCAGCGCGGAACCGCATCGGAGCGTTCGGGCGGCGCGGGATTTGGACTGGGGCTCGCGATCGTACGGCGCATGGTTGACGCTCTGGGCCACCGCCTTGAATTACAATCTCGGGTCGACCATGGCTCGAGGTTCTCGGTCTACGCGCCGTCGGCATCAACACCCAAGAGTCCGCTGCCACTACCCTACGCTACCAAGGATGAAACGGATTCCTTGGTCTCGCGCAAGATCATCATCGTCGATGATGATCTTGATGTTCTGGCGGCCATGCAATCGCTGCTTACGCGTTGGGGTGCCGACGTTCGCCCGGCGCGAGACGTCGAGGATGTTAGTGAAATTCTTGCCGATCCGGAATTTTCTCCGGCCATCGTTCTGGCCGACTATCACCTCAAGGAAGGCCTTTTCGGAATCGATATCGTCAGCGGCATTCGCAGCCGCATCTCGGCGAATATTCCTGCCATTCTCATCACTGCGGATCGTACACCGGCCACCGCAGAGGCGGCGTTACGCTCCCGCTGCGAATTGCTTCTGAAGCCTGTTCGTCCCGGCGAATTGCGGGCATTGATGAAGCACCTGCTCGGCTAGACCCTTGTCTGCCATGTGCAAGGCTATGCGCCGTTGGCGTCACCCAGGATGATGCTGAAATCTATTTTTTGAGCTTCGATTACGGCCTGCGTACGCGAAGATACGTTGAGCTTGCGCAGAATTTCCGAGACGTGCGCCTTGACCGTCGTTTCTTCGATTTGAAGCTCGTGGGCGATCTGTTTATTCAGCAAACCCTGGCGCAACATCTTGAGGACGCTCAACTGCTTCGGGGTCAGCGTCTGCAATCGTCGTACGATGTCGCTGTGGGTTTCAGACGTCGGAATCTCAGGCGGCCGGTAGCCTTTTGGCAGCGTTAAGGAGCCCTCAAGCACGTCTTTGATCGCGGCTGCGATCTCTCCGCGGTCCGCAGACTTGGAAATGAAGCCCGCCGCACCGTAGCGCATCGCATCTTGCACGATGCGAGGATCTTCAAGGGCAGAGACGACGACGATCGGGAGGCGTGGATACAGCGTCCTGAGCTCAAGAAGGCCATCAAAGCCACGTATCCCGGGCAGAGCGAGATCGAGCAACACGACGTCGAATGGAATGCCGCTATCGAGCTGGACTTTCGCAGCTTCGATCGAGATTGCCGAATTGGTGGTGGTATCAGGGAACGCGCTGGTGATTGCCCTTTGTAGCGCTTCGACAAAGAGGGGATGATCATCAACGATCAATATGTGCGCCGGCACAGACAAGTTTGACCTCCAGAATGCCGTCGAAGCCTTCTTTCGAGAGGTCGACGTTTGGGTTCGAGAGCCACTATCCTGCGGCAAACGAACGCAGAATTGTCTTAACCCCTGAAGGTATTGACCAACAAACACGACTTTCGTCGTAATCGCCTTCGACGTGGCAAAAGCAGCGGTTGAGAGGCAGATTAGCTACGCCTGCTTTGCCGCGCCAGCATCTATCGTTTTACACCAAGGTAAACTTGTAGCGTCATCCCTTGCGCGGCTTAGCGCGCGCGGTCGGC
Source organism: Pseudomonadota bacterium (assembly GCA_018242255.1). GTDB lineage: Bacteria > Pseudomonadota > Alphaproteobacteria > Rhizobiales > Hyphomicrobiaceae > Hyphomicrobium_B. The sequence goes on along the minus strand of JAFECH010000346.1, from coordinate 25,034 downwards.
AGAGCTGTTGCGGGATCCTCGGGCCAGAAGTGCTTGGGATATTGGCCGCGCATATCGGCTCTGACGGCGCGCCACGAGCCCGCCCAGAATCCCGGAAGGTCGCGCGTGATTTGAATCGAGCGGTGAGCCGGCGATAACAAATGCAGTGTGAGAGGCAAACGGCCTCGCGCGATCGAAGGATGCTCAGTGAGGCCGAACAGTTCCTGCACACGAATGTTTAGAGCGGGCGCATCGTCGGCTTCGTAGTCGAGCGGATGGCGGTTGCCGGTGGGCGCGGTGAAATGCGTCGGCGCCTCATCGTCGAGCCTTGTGCGTACTTGCCGTGGGAGCAACACATTCAAAGCCGTCTCGAGCGTATCGGCGTCAACGTCTGATGCGCGCGTTTTACCGAGTAAGAACGGCGACAGCCAATCGTCAATGGTCGCCGCGAGTGCGGTATCAGACAGGTCCGGCCAGGTTTCATCGTTCCGGCGAAGAAACGAGACGCGATTTCGGAGTTGGAGCTGCGCCCTCATCCACGGGAGTTCCGCGACGCCGATATCGGCGAGCCCTTGGGCGAGTACCGATGTGACGTCATCGCCGTCTTTGATGGGGCGCGATTCACTTTTCAGCACGATGGCGCCGAGGCGCCGTACGCGCCGGGCTCGAACCGCGCGTGCATCTTTGTCGAAATAGATCTCGTCGCGCGCTTCGATCGCGTCCGAAGCGATCGCCTCTATCTCGGTTTCTTCGGCCGCAATCGCCAACATGATGCGTGTCGCGGCCGCGCGCCCCTGCATTTCGGCGACAACAAGATACTGAGCCGACGCCAAATGATGATGATCGTCAATTTGACCGGCCCGACCATTTGCGAGCAGAAAGCTGCCACGCTTGCCGCGGCTCTTAGCGATACGCTCGGGATAAGCAAGCGCCAGAACAGCAGCCGCTGAGAGCGGGCGACTTTCGTGTTGGTTCGTTGAGACGTTGCGGGCCCACTGGCGCGCGAGAGAGCGCATGCTTTCCGCGCGCTGCGAGCGCTCGCGACGGAAATTTTCGAGGCGTTGCGCGAGGTCGATATCGTTGCCGCCAATGCCACGCTCGACAAGGATTGCGGCGATCTCGGCGGCAAGACTTTCGTTTCCAAGCTCGGTGGCTTTCACGATCATACGCGCCAAACGCGGCGGCAACGGAAGCAAGCGCAGGCGCCGGCCTTCGTCAGTGATGCGTCCATCCGGATCCAGTGCGCCGATGGACTCAAGACCGGCACGAGCCGCAGCGAGCGGGCCCTCAGCCGGCGGATCAAGCCATGATAGCGTGCGCGGGTCGTTCGTGCCCCATTCGGCGCAATCGAGCAGCAAACTCGAAAGATCGGCGGCGCGAATTTCAGGATCTGCGAAAGGCACAAGCCCCTGCGTCTCAGGTTCGCTCCAAAGCCGAAAGCAGACGCCCGGCTCTGTTCGTCCGGCGCGTCCGCGACGCTGATCGGCGGAAGCGCGCGAGACGCGCACGGTTTCGAGCCGCGTTACGCCAACGTCCGGCTCATAACGCGGAACGCGTGCAACCCCGCTGTCAATGACGACACGAACGCCGTCGATCGTTATCGACGTTTCCGCAATCGACGTCGCCAGCACGACCTTCCGACGACCAGCTTTCGCCGGAGAAATGGCGCGGTCCTGCGTCGCCGGGTCCAAGCCGCCATAGAGCGGCACCACATCGACGTTCGATGGCAACGTCTGGTCTGTCAAACGCTCCGCAACGCGAGCGATTTCGCCCTGCCCCGGCAGGAAAACCAAGATCGACCCGGGTTCGCTTGAGACCGCGCGGCGCACAGCGCTGGCAACGTCGTCTTCTAGGCGCGCGGGGCTTCGGCCGAGGTATCGCGTTTCGACGGGAAATGCGCGGCCTTCGCTTGCAATGATGGGCGCTTCGCCCAGCAGCTTTGCGACAGAGCGCGTTTCAAGGGTTGCCGACATGACAACGATCTTGAGATCGGGCCGGAGCGCCGCGCGCGCATCTAATGCGAGCGCCAGTCCGAGATCGGCATCAAGCGAGCGCTCGTGAAATTCATCAAACAAAACAGCAGCGACACCTTTCAACTCCGGATCGTCGAGGATCATCCTCGTGAATACGCCTTCGGTAATAACTTCGACCACGACGCGTGGGCCTGTCCTGGAATTGAGGCGCGCACGCAGCCCGATATCTTCGCCGAGACGACTGCCGACCGTTGCAGCCATGCGCTCCGCAGCGGCCCGCGCGGCGATCCTGCGAGGTTCGAGCACCAGGATCTTTCCATGCTGGCGCCATGGCTCATCGAGCAACGCGAGCGGTACGCGCGTCGTTTTACCAGCACCCGGTGCAGCAACGAGCACGGCAACGCCATGCGAGCGGAGGGCTCCGCGCACGGCATCGAGCACGGCATCAATCGGCAATGGTTCGGCAAATTGGCGATCAGTCATAGGCGGTGGACATACGCCTGCGTGCCGACAAATCAAGCTGTCGTTCGCGACCGCTAGGCCGCCGACTCGGCAGCCTTGCGGATCGCCTCGATGTTGGCGCGATAGCTAGCCTCGGTGCCGCCCTTGAACACGGCGGAGCCGGCAACGAGGACATTGGCACCGGCTTCGGCGACGAGCGGAGCGGTTTCGGGCGTAACGCCGCCGTCGACCTCAATATCAATCGGGCGGTCTCCGATCATAGCCTTCACGCGCCGGATTTTCTCGACAACGGCGGGAATGAAAGATTGGCCACCGAAGCCTGGATTGACGCTCATCAGCAAAATCAGATCGAGGCGATCGAGGACGTATTCAAGGACGTTTTCGGGCGTGGACGGGTTGAGCGAAACGCCAGCCTTCTTGCCGAGCGCGCGAATAGCCTGAAGAGACCGATCAAGATGCGGACCGGCTTCGGCGTGAACCGTAATGATGTCGGCGCCCGCCGCCGCGAAATCTGCGAGATAGGGATCGACCGGCGCGATCATCAGATGGACGTCAAAAATCTTCTTCGAGGTACCGCGTACGGCTTTGATCACCGGCGCGCCGTAGGTGATATTCGGCACGAAGTGACCGTCCATCACATCGCAGTGGATCCAATCGGCGCCGGCAGCGTCGACAGTCCGGATCTCGTCGCCGAGCTTGCTGAAATCAGCCGAGAGAATGGATGGTGCAATCAGGACAGGACGGGACACAGGCCACCTTTCGAAGGAGTTCGGTCAAATGACGCGACGGCGCCGCTCGACGAGCTGAAGAATGAGCGGCGTCAAGATCAACTGCATCGCGAGATCGAGCTTGCTTCCGGGGATCACAATCGAATTGGCGCGCGACATGAAACTATCGTGGATCATCGAGAGCAGGTACGCGAAATCGATGCCACGCGGTTCCTTGAAGCGGATGATCACCATGGATTCGTCCGGCGTCGGAATCCAGCGTGCGATGAATGGGTTTGATGTATCGACCGTCGGAATGCGTTGAAAGTTGATATCGGTCTCTGTGAACTGCGGACAGATGTACTGCACGTAGTCGGGCATCCGCCGCAAGATCGACTGCGTAACTTCTTCCGTCGTGTAGCCGCGCTCCGCGCGGTCGCGCTGGATTTTCTGGATCCATTCGAGATTGATGACGGGCACGACACCGATCTTGAGGTCGGCGTGGCGTGCGATATCGCAATCTCCCGTTACGACCGCGCCGTGCAGGCCTTCATACATCAAAAGGTCCGTGTCCGGCTCGATGTCTTCCCATGGTGTAAACGAGCCGATCGGGGTTCCGAACGTGCGGGCTTCGAGATCGTCATGAATGTAATGACGATAGAGCCCCTTGCCGCTTTCCGCGTAGGTACGGAACAGCGTCTCGAGTTCTTCGAGGAGATTTGCCTCCATACCGAAATGACTGAAATTGTGATTGCCGCGCTTGGCTGCGGCCTTCATCGCCTTTTCCATGCCGCAACGATCATAGCGATGGAATGCGTCACCCTGTACGAACGCCGCCTTCACGTGTTCGCGGCGGAAGATGTTGTCGAAGGTCTGCTTCACCGATGTCGTTCCCGCGCCGGACGAGCCGGTAACGGATATGATCGGGTGCTTAATGGACATTGACGAGGCTCGATGCGCTTTTGTTTGTTGTTCTGGACGTCACGGCAATGCTCTGAAGAGGCCGCGGCGACCAAAGAGCGGAGAGCGTTCGCCCTTGAACTCCTGACCGCTGTAAATACGCATCACTCTGTCAACCTCATCTCGTGAACCGCAGATCAGCGGCGTCTTTTGATGCAGGGACACCGGAACGACGTCAAGGACACGCTCTCGTCCCGTCGTCGCACGGCCGCCTGCCTGTTCCACAATCCATCCCAGCGGATTGGCTTCGTACATGAGGCGAATGCGGCCCTGATGGAAGCCTTTTCGACGATCTCCGGGATAAAGGTAAATGCCGCCCCGTGTCAGGATCCGGAAAACGTCCGCGACCGGCGAACCTGTCCAGCGCATGTTGAAATCATGGCCGCGCGGCCCATTGGCGCCATTCTCACAGTCGTGAATGTAAATACGGATAGGATCGTCCCAGTGGCGCGCGTTGGAAGCGTTGATCGCATATTCTTGTGCCTCGGGAGGGATGGACACATTGCGCGCCGTCAAATGGTAAACCTGCGTCGACCGATCGAGCGTGAAGATCTGCGTGCCGTGACCGACCGTGAGCGCCAGCACCGTTTGCGGGCCGTACACGAAAAATCCGGCAGCAAGCTGATGCGAGCCAGGACGAAGAAACGCTGCCTCACCATCTGCCGACGGATGACGCGGCAGGACCGAGAAGATCGTGCCGACAGAGACGTTGGCTTCGACGTTCGATGAGCCATCGAGCGGATCGGTCGCGACGAGCAGCGGCGCATTCTTTTGCAGCGCGATTGGAAGCTCTGCTTCTTCTGAGGCTACCGCTGCGACGGGAACGGAACCCAGTGCCTCGACGATAAGATCGTTGGCCAGAATATCGATTTCTTTTTGCTCATCGCGCTCACCGGCGCGCGTCACGACGCGGCCCAGCCGATGGTCGAACGCGCCGCGGCTAATCACTTCCGAAAGACGGATGCTGGCATCGGCTATGGCAAGCACCGTTTCCGAGACCTGCCCACGCGTGCGGCCTTCCAGCGTCCAGTTCGAAAGATACTCACTAAGCGTCGGGAGACCCATTGTGCCGTTCCAGCGCCCACTTGCTACTCATGACCCGTGCTTAATCTAACCGTAAGTGGCCTTGAGAAGCGAGACAGCTCTTTCGCCAAATCCGTGCATAGTCGCGCACCCCCGCACTTTTGCTGGGGTGCAGCATAGAGTTTCTGGGCGCCTCGAGTTGTAGACGCGGAGCGTCGCTCTCGGGCGTTAATCAAAAGCTCAAAATCATTCGCAAGCTTAGACGTCGAACTCTTCGATCTTGGCGAAGGCTTGCCGCAAAGCGTCGGACCAAGCGTTCGAGAGGTTGCGGAAATATTCGTCGTCGGCGCTGATGCGCTTTTCGCGCGTCACATCGAATGTGTCGCGTTCGTAGATGACGATGTCGATCGGCATTCCAACCGACAGGTTCGAGCGCAATGTCGAGTCAAACGACAGCAGCATCAATTTTGCCGCTTGGCCGAGGCGCATGTCAGATCGCGCGACACGGTCAAGGATGGGCTTGCCGTACTTGTGCTCGCCGATCTGGAAGAAAGGCGTATCGTCGGTGGCCTCGATGAAGTTGCCTTCCGGATAGATCTGGAAAAGACGCGGGCGCTCACCTTTGATCTGGCCGCCGAAAATAAAGTTCGTGTTGAAGCCGAGTTTACTGGCTTCGAGCGCTGCTCCGTCGATGCTGCGCGCTTCGCGCACGGCGTCTCCGACCACGCGAGCGGCGCGGTACATGTTGGGCGCCGTGAACAGCGTCGTCACCTCTTCGTCGGTCTCTTGCGAGAGATGCTCATTGATCAAACTGACGACGGCCTGCGTCGCGGCGAGATTGCCGGCGCTCAGAAGCACGAATACCCGGTCGCCCGGCTGCCGCCAGAGCTGAAGCTTTTTGTACTGCGCGATGTTGTCGACGCCGGCGTTGGTTCGCGTATCGGCAGCGAAAACGAGGCCGCGTTCCAGGCGGAATGCTACCGCGTATGTCATACAATCGTCTCCGAACTCGGCCGAGCCGCTATTGTTGCTGGCTGCTCTGCTGCTGAACTTCGACGATTACGTCAAGCTCTTCGTTTGCAACCCCCCGGCGAGAACCGCGAATTGGAGCCGCGAAAGTCGAATCTAGGCCGGTCGCAAGGCGAACGTATTTTTCAGTCGGACAAATGCCGTTTGCCGGGTCAAAGCCGACCCAGCCCAGGCCATCGAGCCAAACTTCGGACCAGGCGTGGTTGGCGTCAGAAGGCTCATCGGACCCGGTCAGGATGTAGCCGCTGACGTAGCGCGCCGGAATACCAAGCGACCGTGCCGCAGCGATAAAGACATGGGCATGATCCTGGCAGACACCTTTTCCTTCCGCCAGCGCCTCGGCGGCTGTCGTGTGGGCGGAGGTTGCGCCGATCTTGTACTCGATGGCGTCGCGGACGGCGTGCATCAGGTTGTGCATGCCGCGGATGTCGGCCTTGGCGCCGGCTTCCTTCTGAAGCGCAATGATTTCTTCTGTCGCCATGGTTTTCGGCGTGGAGCGGCGGTAGACGCGCAGCGGCGACGGATCCAACAGGCCACGCACAATCCCGGCGCGGTCTTCGGTGTCGACGACCCCCTTGGCGATGATCAGCGTTTCAGAATGCTCTTCGGTGCAGCTTACGAGATGGACCGTATTGCCGAAGCCATCGCGAAATGGCTTCACCGAATCAATGCCGGGAGCACTGACGCGCCATTCGACGACGCGCTGGCCTTGAAACGACGGCGGCGTAAGACGAAGCGCGAGAATGGAATACTTCGTCGCCTCGCTATAGACGTAACGCGAAACATGCCCAATCGAAATACGCATCGTCGGACCCTCAATCGCTGAAGTGATATGCGGCGGAGATCTCGTTACCGAGCTTATTGTTGCGGGCAATGAATTCCTGCACGAATTCGTGCAGCCCGGATTGGAAGATGTTGCGAATATCGGCCTCTAGAAAAAGATCGCGGGTAGATTCCGCCGTTGTCTGACAGTCGTGACGGGCACCGTAAAAAACAGCGAGATCGCGCAGCGCCAGCGTCAACTCATCGTAGCATGAGCGCAACGACCGCGGCATCTGCCGATTGAGGATCATGAAATCGGCGATCTTGAGCGGCCGATAGTGATCCTTGAAAACCCAGCGGTAGCTGCGGTGCGCCGAGACGGAGCGAAGAAGCGCGGCCCATTGATAGTTATCCTTCTCGCTGCCGACCATCTCACTCGACGGCAGGAGATGATAGTATTTAACGTCAAGAATTCGCGCGGTGCTGTCGGCGCGTTCGATGAACGTCCCGACCTGACTGAAATAGAACGTGTCGTTGCGCAAAATCGTGTTCAACATGGCGCCGCGATAGAGCGCCGAGCGCGAGCGTACCCAATCGAGAAGCTCTGGAAGAGAATTCGACGTGACGCTGACGGGGCGGATGGCGGAAAATTGCAGCCAAGCGCTGTTCAAGCTTTCCCACATTTCCCGCGTCAGGGCGGTGCGTTGCGCACGGCCGTTGCGGCGCGCAGCGGCGAGACACGATGAGATGCTCGACGGGTTCGATGTGTCGAAGAGCATGTAGTCGATGACGTTTTGCGAAATCAGCTCGCCATGACGCTGCACGTAGCCTTGCAGGCAGCCCGCGCTTTCGAGCGTCGATCGCCATTCCTCGTGAAAGCCTTCGCCTTCGCGCGGCAGAAGCACGATGCGGTAGCCCACCTCAAGGAGGCGCGCGATGTTTTCTGCGCGCTCGATATAGCGCGACAGCCAATAAAGGTCGTTTGCGGTACGTCCAAGCATTCCGAAGCTATTCCTGCAGCACCCACGTGTCTTTCGTGCCGCCGCCCTGACTTGAATTGACGACGAGCGAGCCTTTCTTCATGGCTACGCGCGTCAACCCGCCCGGCATCAAGCGCACCTGATCGCCGATGAGCACGAACGGGCGCAAATCGAGATGCCGAGGCGCTACGCTTGTGTCGGCGAGGGTCGGACAGGTCGATAACGAAAGCGTCGGCTGGGCGATATAGTTTTTTGGGTTGGCGATGAGCTTGGCACGAAATTCCTCGATCTGCTCGGTCGTGGATTTCGGACCAACGAGCATGCCGTAGCCGCCGGAGCCGTGGACTTCTTTGACGACCAGTTCGGCGAGATGATCCAGAACGTATTTCAGGCTGTCGGGCTCGCGGCAGCTATACGTCTCGACGTTGGGCAGGAGCGGCGCCTTGCCGGTGTAGAATTCGATGATCGCCGGAATGTAGCTGTAGATTGCCTTGTCGTCGGCAATGCCGGCACCAGGTGCGTTGACGATCGTTACCCGACCCGACCGGTAGACGTCGAAGATGCCCGGCACACCAAGGAGCGAGGTCGGATCGAAAACGAGCGGGTCCAGGAAGTCGTCATCGACACGGCGATAAAGCACATCGACGCGTTTCAGGCCTTCTGTCGTTTTCATGCGCAAGAGGCCGTCGATCACGACGAGGTCAGAGCTTTCGACCAGTTCGACGCCCATCTGGTCGGCGAGGAACGAGTGCTCGAAATAGGCGCTGTTGTAAACGCCCGGCGTCAGAAGCGCGATCGTTGGTTCTGCGTCGAGATTGCCCGGCGCGACGCTTTCGAGGGTCTTCAGCAGTGCATCGGCATAATTGTCGACGGGGCGCACGCGATTGCGGCTGAAGAGGTCGGGAAAGAGATGCATCATCGTCTCGCGATTCTCGAGCATGTACGAGACGCCAGACGGCGTGCGCGTATTGTCTTCGAGAACCATGAACTCGTTTTCCCCGGTGCGGACGAGATCGACACCGATGATGTGACTATAGATTCCGCGCGGCGGGTCGACGCCGATCATCTCCGGCAGGAAGGCGGAATTCTGAATGACGAGTTCTTCAGGAATCTTGCCGGCCTTCAGGATCTCCTGACGGTGATAAATGTCGTATAGAAAAGCGTTGAGCGCACGAACGCGCTGTTCAATGCCGAGTTCCAGGCGTCGCCACTCGTCGGCGGCAATGATACGCGGCAGAATATCGAAGGGGATGAGGCGCTCACCGGCTTCTTCTGCACCGTAGACCGCGAATGTGATGCCTGAGCGCCGGAACAAAACCTCGGCTTCAGCAGATTTCTGTCGGAGCGTATCGAGGTGTTGAACACCGAGCCATTCAGCGAACGCTTTATACGGTGGCCGGACCTCGCCGCCGAAACCGTTCATTTCGTCGAATGACGCGCCCAAGTCCACCCTCCCGTTTAAAGAGTCTTTTCGGATCGGTATCGCAAAGCCCAGGCCAATTTACGCCAAGCCCGGAATTGCTGCATCTTCCTATTCACATCAGCATCTATTTGCTTCCGAAATATGCACCTTTGGCCAAGGCCCGCATAAAATTTCGGCATCGGATGCGTGTCGGTCGCCTCTGGCGTCCCTGTCTGGACAATCACGTTCCAGCTTGACCGGCGGCCTCCGACGTGGCCATCGCCGAGCGAACCTTCAATCCCCAAGCTGTCGCGACGCCCAGAAGCCCCATCAATGTGCCGGCCATCAGCAAAATCCACGAAGTTCCGAGCCCAGCCAAGCCAATGCCATAGACGACCGGCCCGAAGGCTTGCCCCAAAAACATGAAGAATGAATGCATGGCAACGGCGGACCCACGATTATGAGGCGCCAGTTCCGTCGCCTGCGTCTGCAGTGAATTATGGATCATGTAAAAGCCGACGCCGACGATCAGGAACGTCGCCATCTCGCGAGGCCATGACGTTCCCAACGACAAAAGCGCCAAGCCGATCCCGGACACGATACCGCCCGCCATGATAAGCTTGTAAAATCCCAGCCGTCCGAGCATCAGACGAACGAGGGCGGTATAGACGAAGCCGCCAAGCCCAAAACCTGCGAGTACGAACCCGGCCTCTTTCAAGCCGCCGGCGCCGCGCTCTTCGAGAAGAATTGCGACGTAGGGAAACAGTCCGAAGATCACGATGCCCTCGGCGAAGACCGCGGCGAAGCAGACGACCGAGCGCGGATTTGCAAAGACGGAGCGATAGCCGTCGATAAATTCCTTGAGGTTCGGTGCTTGCCGCCGAGCGCCGGGAGCCGGCCGCAATTGGTAGAGCGTAACGACGAAAGCGATCAGAGCCAGAGATGTCGCTCCTGCGGTCGCAACTCGCCATCCAAACATCGAGGCGATCAGGCCGGAGCCGATCGAGCCGGTTAACTGTCCAGCGATGATCGCCGTCAACACACGCGACAGCGCGATTTGGCGTTCGGACATCGGAAAACGATCGCCCACAATGGCAAACGCCAATGGAATGATGCCGCCTGCAGCCGCCCCACCGACGAGCCGGGCCACGGAAAGCGACGCAAATGTCGGGGAGAGCGCCGACGCGGCGAGACACAGGGACAGCAGGGCAAGCGCTATTTTTATGACGCGAGCCTTGCCAAAGGCATCACCAAATGCGCCTAGGACCGGCTGAGCCAGAGCATACGGAAACGCGTAAAGAGATGCCAGCATCGCCACCGATGCCGTGTCGATGCCGAGATCGCGCGCGATATCAGGCACGACGGGATCAATGATCCGCATCGACATCGAGCTGACGAAGCAGCTGGTGGCAAGGATCGCGAGAAGGCGCATTCGGGATCGATTGTATGGATCGAGAAGTGCGGACTTCCTAACAGAAGCGGGGCAGGCCGCGGTACGACCTGCCCCGTATGGCTGATATGTATCAGAACGTCGATCGACGGCTACCGCACACGCTTCGCCGAAGATCACATTCTAGTGGTACTGGCGCCTCCCCTGCGCGGAGCCGGCTGCCAGCACTTAGGGCTTAGAACAGGCCCTGGATCTGGCCCTTGTCGTCGAGGCGGATCGAGTCGGCGGCCGGAACCTTCGGCAGGCCCGGCATCGTCATGATCTCACCTGTTACGACAACGACGAATTCCGCGCCGGCTGACAGGCGAAGCTCTCGTACCGGAACGATGTGGCCCGTTGGCGCGCCGCGCTTCGAGGGATCGGTCGAGAACGAGTACTGCGTCTTGGCCATGCATACCGGTAGATGGCCGAAGCCCGCAGCTTCCAGGTCCTTGAACTGGTTCTCGACGCTGGTGTCGCAGGAAATGTCGGCGGCGCGATATATCTCGGTCGCGATCGTCTTGACCTTGTCGCGCAGCTTCATGTCGTCGGGATAGAGCGGCTTGAAGTTGGCTTTGCCCTCGTCGATCACTTTCACGACGTGTTTTGCCAGCGCTTCCGTGCCCTTACCGCCATCCGCCCAATGGGTGCACAGGAACGCCTTGGTGCCCATGCTCTCAGCTGCTTTCTGCACCTCGAGGATTTCCGCGTCGGTGTCGGTGATGAACTTGTTGACCGCGACGACGGCCGGAACGCCGAACTTGTTGACGTTCTCGATGTGACGCTTCAGGTTTTCGCAGCCCTTCGCGACGGCTGCAGCGTTTTCGGCCTTGAGGTCGTCTTTGGCGACACCGCCGTGCATCTTCAGCGCGCGCACCGTCGCAACGATAACGACGACGGACGGCGCGATACCGGCCTTACGGCATTTAATGTCGAAGAACTTTTCGGCACCGAGGTCAGCCCCGAAACCGGCTTCGGTCACGACGTAATCGGCAAGTTTCATTGCCGTCTTCGTCGCAAGCACGGAATTGCAGCCGTGAGCAATGTTGGCGAACGGACCGCCGTGGATGAAGACCGGATTGTTTTCGAGCGTCTGCACAAGGTTCGGCTGCAGCGCGTCCTTCAGAAGGACCGTCATCGCGCCATCGGCTTTCAAATCGCGGGCGCGAACCGGTTTCTTGTCGCGGGTATAAGCGACGATGATATTTCCGAGGCGCGTTTCAAGATCCTTGATGTCTCGCGACAGGCAGAGGATCGCCATGACTTCCGACGCCACCGTGATGTCGAACCCATCTTCGCGTGGGAAGCCGTTCGAGACACCGCCCAGCGAGTTGACGACGGAGCGGAGTGCGCGGTCGTTCATGTCGAGAACGCGCTTCCAGCCAACGCGGCGCTGGTCGATGCCCAGCGCGTTACCCCAATAGATGTGATTGTCGATGAGTGCCGACAGCAGGTTGTGGGCGCTGGTGATGGCGTGGAAGTCGCCCGTGAAGTGCAGGTTGATGTCTTCCATCGGCACGACCTGGGCGTAGCCGCCGCCAGCTGCGCCGCCCTTAACGCCGAAGCATGGTCCGAGCGAGGGCTCTCGCAATGCGGCGATAGCTTTCTTGCCAATATAGTTAAGACCGTCGCTGAGGCCGACGGTCGTCGTCGTCTTGCCCTCGCCGGCGGGCGTCGGGCTGATGGCCGTCACAAGGATGACCTTGCCGTCCTTGTTGCCTTCGATTTGCTTGATGTACTCGGAAGACACCTTGGCCTTGGTCCAGCCATAGGGAACCAACGCCTCGGCGGGCACACCGACCTTTGCCGCGACTTCGGCAATGGGCTTCAGCTTCGCTTCGCGCGCAATCTCTATGTCGGACTTCACGGTCACGGATTTTTCCTCCTAGAAATCTTTTTTTATTGGGTGAAAAACTTGTCTTGGTCAGGCGAATGACGGCGTTCAATTGTGGTCGTGAAATCGCCAAGCACCTATGCACGAATCTCGGATAGGTGATCGGCGATATCCATGCGCTGATGCCTCAGTTGGCGCCGTCACGCAAGGTCTACTCAACGTCGCGGGGGAGACAAGCCGTTGGTTGAGCAGTGCGGCGTCGCACAATGATGCAGTGCGATGAAGAGATCCGCGGGAGAAATGATCTCTATACGGATTTACGGGGGACGTAGTGTTACACCAACAGAAAGAGCGGATGGCAGCCGGCTTGCGTTATAAGACGCTCCGTAAACGCATCTACGAGATCATCGAGACCGGACAAGGCGATGACAAGGCGAGCAAGCTCTTCGATAACTTCATTGTCCTTCTTATTGTCCTGAACGTCGGGGCATTCGTCGCCGAAACGGTGCCATCGCTCGAAGCCGGCTGGCGACCTTGGTTTCATTGGTTCGAAGTGTTTTCCGTTGCGATCTTTACGGTCGAGTACGGGCTCCGACTTTGGACTGCTACCGAAGTGCCGTATCTAGACCGAAAGCACCCTTGGAAGGCACGGCTCAATCTGGCGCGCCACCCGGCGCTGGTCATCGATCTATTAGCGTTCCTGCCATTCTATTTGAGCGCGATCGTTTTGATCGATCTGCGAATCCTCAGAACGCTTCGGCTGTTGCGGTTCCTGAAACTGTCGCGCTACTCGCCGGCGATGTACACGCTGATCCGCGTACTTTCGAACGAGCGCAAGGCGCTGGCGGGTGCTGGTCTGCTTCTGGCAATGGCTCTGCTCTTCTCCGCGACGTTGATGTACTACATCGAAGGCAACGCTCAGCCGGATAAATTCGGCACCATTCCAGAAGCGGCTTGGTGGTCGATCGCCACGCTTACGACGGTTGGCTACGGCGACGTAACGCCCATTACTGCTCTCGGCAAACTCATCGGTAGCGTCACGATGGTCATGGGTCTTTGCATCCTCGCATTGCCCGTCGCCATCATCTCGACCGGCTTTGCCCAAGAACTGCAAAGGCGGGACTTCGTGATTTCCTGGTCTTTGATGTCGCGTGTGCCTCTATTGGCGCGGCTCGACGCCAAGGAAGCCTCAGAAATCATGCCGTTATTGGAAGCGCACAACCTGCCGCCGAATGTCGAAGTCGTGAAAAAGGGTGCTCCGGGCGACGCTATGTATTTCATCGCGTCGGGACGGCTTGAAAAGCTCGCGGACGGTCAACGCCACGTCTATTCCGTCGGCGATGTTTTCGGTGTGGAGACGATGTTTGAAAACAGCCCGCACGGAGAGGCTATCATAACGTCGTCACGGTGCCGCCTGCTGAAGTTGCAGCGCGAGGATTTTCATCGGTTGGCGTCGAAGCAACCGCGTGTCGCATCACACATCCGCAGGCTTGCGACCGGCGATCTCCGTGAGGCTTCCTAGACAGCGGGCGAGCCACCGCGTCACGAGATAAAAAACAGTGAGCCTTTTGGGCCCACTGTTCGCATAACTCGAAATGGTTCGAGACTTACTTCACGGTGCAGGACTTCGTCTTTGTGTCCCACGTGCCCTTCGCCTTCTTGCAGGCAGCCTTCGTCTTCGGGGCATCGGCGGCGTTGGCCACAACCGGAGCCGCAACCGACATCAGAAGACCGGCCATCACAGCCGCGCTCAAAATCTTGGAAATCATAAAGTCTCTCCTTCGCATCTCAGCCGGCCCTTGCGGCCGTCAGCCAGGGCTGAATACGGAAGGTTCTTTGCGGGTTTCTGGCGGCCAGAATACATTTGCGTAAGGTTCCGACGCCCGCTGATCAATTCGCGGAAACACAATGAATTATTTCTTGTGCTCAAGCAGATAATTCTCGCCGAAACTTCGGTGGGAATAGACGGCGCAGGGGGCCGGAATAATCAGCCTACGGCTCTTACGACCAGAACGGTCGCGTTATCCTGATATGGCTCACGGATTGCTTCGATCGAGCGAATGATCGCTCTCGCTACCGCCGCAGCTCCGTCTTTCGCATAACCCTGAATGAGGCGGGCGATCTCATTCGTTTCAAGAGTTGCGATGCCGTCGCTCGCGAGCACGACGTAATCGCCGGCCTCAAGTTTCAAAGGTTGTCGTGAAACGTCCAGCAGGTCGATTTCCTCGCCCGTCACGGCGGAGCGCAGCATATGCCGGCGCGGATCGTGACGTGCCTCTTCTGCGGTCAGCTTGCCTTCGGCAACCATGCGGTCGAGCTCAGGCGCGAGCGAATGATCTTCGTTCAGAAGCGCGACCTGACCGCGACGGAACAAGAAGAGTGGGCTGTCGCCAACGCTCACCCATTCTATGCCGACTGGGCTGAAGGCAGCACCGATCAGGGTCGAGCCCATACCGGCCAACAGCGGATTCTCGGCGATCTTCGTTGCGATGGCGGCGTTGGCAGCACCCAGACCGGCAATCAGCCGCTCGCTCACCTCGCCTTTCGCAGCGGAGGCAGATTGCAGAAAATGATCGCACACCGTCTGGCTTGCGAGCGCCCCTCCCGTGTGGCCCCCCATGCCATCGGCAAGAACGGCCAAACCGGCGCGGTCGTAGCCCGGCCCTTCGCTCGACAGTGCGACTGGCTCGCCACCGTCCGACAGAAACGCGGCTGTATCTTCCTGATAGTCGCGAGCTCCGCGCGTTGCGGCGACTGCATGCTCGAACGGCGGCATTCGATCCTTAAGCTTCGGAAATCTCTGACCAGTCAAAATCGCTCCCGCAGAACGGCAGGAATGCGACTTGCGTGCGCCCGAGCGTTATGACGTCCATCGGCTGCAGCGGCACAGGGCCCGCCGGTCGCTTGTCGTTCACAGAAACGACATTCGTCTTAGCAAGATTTGGCACAAAGAGGAAAGACCGATCCGTCGAATCGTAGCGCAGGTAGGCTTGGGCCTCGTTCGAAATGGCGTCGTCGCCAAAATCCAGCGGAATTCGGTTATCGCGCGAGCGGCCGACGGTGTTGTTGCCCTCAAAAATCGGGCGGTACGAGCCGAGGCCCGGGCCGCCAACGATGACCAGAAAGCCGACGACGGGGTCGCGCTCGAAAACGCTGTGATCGATCTTCTGCTTACCGCGCACCAGAACGGTTCGGCTTGGAGCCTCCGTATCGGGATCGGGCTCGACTTTGCGGGGCTTGGAGGGCTCTCCGCGGATGACACGAGTCGTTGGCGGTGAGTCGCTTTCTTTTTCCTTGGGCAGACCAAAGCGTTCCGGAATTTTGGGTTCGGGGCCGGTGCGGGCAAGACGGGCGGCTTCTTCGGCGCTCAGTCCTTCGGAAGCTGCTACTGTGGGGGCGGGTTTCGCCTCGTCGCTCCGGGCGGCTGGAACTGGAATCTGGGGCGGCGCGGGCGGCTGAACCTGGGCGGGGGTCGCAACTGCCGCGGCGGGAGCTGTTTCGTCGCGACCGGCTGCCATCAGCGCATCCCTCAATGAACCAAGAAATTTATAAGGCTTGCCGCCCTTCGCTTCGTTGCCTGCGGTGGTCTCGCCCCGTTCGATTGCCATCGACACATCTCCCTCTGATTTCGACAGGCGCGGATTTCCGCCGAATCGCGCCACTGCATGGTGATACGCATGAACTGGAACCTGGACAGAACCTTGGCGACAACGCGAGTATTACCTGGCGCCGACACGAAAACGCAGCTTTCCCGGACCGAGCTGGATGAGGTCGCCATCGTGGAGGCGGGCTTCGCAGCAGCGGCGGCCGTTGACGATCAAGCCATTGCTCTCAACGCCCGTTAAATCGGTGATGAGCCAATCGTCATGGTCTTCGCGATGAATGGCTGCGTGATAACGGTGCACGTAGCGGCTCGGGATGCGAATGTCGTTGTCGTCCTCGCGGCCAATTCTCAGCATATCGCGCGGAATCGCGCACCGCATGCCGCGACCGTTCTCGATTTCGATGAATGGCATGCGGCGTGGAATATCGGGGCCGTGCACGACGTCGGCGTCGAACGCGTCAGCCCGGCCGGGCTTCGGCTTGTAGAGGCGGGTCGCATCCTTTGAACGCGTGAGCGGTTTCGACAACCGAACCAGTGCCGCGACGATAGGCAGAGCAACCGCGAGCATCAGGCCAACCGCCAAAGCGGGCGCCGCGCGATAGCTTTCGCGAAAAATAGCGTCGAGACGCGTGGCGATCGGGCCGGAAGAGCCCAGCAAATCGTTTGCGGCGCCGTGCGACGACAGTAATGTCAAGACTGCCACGGGAACGAGAATCGCCGTACCCGCTATAGCGACGCGTTTCAGATGTAATCGCGCGTGCATCATTATGATTCGGGTTCCCATCGCGCCACGCAGATTTGGTGAGGAGATGTCGGCGGCAACATGGCTGGAAGGCGACACCGCGAGGAATTATTCATCAGGGGTTCATCACCCGTCGATACGCCACATTCTTGCGCGATGGGTTCAAAACAGAGACAACTGAGTGCTGGCTCGTTGAGAGGCCAACACAAAACGCGAAGCTAGCCCTGCGGATCGTTCTGCTGCGAGGGGCAGAACACTGGACAGATCATCATCAGCGCGGACGGCCCGAGCACGAGGACAATGACACAGCTTGTCGCTTTACCGGACGGCACGGAACTCGCGGGCGATTACAAAATCGTCCGGGTTCTCGGTGCGGGCGGTTTTGGCGTCACATATCTCGCCGACGAACCGGAGCTGACGCGCAAGGTCAGCATCAAGGAATATTTCCCGAGCGATTTCGCGCTGCGCACCGAGAACCTCGAGGCGACACCACGTTCAGAGAGTTGCACGGGCGACTACAATTGGGGGCTCGACCGCTTCATCGAGGAAGCGCAGACGCTGGCGAAGTTCGACCACCACAACATCGTCAAAGTGCATCGCATCTTCCGCGCCAACAATACCGCCTACATGGTGCTGCGGTTCGAAGAAGGCAAAAGCCTGAAGAATTGGCTGAAGGATCTCGGACGGGCGCCGCGCCAGAAGGAACTCGACCAGATCGTTGCGCCGCTGCTTGATGCCCTCGAAGTCATTCACAAAGCCGACTTCCTGCATCGTGATATCGCGCCCGATAACATCATCATTCGCAACACCGGCGACCCTGTACTGATCGACTTCGGCGCGGCACGCAGTGACATCGCTGCGCATTCGAAGACGAAGACGGTGTCGGCGCTCGTGAAGCCTGGTTACAGCCCTTATGAGCAGTATGCCGAGACGAGCCGCCAACAGGGCCCCTGGTCAGATATCTATGCCTTCGCAGCGACGCTCTATCATGCGGTAACCGGAAAGCGACCGCCCGACTCGCCCTCACGTATGTTGAAGGACGAGATGGTGCCGGTGCGCGATGCAGCGCTGGCGAGCTATCGGCAATCATTCCTCGCGGCGATCCAGCATGCATTGGCGCTTTCAGTCGACGCGCGGCCGCGTTCGGTTGCCGAATGGCGCGGGGCGCTGCTGTCTCCGGATCCGGAGAAACCTGGTCTATTCCAGCGACTGCGTGAGAAAACCGAAGTCCGCCGTCGGCAAGATGACGAGATGCGCGCGGCTGAGGCGATCATCAATACCGCAGTTCCGCCGCCACCCGATGCGCCGGGGCCGAAAGGCGGCATGCTCGATTTCGTCGAGTCGCTGAAAGAGCCTTCCGCCGCGAAGAACAAGGGCAAGAGCAAGGCTGTGCCGCCTCCTGCGCCGTCTGCTGCTGCAGCGAAGAAGTTGGCAGCGGCCGAAAAGGCAAAAGCGCGGGCCGAGAAAGCCAAGGCGGACAAAGCCAAAGCGGCGGAGAAGCTGCCGCCGTTGCCGCCGCCACCGCGTCCGCAGGCTGAAAAAGGCAAATCAAAGCCGAAGATACGCCCTAACCCGGACGTCGGGCGAAAACCGTTTCTGCGTCGTCTGACAACACGCGTCATCTTTGCGGCCGCGCTTGCTGGAGTTGTTTTCGCCTTCCACGATCGGATTCCGCAGCTTCTATCGACGCACGGCAACACCATAACCACGGGAACGATCTCGAAGCCGGTTGCGGTCAATCCCGATCCCGCGCTGACGGAAACTGCCGAGATCAAGGCTTACGACGCGCCGATCGAGCGGCTGGCGCTCAGCGGCGATGGCCGATTGATCGTGACGGCCGCGCACGAGGCGCAGCTTAAAGTCTGGTCCTACGACACGCGCTATCAACTCGGCACAATCGAGTTGGAAGACGGGCCGGCGGTATCGCTTGCCGTGCGCAACAACCGCGTCGTAACAGGCCACGCCAATGGCGCCGTCAACATCTATGACCTTGATAGCAAGCGCCGCCTTTACCGCTTCAAGCGCAATGACGCGACCATTTGGGCCGTCGATTTTGTCGCTTCGGAAGACCGTGTCGCCACAGCCAGTCACGACTGGATGGTGACGCTGTGGGAGACGGCCTTCCAGAACGCTCCAACTGCCGTACTCGAAGGGCACGAGAATGCCGTGCAGGCGCTTGCGGTCGATCCGTCGGGGCGGTGGATCGCGTCAGGTGGCGCGGATCGCGCCGTGAGGATCTGGAGTGTCGAGACGAAAGACTCCCTTCGGCTCTATCGCAACAATTCCGACTTCATCTCGGCGCTCGACTTCTCTCCCGATGGCTCGTTGCTCGCGACCGGAAGCCTCGACGGCACCGTGAAGCTGTTGTCGATGAATTCCTACCGCATGCAGCGGACGCTCGGTGGGCACAATGCGCGCATCACGTCGCTCGCTTTTTCCGGTGGCGGTGATCTGCTGGCGTCTGCATCCGAAGATGGTGTCGTGCGTGTCAGGAGCTTGAAGCGGCCGCGCAACTATCTCCCGCTGACAGGACTGGGATCCGGCGCGAAGACCGTGGTGTTCACCAACGATGGGCGCACGCTTCTTACGGGCGGACAAGACGGCGTCATCCGGCTATGGTCATTGCCAGGAGCGCAACTCGCGCAGCGCAACTGAAGCCTAGCTTTGCTTGCTCGGCTGAAATTGCTTCGGTAGATCACGAGTAAATGCTTGGGGACTTGGCGGCTGGGCCAAAGGGCCGCCATCATTCACTTCAAAATGCTCAAATCGATTCATGCAACGGGAGGTGCGCTCGATGTTCGGGTGGCGCAGGCGCAGCGAAGGCTTTGAGTGGAAGGAATATGTGCGGACGACCATTCTCGTCCGCCGGGCCGACCGTCAACGCCGGATCGAAGACGCGCGCGTTGCCGCAATAGAGAAGGTCCGGAACGTTGCAGATGCGGGCGTCGACGTTGGGCGCGCAGGCGCATCGGCTGCGAAAAGCGGTATTCAGCGCGTTCTCGCTTTCATTGGGCACGCGATCGCGGACATGGCGATTGCGATCTTCTGGGCCACCGCTCGCTGGGTCTCTTTCGGCTGGAGCGTTTTAAAGGATGCGTCAAGCGCGCTTTTTGCGCCTCTGCGCCGTGCGATTCAAATTCCTGCGTTCGCGGCGCGCGACAAACTCAAGCTGATGCCCGACATCGCTCAGAAGTCTCCGATCAAGGCGCACCACGTCATCAGTGCTGGGTTGTTCCTGCTGCTCATCTATGTGGGCGGGCCTATGCTCAGAAGCGCCGATGGGATCGGTGTGTCGGATCTCAATATTTCGACGGGCTCGATCGACGCTTCGCATCAAATCACCGTTTCGAACGACATCGCAGGCACGGCAGCCGCACTGACCGGCGATACGATGCGGGTCGATGGCACGCTCGTTCGCCTCGCAGGCGTTGAAGCGCCGGCGGCCGCGCAGCCTTGCCATCGAGCCAATGGCCGGCGCTGGAATTGCGCCTCGGCAGCGCGTTTAGGCCTCAACAAGATCGTCCGCGGGCACAGGGTGTCGTGCACCGCATCCGGGCAGGACGACAGCGGGCGAACGCTCGCCAGCTGCGTGGTCGACGGCTCGCAAGACGTCGCGACGGTGCTCGTTCGAGAAGGATACGTTTTCGCGACGGATAAGTCTTTCTTCGGCTCGCTCAGCAGCGACGAGGGAAGCGCGCGCGATGCCAAACGCGGGATCTGGCAGGGTGAGGTGCTCCGACCGCAGGACTGGCGTGACCAAACCTGGGAAGCGGCTAAACGCGACGCGCCGGACGGTTGCCCGATAAAAGGCGTCATCAGAGCATCGGCTAAGATCTACGCGCTACCCTGGTCGGACGCCTATGCCAAGGCCCGGGTGCGCACCGCTCGCGGCGAGCGGTGGTTCTGCAGCGAAGACGAGGCCAAGGCGGCTGGGTTCGCGCCGTGGGACAAATCCTAATTCACGGCATCGATAATGCAGCAAAAAAAATCCCGCAGCCGGGGGAGACTGCGGGTTGCAAATAACCTTCAAGCCATTGGGGTCGTGGGACGGCGAAGAAGATCGATGAGCATGATACAGCCAAAGGTGGCAGAAAAATCAAGATATCAAGGCAAGTGATTCTTTTTTTGCCGTCAAGATGTGCCTGCTTTGCCGCCTCGCGATACCCAAGAGCAACGTTTCCCCCGCCTGTAAAACAACAAAATTTCTTTTGTGGAACGTCCGCTGTGCCGGGGGAGCATCGCATCGGTGAACCCGAGAACTTGGAAAAGCGCACGGCGCCAGCGTTCTTCTCAGGATCGACCTCGTCGACGCGGGTTCCGATCCTGCAACCAGAAGTTCTCAGAACCGGGCTAAGAGCGACAGCTCTTCGATCGCCGCGTGAGCCCGGCAAAACTGCCTTTGCACCGGCAAAATAAATCGGTGCGCAAACATCCGTTCGGCAACCGAAGTCGGATTCTTCTTTAGCTCGCACAAGTCTCGGACAGAACAGTCAGAACTTTGTGTTGCAGATTCACACCATCGTTTTTCTGAACAGTCGAACGTTGGCGTGAGCGCTCCCGGTTTTGAAACGCCTTAGCTAAAGTGCCGCCGTTGCAGGGGCACGGGCGTTAGTAACCAGAGGGGTTTAGTTTATGTTGCGCAGACTGGTACTCGGGCTGTGCGCCGTCTTGGCCACAGGCGCCGCAGCTATAAGCGGCGTTGGAACAGTCGCTGTCGTCGGAGCCGGGGCGGGCGTCGTTGGGCTCGTCAGCACTCCGACAGTCGCCGAGGCACAATCATGGCGCCACCGGCATCATCGCCATCGCCACCGGTATCATTATCGTCGCGGCGATCAGCTTATTCTCATTGCCGAAACAGACGTCGATCTGTCTCTTGACCGTTATACGATCGATGTGCGGCAAGCTAAGGGCGCCTACAAGGGCATTCGCATCAAGAATGCCATGGGCAAGCTCTTTGACATCCGGCGCGTCCAGATCGTCTACAGTGACGGTTCGGTGTGGAATGAGGATCGCCAGATCGACATGTATTGGGGCGAGCGCAGCCGTCCAATCAATCCGACCTACGAAAGCAAGTTCATCGATCAGATCAAGATCGAGCAGGTGCCGGGCTACGGCCGCGGCCGGCTGCAGATCATCGGCATCCAAGATCGCGAAGGCCGTGAAATGGATCGCGGCGGTTCTGACTACAGCAGCAGACAGCCCAGTCGGGTGATTTCGAATAACGACATCACTGTGCGACCGACGGCTCCTGTCGCCTCGCCTGCGACGCCGGGTCAACCGACGGCGGGCGGCGACGTTCTATTCGGTGCTCAATACGTCGGCTTCCTGACGGACCGCGACGTCATTCGCATCGGACCGGAAATCGGCAAGTTTTCGAAGATTCGCCTGCGCGTTCTCGATAACGACATTCACATCAAAGAAATGAAGATTGTCTACGCCAACGGCGAGAGCGATACGCTGGCGATCAACGCCGACATTCCGAAAAACTCCCGGACGAATTGGATCGACCTCAGAGGCGACCGTTTCATCAAGGAGATCCAGCTCGTCTATCGCTCGCGGCCGAACTTCAACGGACAGGCGCGGATCGAAATCTTCGGCCGCTACGCGCCAGGCTGGCTCGGTCCTCAAGGTGAAGGCCGCAAGTATAACCAGGGCTGGGTGCTGCTCGGCGCACAGACTGCAGGCTTCATCGGCTTCGACAAGGATATCATCCCGGTCGGCAGCAACGAGGGTGGCTTCCGCCGGCTGCGTGTCACCGTCCGCGACCGCGCGATCACGCTTAACGAAATCAAGGTCGTCTATGCCGATGGTCAGGAAGAGACCATTCCGATCCGCACCCGTGTCGATGCGGGCGGCACGTTCGGACCGATCGACCTAAGAATGGGCCGTCGCCATCCGATCGACCACATCGAAGCCAAATACCGGTCGCGATTCTTCGACTCGTCGGCCAAAGGCAAAGGCTCGGCCATCGTCGAGGTCTGGGGCCAGCATTACTAGGCTACGACCGATGACTGGTAGACGGAGAAACACGAGGGCCGGGCACAATCCGGCCCTCTTTTTTTCGCACCAATGCACTCGGGCCGGGAAATACTGTGGGTTTTGCGCAGGAATCGTATCGGATTGACCGATTTTCCTGCCGCAAATTTCGTCAGCGGCGTTTCGCGAAGTGCGACGAATATGCTACGCGACGCTACCTGTGGCCGGCCGTCGATTCCACTATTGGGGGACCAAGCTTTGAACGTGAGCCTCAAGCAGCCGCTGCAGGCCGAAAGTCGTGCCGACGTCTTTACCCAAAATCCGAGACTGGCTCCATCCGTCGCAAAGACGCTGCCGGAGACGCAGAAACAGCGCGTCCGCCGTCTTGCGGCACATTGCCAACAGTATCGCGGATCGGTGCCGAGGCTTGCAATCCAGCAGCTGCTGACGACCATCGTGCCGCTTGTGCTGATCGTCGGGGTGATGTTCGCGACCGTCGAGCACGCCTATTGGGCGACGCTGCTACTCGCCGTTCCAGCAGCCGGACTTCTGGTCCGTGCCTTTATCATCCAGCACGATTGCGGCCACGGATCGTTCTTTGCGTCGAGGCCCCTAAACGATTTCGTCGGACGCGCCATGAGTCTGCTGACGCTCGCGCCCTATGGCCTGTGGCGACGTGAGCATGCCCAGCATCACGCGACGTCGGGGAACCTTGATCGCCGCGGCGCCGGCGACATCAACACCATGACGGTGAAAGAATACGTGAAACTCTCGATGCTCCGAAAGCTTCACTACAAGCTTTACAGGCATCCGCTGTTTTTGTTCGGGCTTGGGGTGCCAGCTTATTTCGTCATCATTCAGCGGCTACCGTGGTTTCATGCCTTGCCGCCGCGCGATGCGTGGAAAAGCGTTCTTGCTTTGAACTTGGGGCTTGTCGCGCTTTATGCGCCGCTCTGCTACTTCTTCGGCGTCGCCAACGTGCTTTGGGTCGGCTTGCCGGTTCTGCATCTTGCGGCCGCGACGGGTGGCTGGCTGTTCTTCATCCAACACCAGTTCGAAGAAACCACGTGGGACACTGCCGAGGGCTGGGATTTTCAAGTCGCGGCGCTGCTCGGTTCGTCCTTTTACGATCTACCGAAAGCCCTGAACTGGTTCACCGGCAACATCGGCCTGCATCATATCCATCACCTCAACAGCATGATCCCGAATTACCGGCTCTTGGCCTGCCTCGAGGCAAGTCCCGAGCTGAAATCGATCAACCGGATGACGCTGCGCGAGAGCCTTCGCTGCACGCGACTGAAGCTCTGGGACGAAGACCAGCGCCGCCTCGTCGGCTTCGACGAACTTCCAGCAACCGTTTAAGGCGCATTTCGTTCGCGCATTGCCATGACGACAGATCCCGCGCGAGCTCCGATGGACGAGCTTTTCACGATCCGCGACTGGTTGCGCTATGCCGTGACCCACATGAGCCGGGCGCGTCTCGTCTACGGGCACGGAACGTCCAATGCTGTCGACGAGGCGGCCTTTCTTATCCTGTCGCAGCTCGACCTGCCCATCGATGACGTTAACCCATGGCTCGATTGCCGACTGACGACCGGTGAGCGCCAAAGCGTGGCCTCGCTCATCACCGAGCGGATCGAAACCCGCAAGCCCGCAGCTTACCTGACGCACGCCGCCTACATTCAAGGGCGCAAATTCTATGTCGATGAGCGCGTGATCGTGCCGAGATCGTTCATTGGCGAACTGCTGGTCGAAGATCAGTTGGCAGCGATCGTTCCCGATCCGGGCGCGGTGACGCGCGTGCTCGATCTCTGCACCGGCTCGGGTTGTCTCGCCATTCTCGCGGCCGAGGCCTTCCCAAATGCCGACGTCGATGCAGCCGACATTTCGGAGGACGCGCTGGCGGTGGCGCAGCGGAATATCCGAGACTACGGGCTTGGAAATCGCGTCCGCACGTTCAAGTCGGATTTATTCGTCGATCTGCCGGCTGAAACGTATGACCTCATCATCTCCAATCCGCCATATGTGACGGCCGATGCAGTGGCGGCATTTCCACCGGAGCATCGGGCCGAGCCGACGTTGGCGCATCTCGGGGGGGCCGACGGAATGGATCTCGTGCATCGTATTCTGAACGATGCACCAAAGCGGCTCGCGCCAGGCGGCGGGATTATC
>JAFECH010000345.1 GCA_018242255.1 Pseudomonadota bacterium | reverse complement strand
TGAGGGGTCCTCCCGGACATTCGGATGTTTTTCGCCGGCACGCTTGTGCCCGACCAAAACGCGGCTGACAAGTCCGGCGAGCCTCTCCGCTGCACCGCAACCTGCCGCTGGACAACGCTTTTTTCACCATACCGGGGGCATGATCGGGCCTAAAGGAAACGACATTTTCGCGTCCGGGGCGTCTTCATGCGTACGGTCTTATTCGGTTTAATCCTGCTGGCAGTGGGCAAGGTCTGGTTCCAGGATCATACCTATCGCACCGCCATGAGCGACGCCGTGGTTGACGCCTACCGCGACCATGCCATCGAGATTTGCCGCCGGATGGCGCTGAAGCGCGGCGCGGATGCTCGCGCTGACGGCGTTTACGCCTGGGGTCCCGCATCGAAGGCGGAAGCCGTTATCGGCAATCCTTATATCGATGTCGCGATCTGGGATACGCAGAACCCGCAGTGGAACCAGCGTTTTCGCGATCCGCAGTTGATCTTGAGTTCGACGGACAGCGCGGCGCGGTGCGTTTACGATGTTCGCCAGGGCAACGCGACGCTTTCTTTGGCGGCCCGCTGAGCGGGGCCGGTTCTATCGCGTCCTGCCGCGAGAGGGCGATGAATGGCGTCCGCACGCGCCGGCCTCAGCGGTGCAGATACACGGCGCACCCTTTAACCAACAATATCCTGTTCATCTTTGATCGTGACAATGACGAAGTGAGTCGGCTTTGGCGCCGGCCACGAGCGCGTTCGGCAGCCGGGGTGCGCCGACGCCGCGAGGAAATGAACTGAGGCTATGGCCGAACAAAGCGCACGCGCCGACCATCATCGCTTCCGGTCCGCTCTTGCGGATGCCCAGCTTGCGGTCGTCAAGCGCGCCAAGGCAGTCGTGCTCATTCCGGTCGTGATGGGGTTGATCGCCTGGGCCATCGTGGCCTTCCTCCCAGACCGGTATGCCGCGTTCGTTTTGATCCAGATCGATCCTTGGCAAGCGGCTGTGCCATCGGCTCAAGACCCGAAAGCGACGCCAACACCCGCATTCGAGCTGGAACGTCTCGGGGTCGAAAAACAGATCGCAAACATGACATCGCCGGCGTTGCTCGACTACGTGGTCACGGCGATGGGGCTAGCGGCCGATCCAGAATTCCAATCGCAGCCGTTGCTATCGCGGCTGATGGCGCCGCTCGATGAGACCGACCCGCAGACTGTTGCCCGCGAGGCGTTGCTGTCGCGACTGACGGTCCGCCGGGTTCACAACTCGTCTTTGATCAATGTCGGCATTTCATCGCACGATGCGGCGAAGGCCGCGAAGATCGCTAACGCGGTCGCGGCGCGATATATCGCGAACCTTCTTTCCGAAGTGACCTCGAACAGCAGCACCGAGAAACAATCGGCCGAACCAACCGCTTCGGAGAAGGTTTTTGCGTCCCTTCTCGATCGCTATGGACTCACTCGGAATCTGACCGGCTCGCGCATCGTAGAGGCTGCCAAAATACCGGAGCTGCCGACGGGACCAAAACGCTTCCGCATCGCCTTAACCGTAGCAATTTCGACGCTTTTTCTTATGTTGGCGCTAGCCGTTCTGCTCGAACGCGACACGCGGCTGCGGACGCGTAAAGTCGAGCAGATGCTTGCCTGTCCGCATATGACATCGCTCCCCGCGGTGGCGCACGACGATGAGGCAACGCATTCGATGCGGCGGGCGCGATTGATCATTGCGGAGCCCGGATGCCGTTATGCCGAAGCGGTACGCGCTGCGTGCGAAGCGCTCAAGGCGCGGGCCAGCGGCGAGGGTCCGCGCGTTATCCTGACCGTATCGGCGCTGTCCGGTGAAGGCGCCGAACCGTTTGCATCGAACATCGCGCATCATCTAGCGGTCGACGGACAGAAAACGCTGCTGGTCGACTGCGATTTTCACGCCAAATTTCTCAGCCGCGAGCTGACCCCGCACGCTCCACCAGGGCTGCTCGATCAGATCGCATCGCATGCGCCGGTCGAGAACGTCATTCTGCGCGACAGCCTGACAGGTTTGCATTTCCTGCCGTCGTGCGGTTCGGCGCCCATTCCGCTCGCGATGCCGGCGGCGCTGCGCTCGGTAGCATTCACAGCCGCGTTTCAGCACCTGAAGGCGCGCTTCCCGACGATCGTCATCTCGGCGCCACCGCTGCTCGAAGCGGATGACGCGCAAATTCTGGCGGATCTTGCCGATCAAATCGTATTCTTGACGGCTTGGCACCGGACGCCGCGCGCGCTTGCGAAGAAGGCCGTGGCACTCCTCGAAGCGAACCAGCGCAAGATCGCGGGGGCGGTGCTCGCCGATATTTCGGATGATCGCGATGCTGGTTTCATGAGCTTCGCTGCCATGTTCGACGAGATCCTGCGCGCGGCTCGCCTGCCCGCTGTCGACCGGGCTGCTTGAGGTCGGATGGCGTCGCTGCCGATGCGCCGTCGACTATGCTTACTTTCAAATATCCGACTGCCAGCGCGACCGGACGTTGCAGACGTCCCATCCCGATAATCTCCGATGGGAGCTTTTCCTGGCGCGTTTCGGGAATATTTCTTGGTGCGCCGCGACGACAAAAAGTGTGCTGAGCTTTGGCCCTAACCTCGTGTGAAAATTGTTCTAAATCAAAACCTCATCGTAGCGATAGAACTGCATATTCTTACGAATTTCACACTGGCAACAAAGGGCCAAAGTGGCTACACGCGTTTGGGGAATTTCAATTCAAACGCAATGGAAACCTTAGCGTGAACAGAACCCAGAAGCGTTTCTCGCTTTCCTGTCTGCTTGTTCTTCCCGCATGCCTGTGGGCGACACTTGCAAATGCCGATCCGGATGCGGCGCCTGCGTCGGCCGCGCATGCGGAAGAAACGGCCCCAGCGCCCAGCGCCGGTGTCCACGTAGAATTGAACAAGCTCGAAGCTTCTTCAAAAGGCTGTCGTGCCTATATCGTCGTCGATAACCCCGCTGAGACAACGTACAAGTCGTACAAGATCGACCTTGTGCTGTTTCAGACGGACGGTGTGATCGGCAAGCGCTTTTCGATCGATCTGGCGCCGCTCAAGGCGAAAAAGAAATCCGTCAAGCTGTTCGAGATCGACGGTATCCAGTGCGACAAGATCGGATCGTTTCTGATCAACGACGTCATGGAGTGCAAGGCCGACTCGGGACCGGTTCCCGGTTGCCTCGATCAGCTCAAGACGACCTCTCTGACAAAAGTTCAACTTTCAAAGTGACGCGATGAACCCCTTATTTGTGATGTCCGCGGAAATCGCCGCCAAAGATCTTTCGATCATGGGGCTCTTCCATCACGCCGACATCGTCGTGAAATGCATCATCTTGGGCCTGCTCGCTGCCTCGGTCATCTGCTGGGCCATGGCGTTCGAAAAGCTCATTCGCGTGTGGATGATCAACCGCGAGATCGGCAAGCTCGAAAAGAGCAGTGTCTCCGCCAACTTGCCGGAAGCACGGTCTTCCAGCCTGATCGGCGCCGTCGGCGAGGCCGCACGCACGGAATGGAGCGAAGCGGGCAACGACGCTTCGACCGGCGAAGTGCGCGACCGGCTCGAAGTCGCCATGCGCGCGGCCGTCAAACGCAAACTCAAGAGCATCGAACAAGGGCTGCCGTTCCTGGCGACGATTGGCTCCGCCGCGCCCTTCATCGGTCTCTTCGGCACCGTCTGGGGCATCATGAATTCATTCACGGCGATCGCGCAGCAGAAGGACACGAGCCTCGCGGTCGTTGCACCGGGCATCGCCGAAGCGCTGTTTGCTACCGCTGTCGGCCTTGCTGCCGCCATTCCCGCAGTCATTTTCTATAACCAGATCACAGTCGCACTGGGACGTGCGTCCGACCGGGTCATGCCAGCGATCGTCGGCATCGCGCGGATCATGTCGCGGCGCGGCCTCGAGGGTGCAAACTAATGGGAATGGCTGTTGGCAATGGGTCGGGCGGTGATGACGACGGAGGCTATAAGCCTCTCGCCGAAATCAACGTCACGCCGTTCGTCGACGTCATGCTCGTGCTGCTGATCATCTTCATGGTCGCTGCACCGCTGATGGTTCAAGGCGTGCCACTCGAACTGCCGAAGACGACCGCTTCCAAGATCGGTTCACAAAAAAAGCCGATGGTCGTTTCGCTGGCGCCGGATGGCAAACTCTATATTCGTGACGAAGAGGTGACGCGCGATACGCTCGTTCCCCGGCTTGAGCAGATCAAGGCGCAGGAAGGCGACGCCGTCGTCTACGTTCGCGCAGACCGGAAAATTCCTTATGGCGATGTGATGGAGCTTTTGGGACGCGTCGGCGATTCTGGCTACGCCCGAGTGTCGCTGCTGTCTCAGCCGGCGCCATCGTCGACCGCCGCATCCGGTGCCGCCCCATCGGGGGCGACGGCCAACAACTGACGACGAGAGCCGCCCGGGATGTCCTTGCGAATTGCCGCCATACTTTTTGCCCTGATCATTCACGGGGCAGTCGGCTACGCGATGCTCCCACATCTGCTGGACACCAGTTCGCCTGCCATGGACATGGGCAAGGGCATGGACGTGATGCTGGTCCAGGGCGCCGAGTCGAACGAAGGCGTTACGAAGGGCGATTCTTCGGAGACGCGCGAAGTCCCCGAAATCGCTGCTATGCAGGCTGCCCCTCCACCGCCGCCGGAAGAAAAGAAGCCGGACGAGTTGCACGACGTCATCTCGTCGGCCGAGGGCACGGTCGAGCAGCAAGTCGTCAAGGCCGAGGAACCGCCGCCGCCACCCGATACGCCGCCTCCGCCGCCGGAGGTAGTGCAGACCATCACGCAGCCTGCTCAGATCGCCGTTCTCGAAGTGCGTAGCGCGGGGCAAGCGTCCGGCGGCAACGCCAAGGCATTCGGCCGCTACATGAGCCAGATCAACGACCGGGTTCAAAAGGCAAAGCGCAATCCGCGCGTTCCGGCATCCGGGACGGTGGTGCTCCGCTACACAATCGGCGTCGACGGCCACATCCTGTCGAGGGAGATCGCGACAAGCTCGGGCGTCAAGCAGCTCGACGATGCGGCGACCGACGCGCTCGATCGGGCCGCACCGTTCCCACCCATCCCGCCGGACGTCAGCGTCAAGCCGCTCGCCTTCACGCAGCCGTTCAAATTCATCATGCGGTGAGCGCCCGCGGAAATTGTCGCCGTCGGCCGCTCAATTCGCCTGCAATTTAACGCAACATTTATGAATTCGTTCGCGCTCAGCCGCGCGGCGGACTGTGATTAACCTTGGGTTAGGCAGTCGCCGATAAGTTGAGGCGAGCAATTGTAATCGCGTTGAGCGGCGTTCGATGATGTTTGGGTCGGTTGGACAGGTCAAATCCAACTCGTTGATGGACGAGTACGCATCGCTCTTGAGTGACGCGGTTTTGCGTCACCGTGCTCGCACCGCCGAGCAATCGGCGCGCATCCAGGCCGAACTCGCAAACAAAATCAAATCCGAATTCATCGCGAACATGAGCCACGAGCTCAGAACGCCGCTCAATACGGTCATCGGCTTTTCTAAACTGCTCTCGCAGCACGATGAGCGCAAGCTCGCCGACAAAGACATCGTCGACTACGCCAATCTCATTCACGACGCGGCCGAGCACTTGCTCTCGGTCATCAACGATATTCTCGACATCTCGAAAATTCAGAGCGGCAAGTACACGCTCGACGCGCAGCAGATCAACGTCGGGAACATTCTCGCGGACTGCGTCAAGTCTTATCAAATGATGGCAAGCGAGGCGCATGTCGATCTGCGGCCTGATATTGCCGCCGATTTGCCGACCATTCGCGGCGACGCGACGAAGCTGCGCCAGATCTTCATGAATATCATTGCGAACGCGCTGAAGTTCACCCAGGCGACGGGCATCATCGAGGTGATCGCCCATCGTAGCGTCAGCGGTGGCACGATCATCGCCATTCGCGACAGCGGACTTGGCATGACGGCCGAAGAAATCGATATTGCGATGACGCCGTTCGGTCAGGTCGATGGCGGCCGGTCGCGCTGGCGCGAAGGCATTGGCCTGGGTCTTCCGATCGCCAAGGCTCTCGTCGAGCTGCACGGCGGCGTCATTGAGATCAGATCGAAGAAGGGGTCGGGAACCGATGTCGTCTTGGCATTCCCGGCGAGCGACAGCGTCAGCCCCGTGGATTCGTCGCAATCTACTTTCAGCGCTGTTTCGTCCCCATGACCCCCGGATCCTGAATGCAAAGCATCAGTACCCCTACTTCCGCAAACGAGGGTAAAGACGCCTCGATCGGCCGTATCGTCTCCGTCACCGGTTCGAAAGCCATCGTGCTGCTCGACAGCGGCGGCGATCTGCGCAGTCGCGCGCCCGAAAGCCGCCCGGAGATGGGTACGCTTCTCGCTATCGACACGTCACGCTCGACTGTTCTTGCTATCGTCTCTGCTCTGAGCGTTCCGGTTCCCTCGCAGCGCGAGGGGGAAGGCGAAGTGTGGATTGCGGAGCTGGGGCTCGTCGGCGAGCTGGCTTCCGAAAAATCCGGCGGTTCGCCGTCGTTCAATCGTGGCGTCACAGCCTATCCCGCGCTCGGTGACCGTGTGCGTTTAGCGCAGAAGCACGAACTCGAGGCGACGTTTTGCGGTGATCTCTCGGCCATGGTGCGCATCGGCACCATCCGCCAGGACAACAGCATTCCTGCGATGGTTCGCGTCGACGAACTGCTCGGCAAGCATTTCGCCATTCTCGGCACGACCGGCACGGGCAAGTCGTGCTCGACGGCGCTCATCCTACGTTCGATCGTCGAAAAGAACCCAGCCGCTCATATCGTTCTGCTCGATCCGCATAACGAATACGCGAGCGCTTTCCGCGAGTGGGCCGAGGTCATCTCCCCGCGCAACATGCAGTTGCCCTACTGGCTGCTGACGTTCGAGGAGATGGTGGAAGTCCTCGTCGGCGACGGTGATCGCAAGTCCGAAATCGAAGTGCTGCAGGACCTCATTCCGATCGCGAAAACGCGCTACGCGACGGGACGCGCGGGAGAGCCGCCCCGCGCCCGGCGCGGACTGGGAGACGCAAGCCGCTATACGGTCGATACGCCCGTCCCCTACCGCATCTCGGATTTGGTTTCGCTCATCGACGAACGGATGGGCAAACTCGAAAACCGCAAAGACCTCGCGCCTTACCGCGTTCTGAAAAACCGCATCGAGACGCTGTCTCAGGACGGCCGCTACGCCTTCATGTTCGGCTCGCGCACCGTCTACGATTCCATGGCGCAGGTTCTGGGCCGCCTGTTCCGCGTGCCGGTGAACGACAAGCCCATCACCATTCTGGAATTGACGGGAATTCCATCGGAGGTCGTCAACGTCGTCGTTTCGGTGTTGTGCCGCATGACTTTCGACTTCGCGTTGTGGAGCGAAGGCCAGGTTCCGGTTACGCTCGTGTGCGAAGAAGCGCACCGTTATGTTCCCGCGAACTCTGCTTTGGGGTTCGAGCCTTGCAAACGCTCGATCGCAAAGATCGCTAAGGAAGGCCGCAAATACGGCGCTTCGCTTTGCATCGTGACGCAGCGTCCGGCTGAAATCGATCCGACAATTCTTTCCCAGTGCAATACCGTGTTCGCACTGCGCATGTCGAACGACCGCGACCAGGCGATCGTGCAATCGGCCGTTGCGGATACGGGCGCTGGTCTTCTGGAATTCCTGCCATCGCTCGGACAACGAGAAGCTATCGCCTTCGGCGACGGCATGGCGCTTCCTGCCCGCATCAAGTTCGACGAATTGCCCAAGCACGGATTGCCGCGATCCTCGACCGCGATTTTCTCGAAGCGTTGGCAGACTTCGCTCAACGACGAAGGTTTCCTCGATCAGATCGTCGAGCGTTGGCGCGCATCGGCCATTCCGGTAACGGCCGACGGCGTGTCGACCCAACTTGCGATGATGGCCGACGCCCTCGGCATTCACGGGTCGCAATCGACGGAGGCGCCCGCGTACGACGTCCCGCCGGAGCCTGCCGGATATCGACCGGCCACGATGCCGCCACCATATCCAGGTTCGGTCTCGACGACGCGTCCCAACAGCTCAATCGTGCGCCGCGACGCCTCAGTGGCGCCGTCGGATGGTCTCGCTCCAACCGGGAACGCCGCGTCCTCGGCACCAGCGGCCAAGCCAGGAGCGTCCGCCACGGCGAGCACCTTCGATACGCTCAGATCGCTACGCGAACGACTGGCTCGTTCTTGATCCTGAGTTCGCATGGGGGCGCAGTTACGGGTTCATCGTCGAAAACGATCCACCTTGGAAATTGTCATTTTTCCGCGCTATCGTGATGTCTCGCTTGGCAAGGCATTGAGATCTAGATTTTAATTTTTCTTACCCGGGGTCAGACCGTTCGATGAGCGCCATTTACCCAGTTATATTGTCGGGCGGTTCTGGGACGCGGCTTTGGCCCCTTTCCCGCTCGATGTATCCGAAGCAATTCATCCGCTTCTTCAACGGCCAGGATACGTCATTTCTCGGATCGGCATTGGCCCGCCTGCCGCAAAAGGCCGGTTTCGAGGCGCCGATCCTGCTGTGCAATAACGATCATCGCTTCCTCGTGCGCGAGGAAGTCGACCGCGCCGGCATCGAGCCCAAGGCCATCATCCTCGAACCGGTCGCGCGCAACACGGCGCCGGCGATCGCGGTTGCAGCTCTGCTTGCGCTTCGCGACGATCCCGATGCGATCCTTGCGGTCATGCCGTCCGATCATGTGATCGGCGATGAAGCGCTCTTTGCAGAGAACATCCGGCGTGCAGCCGCCGTTGCCGAGACAGGCAAACTTGTTCTCTTCGGCATTACGCCGACCGAGCCGCACACGGGCTACGGCTACATCAAGCGCGGTGCGGCGCTACCGGGTTTCGACGGACTGGCGTTCGATGTTTCGAGCTTTGCGGAAAAGCCGGATCGTGCGACTGCCGAGCGCTATCTGGCGGATGGCTCTTATCTCTGGAACAGCGGAATCTTCGCGCTCAACGCCCGGACTTTTCTCGAAGAAATCGAGCGGTACGAACCGAAAATTCTTGAAGCTGCGCGCGGTGCGCTCGACGGCGCCAGCGAAGACCTCGGTTTCTTGCGACTGGATAAGACAAGCTTTGCGGCGTCGCCCAACATCTCCATCGACTATGCGGTGATGGAGAAGACGGACAAGGCCGCGATCCTGCCGATGGATGTCGGTTGGAACGATGTCGGCTCATGGTCGTCGCTTTGGGATATCGCGCCGCGCGATGAGAAGGGCAACTTCATCAAGGGCGAAGCGGTTCTGGAGGACACGACCGGCTGCTACGTCCACTCCGAGAAGTCGCTCGTTTCGACCATCGGTCTCAACGATCTCATCATCGTCAACACGCCCGACGCTCTGCTCGTTGCCGACAAGAGCCGCACGCAGGATGTCTCGAAAGTCGTCCAGCGGCTCAAACAGTCGAACCGTAAGGAGCAGGAGCAGCACCTCCGGAACTACCGTCCGTGGGGTTACTTCGAGACGCTGAACATCGGGCCGCGGTTCCAGGTCAAGCTGCTGCATGTGAAGCCGGGCGGCAAGCTGTCCATGCAAATGCACCATCACCGTTCCGAGCATTGGATCGTGGTGCAGGGCACGGCGCAGGTTTCGATCGGCGATAAAGAGCAGCTCGTGCGCGAGAACGAGAGCGTCTACATTTTCGCGACGCAGTGGCACCGGCTGCAGAACCCCGGCAAGGTTCCCGTCGAGATCATCGAGGTGCAGATCGGGTCATACCTCGGCGAGGACGATATTCATCGCACCGACGACATCTACAATCGCCAGCCCGAAGAGACGAAGTAGAGGAGCGCGGACATCCGCGCCCTTACGTCATAAATTTATTTGCCGGGATCGTTCGGACGGAAGGCAAAGACGCGGCCACCCGTCGTTTCGGGCTTTCCCGACGCGCTGCCGGGCGGAACGCCTTCCAGCGACGCCGCGGCGGAGGCGGCGCCCTCACCTTCGCTCTTGTTGCGGTATGCGCGCCAGCTCCACGGAATGAAGCCGAGGTAGAGGCACGTTAGAGCCGTCAGCGTCTCGTAGGGGTAGGTGAAGAGAAACGCGACGACGCCGATGGCAAGAACGAAGATCGGCAGCACCCATTCGCGGCCGACTCGCTCGCCGAGCAGCTTTCCCGAATAGGTCGGGATGTTCGACACCATCATGAAGGCGATGAAGACAGTGTAGGCGAGCACGAATTTCAGCACCCACTGCGACTTGGTTTCATCGAGTCCGAGCTGAAAGAGATAGAGCGGCAGCAGCACGGCAATGGCGGCAGCGGGCGTGGGCATACCCATGAAGTAGTTCGACTGCCATTTCGGCCGCTCGTCATCCAGCGCCGCATTGAAGCGCGCGAGCCGCAGAGCCGAAGCCAAGGCAAAAATCATGACGCAGATCCAGCCTGCGCTCTTCAAGTCGCCGAGACCCCAATTGAAAATGAGGAAGGCGGGCGCGACGCCGAAGTTCACGAAGTCTGCGAGGCTATCGAGTTCTGCGCCGAAGCGTGACGAGGCTTTCAACAGCCGGGCGATGCGGCCGTCGATGCCGTCAAGACAGGCGGCGAAAACGATCGCAGCGATGGCGAGATCCCAGCGGCCTTCGATGCCCATGCGGATCGACGTCAGACCGGCGCATAGCCCGAGCAGAGTGAAGAAGTTCGGAACGAGCATGCGCACCGGAACGCGCCGATGGCGAAACAGAGAGCGGCGCCTGCGGCGGCGCGTTTCGGTTTCGATAAACGGCTCATCGTTATCCATGGCAGCCTCCTTGCCCCCATGCCGAATTGACCACGCCTCTCGACAACGTCCCGATCACCCGGCCTCTAGGCGCGACGCGCCTCACGTTCCGGCTCCGGCGAGTGAAGATCCGCTAAAACGGTTTCGCCCGCAACTGCACGTTGGCCTACACTGACAAGAGCCGTTTTTCCTGGTGGCAGATAGATGTCCACGCGCGAACCGAAGCGAATCAGACCGAATCGCTGCCCCGCGCCGACGGCGTCGCCGACTTCCGAAAACGTCACAATGCGCCGAGCGACGAGGCCTGCGATCTGAACGACGCCGACGTCACCGTCGGTCGGCGTTTCGATAACGAGAATGCGCCGCTCATTGTCCTCGCTCGCCTTATCGAGGGCTGCGTTCAGGAATTTGCCCGGAACGTATAGCGAGCGAATGATGCGTCCGGCGACGGGCGAACGGTTGATGTGAACATCAAAGACCGACAGGAACGTCGAAATGCGAACGCGTTCCTCCGAGCCCAGGCCAAGCTCTGCCGGCGGAACGATCTTCTCGACGCCGGAGATTTTGCCATCGGCGGCCGATACGACCAGGCCAGGTCGAAGCGGCGTCACGCGCAGCGGGTCGCGGAAGAAGTAGATGACCCACGCCGTTATGCCGGCGCAGAGCCAGCCCAGCGGCGGATAAAGAAAGAAGAACAGCAGCGTCACCGCAGCTGCGATCGCGATGAACTTGTGTCCATCGGGATGCACCGGGGAAAGCTGGTCAAAGATCGTATCGAGTAAGCCGTGACCCTCGGACACCAATTATCTCCTGGCGTGATTTTTCTGATGGCGCGATAGCACGCCTGTTACGACACCGGTACGGCGACGAAACGAAGATCCCCCTTCGAATCCTCGACCCGCAATAGCACAGCCTTGCGACCGGACTTCTTCACCTTTTCGATGCTTTTGGCGACATCCTGCGGATCGGACACCGAGTCCTGAGCCGCTTCGACGATGACGTCGCCCGCCTTCAGTCCCTTGGTTGCCGCCGGGCTTTGCGGATCGATGGCTTCGATGACGACGCCGGTGACCTTGGAGTCGAAACCATATTTCTTGCGCAGCTCGTCGGTCAGCGGGGACAGGCGCATGCCGATGACGGCTGAGCCTTTCGGATCTTCGTCTTCGGCGTCGCCGCCGCTTTTCAGGTCACTGGCGTTATCGTCATCTTCTTCGAGACGGCCGACCGTTACCTTCGTGCTTTCCTGTTTGCCCTTGCGCAGAAGCTCAACATCGACGGCCTTGCCGATAGGCGCCTGCGAGACGATCTTCGGCAGGCCGCGCATGCTCGTCACTTCCTTGCCGTCAAACTTCAAGATGACATCGCCCGGCTGCAATCCGGCTTTCGAGGCGGGGCTGTCGGGGGTGACGGCTGCAACAAGCGCGCCCGCGTTTTCATCGAGCCCGAGGGTTTCGGCGATCTCGTCGGTCACCGATTGAATTTTGACGCCAAGCCAGCCGCGCCGAACCTCGCCGTACTGTTTCAACTGGTCCACGACGTTCGAGACGGTGTCCGATGGCACGGCGAAGCCGATGCCGATCGAGCCGCCGGTCGGAGAGATGATCGCGGTGTTCACGCCGATCACCTCGCCGTTCATGTTGAACAGCGGACCGCCGGAGTTGCCCTTGTTGATGGCAGCGTCGGTCTGCAGGTAATCGTCGTAGGGGCCGGAATTGATGTCGCGGCTTTTTGCCGAGATGATGCCCATCGACACCGAGCCGCCGAGTCCGAACGGGTTGCCGATCGCCATCACCCAGTCGCCGACTTCGATGGCGTCGGAGGAACCGAACTTTACATCGGCGAGCGGCTTTTTCGGCGACACCTTCAAAAGCGCGAGGTCGGACTTAGTATCGCGACCGATGATCTTTTCGACGACCAGCTTCGAGCCGTCGTGGAAATTCACGTCGATTTCTTCGGCGCCATCGATGACGTGGTTGTTGGTGACGATCAGACCTTCTTTGCCGTCGATGACAAAGCCGGAGCCGAGCGAGGAGATCTTGCGGTCGCCGTGCGGGACGCCGCCGCGCTTGTTGAAGAAATCATCGAAGAAGTCTTCGAACGGCGCGCCTTTCGGCACCTTCGGCAGCGGCACGCCGGCGGGGCCCTTCACGGTCTGCGAGGTCGAGATATTGACGACGGCGTCGGAGAGCTTCTTGGCCAGCGGCGCGACAGATGCCGGACCGTATTGGAAGGTCTCGGCCCAGGCGCCTGGAGCGCTTAACAGGCCAAGACTGAAAACGAAACCGAGAAGAAGCGCCGAACCGTTCTTCATCATTGCATGAAACTCCAAGTCTGACCGGCACCCGTAGACAGCCGCGGACCTATGCTAGCTCGCCCAACATCAAAGCGTGAACATGGCAAGGTAGCATATTGCCAGTATGCGGGGATAAGTTGCCTACCCCCGCGCGAGCCAGACGACAAATACGCCAACGGCCACTGCGGCGACGGCGCAGATCTGGATGCGTCCGGTGGAGAAATTCGCAATCTCTTCAACGGTCCGCCGCGCAAACTGTGGCGCGGCGGCCCATAACAGTCCCTCGAGGACGAGGGCTACGCCCAGTCCGGCCAGGATGTCGTTCATCGCTGCGGCTCGGGTGCAGCCGCCGCGGGAGCCTTACCGTTAGGATCCTCAAAATACCGGAAGAATTCGCTGTTGGGCGACAACAGCATGCGGGTATCGCCCGGTTTTAGGGCCGTCGTATACGCCTGCATCGACCGGTAGAAGCGGAAGAAGTCCGGATCCTGACCAAAGGCTTCGGCGAAGATGCGGCTGCGCTTGGCCTCGCCGTCGCCGCGGATTTCGTCCGACTTCTGCGTGGCCGTCGCCTTGATGATCGTGACGTCCTTGTCGGCGTTGGCGCGGACGCGGTTGCTTTCAGCCTCACCCTGGGCGCGAAGCTCGGTTGCCTCGCGGACACGGTCGGCCCGCATGCGGTCGTAAACCTTGACGAGGTTTTCCTGCGGAAGATCGGCGCGCTTGATGCGGACGTCGACAACTTCGAGGCCATAGTCGCGGCCTTCCGCGTTCACCTGATCCGCGATCTGTTTCATCAGCGATTCACGCTTGTCCTTCACGACCTCTTGCAAGGTCGCCGAACCAAGCACTCGGCGGATTTCAGATTCGATCAGCGGACCGACGACTTCTCGGACGCGGTCTTCATCGTGAACGTTCTGATAGAACTTCAACAGATCGACAATGCGATAGCGGGCGTAGGCGTCGACGATGAGACGCTGCTGATCGGACGCCGTGACTTCCTGCTCGGTCGTGTCGAGATCGAGAATACGCTTGTCGAATTTCTCGACCGTATCGATGAACGGCATCTTCCAATGCAAGCCCGGCTGAGTGACAGCCGGTTGCGCCTTACCGAAGCGCAGGACAAGTGCCTGCTCATTCTGGTGGACGATGAAAGCGGAGGAATAGAGAACCACCGCGGCGACGCCGATGACGGCGAGAATGAAAGCGAAAAACGCACGCATGTTATTTCGCTCCATCGGCATCGGTGCTGGTCTGATCGTCTTTCGGCTGACGCTGAAGCTGCTCCAGCGGCAAGAACGGAACGACGCCCTGGCCGTTGCTCTTCTGATCGAGAATGATCTTGTCGGCGCCGGACAGCACACGCTCCTGCATTTCGAGATAGAGCCGTTCGCGCGTCACGTCGGGCGCCTTCTTATATTCGTCGTAGACCTTGAGGAAGCGGGCGGCCTGACCGGTTGCTTCGGCGACCGTCTGGTCGCGATAGCCCTCGGCGGCGGCGATGATGCGATCAGCATCGCCGTGCGCGCGCGGCACGACCTGATCGGCATACGTCTGCGCCTGCTTGATAAGAGTTTCCTTTTCCTGCGCCGCAGCCGCCACTTCGCGGAACGAGCGAATGACTTCTTCAGGCGGATCGACCTCTTTCAACTGAACCTGGTCGATCTTGATGCCCGCGCCGTAGGAGTCGAGCGTCTTCTGCATGAGCTTTTGCACGGCTTCCTGCGTCGCCTGACGGCCACCGGTCAGAAGCGGCTGCAGATTGGACTGGCCGACGACCTCGCGCATCGCGCTTTCGGCAACTTCGCGCACTGTCGTTTCCGGCTGAGCGATGTTGAACAGGAATTCTTCAACGCCGGTCTGGCCGTTGGCTTCGTTCTTGTCGGGGCTTATTCGCCAGAAGACGACGAAGCGGACATCAACGACGCTGCCATCGCCCGTCAGCATCAAGCCGCTGTCGCGCGCACCGATGACGCTGCGACCGGCACCTATTTCGATGGTGCGCTGCTGCGTTACCTTCGGCAGGCGGACTTCCTCGATCGGGTACGGCAAGCGCCAGTTGAGGCCGGGGCCGACCCAGCGTTCATATTTGCCGAAGCGCAGGACGATGCCCTGCTCATCCGGATTCACGCGGAAGAAGAAGCCGTAGAACACAACGCCCGCCAGAACGAGCATCGCGATAAAGAACAGGAACGGCTTAGGTACGCCGCCGCCGAAGCTGCCGCCGCCGCTGCCGTTGCCGCCGCCGCCGCGCATCACCTGACGCATGCGATCCTGGCCGCGACGCAGAATTTCATCGAGATCGGGCGGCTCCTTGCCGCCGCCGCTACCGCCGCCCTGCGGTCCCCACGGCCCTTGGCCCCACGGGCCGCCTCCACCTTTGCGGCCGCCGTTTCCCCCACCGCTGCCGCTACCGCCTTGACTACTCCAGGGCATGAATAAGGGCCTCTTTCGAATTTGAGCTGAAGATTAAAATCGTGCCCCCCATGGCCTTCCGAGATGTAGGCGGCACCGTGGTGACGCCGGATGTAAACACTTGCACTGCAAAGGCCTGAGCAACGTAGATAAAACCCGGATTTGCGCAGCTTATAGGCCAGGGCCCCGACGTTCGCAAATTTCCCGTTGGTTTGGCTAATCGCAATTTGGGGCCTCGGCAGGCACCTTCAAGGGCAGCGAGGCTTTTCAGGCGTCCTGCTTTTGACGATCGTAAATTATGAGCGTGGCGGCGTGGTCGTCGCGCGGGCCCTGTTGCAGAGGCTCGCGGCTTGACTCGCGCCATTCGGCGGCATCGAGGCCCGCAAAATGGCGATCGCCTTCGACATCGGCGTGAACACGGGTCAGATAAATCCGATCTGCAACGGGGAGCGCGGCTTCGAACACGTTGACCCCACCGATAACCATGACCTCATCGGCGCCGCGGGTTTTGGCCAGCACGCGGGCGAGCGTCAGCGCATCGGTGACGGTGTCACACGTCGAGACGCCCGCGACCTCGAATGCCGGGTCGCGCGTGACGACGATATTATCGCGGCCATCCAGCGGCTTGCCGATGGACTCGAACGTTTTGCGCCCCATGACGATGGGCTTGTCCATCGTCAGGCGGCGGAATGTTTTCAGATCGGACGAGAGCCGCCACGGCAGTCCGCCGTCACGGCCTATGACGCCATTTTCCGAAACGGCGACGATCAAGGATATCAGTGTGTCATTCATCGGTGGGGCATAGCATCTTTGTTTGGTGGCGGCGACTCTGCTGCGCAGAGCTTTTCGTTTGTCCGCGACGACTTTGCTTCGCAGAGCCGGCCGTCGCGGACGGCTTAATGGAGCCCAGCAACGTCATCCCGGCTCAGGCCGGGATCCAGTCAAGTTGAACGCAATGTTGATGCCGATGCTTGTCTGGCTGCCGACCTCCGTCGGCACGACGGTTAGAATTTAGATCACACCGCAACCGGCGCTTTGATGTGCGGGTCCGGGTCGTAGCCGGACAGCGTGAAGTCTTCGTATTTGAAATCGAAGATCGAGGTGACGTCCGGGTTGATCGTCATCGTCGGCAGCGGGCGTGGTGTTCGCGAGAGCTGCAGGTCGGCCTGTTCGAGATGATTGAGATAAAGGTGCGCATCGCCGAACGTGTGCACGAACTCGCCGGGCTTCAGCTCGGTCACCTGCGCCATCATCATCGTCAGCAGCGCATAGCTCGCGATGTTGAACGGCACGCCTAAGAAAATATCGGCCGAACGCTGATAAAGCTGGCACGAGAGCTTGCCGTCGGCGACGTAGAACTGAAACAAGCAGTGGCACGGCGCGAGCGCCATCCTCGACAGGTCGCCAGGGTTCCACGCCGTCACGATAATGCGGCGCGAATCCGGATTGCGCTTCAGATCCGAGACGGCGTTTGCGATCTGATCGATGGTCGTGCCGTCGGCGGCTTCCCAGCTTCGCCACTGCTTACCGTAAACCGGCCCGAGGTTGCCGTCCGAGTCCGCCCACTCGTCCCAGATGCTGACGCCATGATCTTTCAGATATTGTGTGTTGGTCGCGCCGGCCAGGAACCAGAGCAGTTCGACGATGATCGACTTGGTGTGCAGCTTCTTGGTCGTGACGAGCGGAAAGCCCTCGGCCAGATCGAAGCGCATCTGATGGCCGAAGACGGACAGCGTGCCGGTGCCGGTGCGGTCCGTCTTTTTCGTGCCGTGGTCACGCACATGGCGCAGAAGATCGAGATATTGCTGCATGGCTTCAGACTTATGCGATTCTAGGACGACCTTCAGCCGGTCGTCAGCGAACTATTGGGTGCCATGACCATAAGCAGAATGATCAACGAGTTGTAGCACCCGTGACAAACCATTGGAGCCAGCAGGCCGCCGGTGCGCTCACGCAACCAAGCCAGATAAAGGCCAATAAACGTGATCGCGCCGAGGCCATAAAGCGAATAGTTGGCGTGGAGCGACGCCCAAGTAATCGCTGTAATCAGCGTCGCGCCGATGAAGCCGAGGGGTGATTGCCGCAAAGCGCCGAAGATCAGCCCTCGAAAGAGCAATTCTTCCGCCAGCGGCGCACCGATGCCTGCAGCCAGCAGGATGAGCCACCAGGTCCGCGACTGCATCATCTCGGAAAACGGCTGCAAATCGTGACGCAACGCCTCCGGGTTGAAGACAAAAACGAGCGAAGCGAAGCTGGTTGCGAATGCGACGAGGGCGATGACGGAGAGTATGAGCGTCCAGACCCCGCCGCGCGGCATGGCGAAATTCAGCGCGCTGGCGCCCGTCGTGCGGCGGCCATAGGCATCGACCAGAAGAACCGACGCTATCGTCACCACCTGAAAGGCAAACAGTGAAGAGGCCACTCGGCCGGTCAACAGAGCTTCCATCTCGCCTGCGGCAAATGCGCGAGGCTCATGAATTTGCGCCCAGACATCGAACAGCCAGGCGGCCGCGTACCCGGCTTGGGTTGCCAAGATCACGATCCCGACAGCCAGAACGGCCGTGACGGCGACGCCTTTCCAGGTCTGAATTATGTTTTCCACGGGGGATTATCTGCTTTTTTTGGCGGCGCTTGCAACGAAACGCCCACGCAAATGCGGCGTCCCGGGGGACCACCTCGGGCAGGCTGATCGTTACCCCGCTGTCACAGCCGGTAACAGGTTTTCAGGACGAACGAAACTCCGGTCACCGAAACGCTTTTTTTCGTAACGGTTGCCCCCTATATTCAGGGTGCCGGCTCTGCCGGCTATGGCGATAAACGCGGTCGTAATAAGCCGATCGGACCCGGGGGCGGTACCCGGCGCCTCCACCATTTTATGCTGGGCCTTGCGCCTCCCTTCGGGGAGCCGGCCGCAAGGCCCGGTGGTTTCGTCGGGATTTCCCGGCGAGCACAGGCCGTAAGGCCCAGCTGTTATGGGGGCGAAATAGGATCGACGAAGGTGTAAAGGACTTAGCTTTTGCTCGGCATGATACCACCGTTATCGGGTCATACAGAATAGTTGCCAATGACAACTATGCTGAGGCCGCTCTCGCTGCGTAATGCAGCGCGACTAGCCTGAACTTGAAGCCCTTACCCTTAGCAGGGTAAGGCGCGGTCCGGAGGGCACCGGGCAACAGAAGCCCTCCACCTTTCCGCCTGTGCACCGGATCAAACTTGGCCGGGCGGGCTTGACGGGACGGGAAATCTGATTTCAGAGGTCAGATGGAATTAAAGCGGAATTGAAGGCTGAGGCATGGCATCGGGGCCGTCCATAGATTACGGGAAACTGCAGCAAGAGGCGATGCGCGGTGTCGTGCGCGCCGTTCTGCAACGGGTCGTCAAGACCGGTCTCCCGGGCGAGCATCATTTTTATATTTCCTTTCTGACGCAGGCTCCGGGCGTGATCCTGTCGAAGCGGCTCAAGGAAAAATATCCGACCGAGATGACAATCGTCCTGCAGCATCGGTTCTGGGACCTGATCGTTTCCGACGAGCGGTTCGAGGTGAAGCTGACGTTCGACGGCATCCCGGAACGTCTCGTCGTACCGTTCGCGGCCATCAAGGT
Organism: Pseudomonadota bacterium; assembly: GCA_018242255.1. Lineage (GTDB taxonomy): Bacteria > Pseudomonadota > Alphaproteobacteria > Rhizobiales > Hyphomicrobiaceae > Hyphomicrobium_B. The sequence goes on along the minus strand of JAFECH010000345.1, from coordinate 92,197 downwards.
CTTCATCGATCCGAGCGTGCGCTACGGCCTGCAGTTCGATGAAGAGACCAGCGAGCAAGAGGCCGCCGCGTCCGCACCTCGCGCCATCGACGCAACTTATGATGATGCCAGCACCGAAGCTCCGCGTCCGAAAAAGCCGCGTGCGCCGCGCAAGTCGCGCGCCGCTGACAAGGATGCCCAGAACATCTCAACCCTGACAGCCGTCGCGCCGACCGAGGCGTTGCCGCCCAATCCGGAACCGGCGACGCGCGCCGGCGAAAACCCGCCGAACGACGGCGACGAAGACGGGGCGGAGAAACAGTCCGAAACTGGCGGCGCAAAGATCCTCAGCCTGGATCAATTCCGTAAGAAATAAAACGCCCGAGCGTCTCTACGGACGGCATCAGACGTCGACGTTACGTCGGCCGTGAGAAACCGATGTCGTCGTCGATCACCGCACCTGGACCGACCGGAACTCTTCCTGGATTGGGTTGGCCGAGTGTGTGAAAAACGATCTTATCTCGCCAGACCTTGCGCAGAAAATCCGCGAACACGTCGATCGTCAGTTGCTCTCCAGGGCAGCGTCGATAGCCGAAGCCAAAGGGCGCAAAACCCGCGTAGTCACAGACCGGCGCCGCCTTCCCATCTTGTACAGCGAATACGGTTCCAAAGCCGCTGTTCGTGATCCCCGTCTTGCGGCCGTCGCTGACAGGGAGCGTGGTGATGTCGAAGGGGCAATGCGGAAGACCGACGAGTTTACATTTCTCCTCGTTGATCTCAGCGCTGGTGGGAACGCTCAAATAGCGCTCGGGATCGAAGCGATAAGGTTCCTGCCACAGGCGCTTATCGAAGCTCGTGGCGGTGTGAGGGGTATTCATATACGAGTGCCGCTCGTAAGGGAGCCCTAGCTCGGCGAATGGCGAGCCACCGTAAAAAGACGAAGATCTTGTATCGGTGATCGCCGATATGCTGCCGCCGTTAGGCGAGATCGTCCGGAACAGTTCCATGACCAGAAGTTCAAGGGGTGTATAAGGCGCGCCTTTCGCATTGTCGAAGTCGCCGCTCATCGTCGTTTGGAAGGACGCCCGAACCGCGGCATCACCACCATTCTGATTGAGGCGGTTCATGATGCCGAAGATGGAATTACCCCACTGGCTAAACGCCACAAAATTATGGAAGCATTCGAAAATGACGTCTCGCTTCGCGAAATATTTTCCATCGCCCGCATTCTTAAGCCAGTAATAGGCGATGGTCTTTTCGGGCTCGGAAACGCGCCCTTTCTCAATATCGTCAAGCTTGGCATCGATCCATTTTGTCAGGAACGGCCGAAGCGCCCTAACAGCCATATAGTTTTCGTAGACGATGTCGTCGAGAGGGTTGCGATAGGCAAGGACGGTGTTGAAACTTTCTCCGATCGCGCGAACTTGCGGGGGCACTTCTTCGCCCTTCAAGCCCAAATGCAGATCCCAGTAAATGTCCCAATAATAATCGAGATAGTGACGCATGAACGGCTTACCGGCGTTCTTCGGATCGAGAAGCTTGTCGAAGAAGGCGACGACCTTGGCTTGGTATTTCGGAACATAGAGGTCGGGCGTAACACCGCTGAAATAGATCCGCTTGCGCAAATTATTGTCGCCGCGGTTCTCTAGCCCCTCAAGAAAAACGGTGACGCCTTCTGACGGCGTCGGCTTCCAATCGTCGTAAAGCATTCCCCAGAAATCATAAGGGATCGCGTTTTGCTTCGTGAGCGGCAGGTCGATCATCGGGAGGATAGGCCGCTCGCCCGCGAAGACGCTGCCGAGATAAAATGGAATGACGGCATTCTCAATATAATCGCGGTCGAAATGACCGGGGATCGTAGTCCGGAATTTCTCCAACGCCCCCGAGAGGTCGGGAGCCTCAGGCTTAGCTGACGCTGGCGAACAGAGCGATCCTGCCGTCATGGCGGCGGCGCCCAAGAGAAGCGCTCGTCTTTCGATAGGAATCATACCGATACTATCGGCTGGACCGCTTTTGCATTTTGTATCGGCGGGGATCGAAGCGGCTGGCGAATGCTGCACAGACATTGCAATACTCCGTGGACCGGCGACTAAATATTTCGCACGTAGTCAAACGTCGCTTTGCTTACTTCCCTGCCAGATTTAAAGGTAATGATCTTTCGAGTCATTACTTATTGCAGTTGTCGTGAATTAATTGCGATTTTCGGCAATAGAGCCGGTGCATTTCGCCTCGACCGCATGCGCACCGAAAACATCGACGGTCATGTCAGTGAATGCCGGTGATCAAGACCTGCCACTCGCCCGACCCGCTCCAAGGACTCGACGCTGCTATTTCGCGGCATAATGGAGATCTAGATCGGCTTAAAAACACTCGACAAAACGTGCCTCATGCGCGACGAAGCTCGGACTTTTCGAGCCAGACACGGATGGGACCGATCTCATGACAAAGACGCGCACTGAAACCGACACCTTCGGACCCATCGACGTTGCGGCGGACCGGTATTGGGGTGCGCAGGCCCAGCGCAGCCTCGGCAATTTCAAGATCGGCTGGGAAAAGCAGCCGGCCCCTATCGTCCGCGCTCTTGGCATCGTCAAACGGGCGGCGGCCGAGACGAACATGGCGCTCGGCCGGCTCGACGGCAAAATCGGCGATGCCATCGTTAAGGCAGCGCAGGAAGTCATCGACGGCAAGCTCGATCCGCACTTTCCGCTCGTCGTCTGGCAGACCGGCTCGGGCACGCAATCGAACATGAACGCCAACGAGGTCATCTCGAACCGAGCTATCGAAATGCTCGGGGGCGAGTTGGGCTCGAAGAAGCCGGTGCATCCGAACGATCACGTCAACATGAGCCAGTCGTCGAACGACACCTATCCGACGGCCATGCACATCGCGTGTTCGGAGGAAGTCGTTAACCGACTGATCCCTGCGCTCAAGAAGCTACAGGGTGCGCTCGACGACAAGGCCAAGGCGTGGGCGAAGATCATCAAGATCGGCCGCACGCACACACAGGATGCGACGCCCCTGACGCTCGGTCAGGAATTCTCCGGTTATACCCAGCAGGTAGAGAACGGCATCGAACGCATCGAGCAGTCACTGCCGAAGCTGATGGAACTTGCGCAGGGCGGCACGGCGGTGGGCACTGGCCTCAACGCGCCAAAGAGCTTCGCGGAAATGGTTGCGGAGCGAATCGCAACTATTACCGGCATGCCGTTCAAGTCGGCGCCGAACAAATTCGAAGCGCTCGCCGCCCACGACGCGATGGTATTCACGCACGGCGCAATCAACACGGTCGCAGCGTCTCTGTTCAAGATTGCGAACGATATCCGCCTGCTCGGATCGGGGCCGCGCTCCGGCCTCGGCGAGTTGTCGTTGCCTGAGAACGAGCCCGGCTCGTCGATCATGCCGGGCAAAGTTAACCCGACTCAGTGCGAAGCGCTGACCCAGGTCTGCATCCAGATCTTCGGCAACAATGCCGCGATTTCGTTCGCCGGCAGCCAGGGCCACTTCGAACTCAACGTTTACAATCCGGTGATGGCCTATAATTTCCTGCAATCGGTCCGCCTGATGAGCGATGCGGCGGTGTCGTTCACCGATAATTGCGTCGTCGGCATCGAGCCGCGTGAAGACAACATCAAAGCCGGGCTGGAGCGCTCGTTAATGCTTGTGACGGCGCTCGCGCCGAAGATCGGCTACGACAACGCCGCCAAGATCGCGAAAACAGCGCATAAAAACGGCACGACTCTGCGCGATGAAGCCGTCGGCGGCGGTTATGTAACAGACAAAGAGTTCGATGAGATCGTGCGTCCGGAAAAGATGATAGGGCCGGAGTGATAACTTAAAATCGTTCTATCGACGTGCAGTTGCCGCTCACGCGATGCCTTCTCTGAACGAACACTGAAAGTGAGATGCGTTGCGACCGAACGGCACTCGCACAATAAAATGTGTGCGAGTGTTTGACGGCGTTACGCAGGTGCTCCTAAAATGGTGCGAAGCCAAGATGCGATTTGCATCCCATGCGGAGAGCATTTTATGACCGCCGAGATCATCAATCTCAACAAGGTCCGTAAAGCCCGCGAGCGCGCCGACCGCGAAAGAGAGGCGCACGAGAACCGGCTTAAGTACGGGCAATCAAAGGTTGAACGCAGCCTTGCCGATGCGCAACAGCGCAAGACGCAAGGCGAACTCGATGGTGCACGGCGCGACGACAACGGCCCATCTAACGACGCAGATGACTTCGATCCCAGCCCAGCCTCGTAATGAGGCCTGAAAAGCGCTCGTTCTCGATCCAGGGGCACCGAACTTCGATTTCGCTGGAGAGCGCGTTTTGGATCGCGCTCAAGGAAGCCGCGGCGGAAGACGGTATGACACTCGCAGGCTTAATCAATAGCATCGATAAAACGCGCGGAGAGGCGGGGCTTTCGAGTGCAGTCCGCGTATGGTTGCTGGAACGGCTGCAAACACGCGCCCGGCAAAATTCCAAAGACTAAAGCGCGTTATCCGCGCTGCTTCTGCCAGCGATGACGCTCGCGAAACTCGATGTCCGGCGGCCGCGACGAGCCGGTGTCGCACCACGGATTACCGTAATAGCCATACCGGCCGTTGATCGGCACACAATCGCGGTCCACACGGGAGGCAGGCTTCTGCCAAGTATGCTTTGTCCTGGCGTGTGGCTTATCCGTCGCCGCTGCCGGGGACGAAGCGGCAAACGCCGCAGATGCTGCGATCAGCGCAATCAATAATTCTCGCATGCCCTACCTCGCTTAGAATGCGCGACGCACGTCTCCGACGGGAGGCGCGTTGCACTGGAGGTAAGCATTGGCGCGACGGTGCAACAGCCGCCGCGCCGAAATGGCCTAGGGCAGCCGCCCCCAGCTAAAGAGACCGTAGAACCATGCCGTGACCGCGCCAAACCCGGCCGACATGCACAGGATGGGCACGATCTGGCCGACGTCGCCCTCGAGCAGCGGCGAGGGTTTTCCAGCGAGGTACGGGACGACGATGAACGCACCGATGAGCGCCGGACCGAAAAGTCCCAGGATGGCTCCGCGGATCGTCATCATGCCGATCGGCTTCCAGCCCAACAGAAGACCGAAGAGAGCACCCCATAGTCCAGCTGTGATGCCGTTACCGATCATCCAAGGCAGCACGACCGAGGGAATGAGGAGGCTCGGCATCGGCCGAAGGCTCCATGGCTCGGCGTCCCATCCTGTCCAGTAGTGAACGAACAACCAGCTGATAGCTTCTTGCACGGTCGCCGCAGCGATCACTCCCGCGATGAAGCCGAATCCAAGACTCTTCAAGACATTCATGGTCGTGTCCCCCTTCCCGATTTCCCTTCCGCACGCATGACGTTCCCCGTCACAATTGCTACTCTGCTTGCTCGGCCAAATCCATTGTCCGATGCTCAAAATGCGGATTTCGAGCCGTCATTGTCCGCGTGCGGCAACGGTTCCTCCGTCGTCGGCGCAAATCGCCTCATTTTCGCCCATCCCCTCCGGCTTTCAGAGCGCGCCGCACAAAGGTGCCGCTCATCCACGGGATGGGCACCGCAATCTCGGATGAGATTTGAAACGGGGGCGGCGCGTCTGGGGGGCTGGCGCTCGCGGTTCCCCGTTTATTCCAATTGCTTGGTCTTCGAGCCCTGAGCTCGCCAGAGCCGCGTCGGACCGACGCGGAGCGGACCCGATTGGGCCTTTTCATCACTCAAACGAATGAGGACTTCCCATGCGCAAGGGAACGCTTGCTGTACTTTGCCTTGTACTTGCCACCACAACGTCGGGCGTCGCCAAAGCTCGGCCGGACAGGGATGATGGCGACCGTTATCGGGATCGGGCAATGACGAGCCGCAAGATCAGCGGCCTTTCCGGTACATCGACTACGTGTCTGACTTCGGAGGCCCGCAACCTCCTCGCGCGTATCCGCGGACAATTTGGCAACGTCCAGATCGTCTCGACCTGCCGTCCCGGCGCGCGTATTGCCGGCACGGGACGACCGTCCAGGCACGCTTCGGGGCAGGCGATCGACTTCCGGGTGCCGGGCCGCAAGGCCGAAGTCGTCCGTTGGCTCATTGCCAACCATCGGAACGGGGGCACCATGACCTACCGTGACATGGATCACATCCACGTCGATGTCGGCCCCCGGTTCGTAGCGCTCAATGCGCCGAGCGGGCGCAGCTAAAGGTTGAAGGCGGAAACATGGTTTCCGCCTTCTTTCATCCGGGTGCTGTAAACGGCTGGCGACGACGAGCGGAAATAGTCCCATTTTCAAGCTGTTTTGAGGTCGGAAGGGATCGCCCAGAGGCTGCGACGATCTTGCCTTTCTCGCAGGAGCAAGGCATATAAGTCGCCGTCGAACACGCCTTGGCTTACTCTTACCAGCGCTACCGCCTGCCCTAAGACGTCTCCATCGCGCGATTTGATTAGCCTCCGGTGTCCTACCGGGGAATTTATGTTTGCTTTGGAGGCAATTGATGTCGAACGGGACTGTGAAGTGGTTCAATGGTCAGAAGGGCTACGGCTTCATTCAGCCGGAAGAAGGTGGAAACGATGTGTTCGTCCACATTTCCGCTGTTGAGCGTGCAGGCCTTCAGTCGCTGCGCGAAGGCCAGAAGATCTATTTCGAAACCGAGCGTGGACGTAACGGCAAGATCGCTGCCGTGAACCTGCGTCCGCTCTAAGGGTTTTCGAGGCCACTCCACTCATGCGGGGAGCAGCTCGTCTGCTCCCCGCTTTTCTTATTCGTAAAACAAACAACGTTCGGAGATCGAATGGCGAAAGAAGAGATGCTCGAGTTCGAAGGCGTGGTGGACGAAGTTCTGCCCGACGCCCGCTGCCGCGTGAAGCTCGACAATGGGCATGAAGTCATCGCCTACACGTCAGGCCGCATGAAGAAGAACCGCATCCGCATCCTCGCTGGTGACCGTGTGACGGTCGAGATGACGCCTTACGATTTGACCAAGGGCCGCATCAACTTCCGCCACAAGGACGGCCGGCCTCCGATGGGTGATGCTTCTGGCGCTTCGCGCACGGGCGGCGGACCTCCGCGTCGCGGCGGACGCTAATCAAAACGAACGGCTGCACCGTCCTCGTGACGACGCAGCGTCTACCTTCTGACGGCCCCGAAGCGCTGCTCAGGCGCGAGTGACGATCTCGGAGGCCCGTCTTTTGTGATCTGCGCCGAGGCGTTGCGCGATCCACAGCCAAGCGGCGGCAAGCGGAACGGCGACGGCGCCCATCGCTCCTCCGGCAAAGCCGAGGCCTCCGCCGAGTAGTGCATAGAGCCAGCCAGAAGCTGCGTCGCCGCCACGAAACACGACGGTGTCGATGAAATTCTGCACCTTGTATTTCTCGTCGGCGGTCGCCAGCGTGTAGATCAGCTTGATTGCTGGGTTGGCGAGCGCGAACGAGACGATGCGTTCGGCGACCATGACGGCGGCGACGATGCCGAGTGCCGCGTCCAGCGATAACATCAGCACGCCAAAGGCGCCCGTCACCGGCAACGCCAGCAATGCCGCCGTCACGCCGAAGCGCTTCAGAATGCGCGCCGTACCAAACACCTCGATCAGAAACGTCACGATGCTGACGACAAGATCGCGGCCGGAGAAAAACAGGACGCGGTCGGCGTTGCCTTGGATCGACGTCGCGACGAGACGCGCCTGCTCCAGATAGAAGAACGTGCCGATCACGTTCGCGATGAAAATAAAGAGCGCGATGCGTGCGAACATCGGCGTCGTGAAAACCTTGATGGCGCCATCGAGAATACCGCCGCCTGCGGGCTCAGTTTCGCCGCCGGTTGCTTCAGGCGGCTTGATACGGCGCAACAGCAGGCTCGCGATCATTGCTGCCAGCAGCAGCGCCGCCGAAACGAGCATAAGATCGACGGGTGCAAAAATGCGCACGAGGCCTTGCGTGATCAGGGGACCGGCGAGCGCGCCCGCGGTGCCACCAGCGGAAATGAAGCCATACAGCCGCTTCGCCGCATCGTGCGACCAAAGCTCAGACATCAAGCTCCAGAACAGCGACACCACGAAGAGATTGAAGACGCTGCCCCACACGAAAAAGGTGCCTAGCGCGATGTGATTTTCCGGCGCCGCTTTAAGCACCAGCCAGAAGACGACGAGGTTCGTCACGAAGAACGCGTAGATCGCGGGCAGAACGTAGCGGCGCGGAAAGCGCGCGGCGACGTAGCCGAACAGCGGCACCAGCGCCAGCATCACGAAGAAGACGACCGTGAAGAGTTCGTGGAGCGAATCTTTCCCCAGGGCGACGCCGATTTCGTCGCGCACGGGGCGGATGACGTAATAGGCGGACAGCAGCGCGAAAAACATCGCGAACGACGCGACAAGCGCTGCAACCTCGTCGGGCGCAACATTAACGAAACGGCGCAACCACAGCCGCGGCGACCCAGAATGTGGCGTTTGCATTGTTCCCCGCGGGACGGACGATGGAACGGTCTTTGCTTAAACGGAACCATCAATCAAGGGCGCACGTCTTTACGATGGTGCACCGCAATCGTGATCCACCGAGTGTACCCTTTATGCATGGGGTGCTTAATCGTTAGTCTCATGAACTATTTCTAGATTGTGACGATGTATAATCGTTCTATACTTATGCAATGCAGCAACAACGCGCTGCACTGCGGCGTGGTCTATTCCCCCAAAGACCATAAAAAACAAAGGGTTGGGATCGATATGAACTATTACGCCTATGAAATGGCCCATGCGTTCATGTCCCCGGTGCGATTCGGCGTTCAGGCTCTGCGCCAGACGCTGGGATGGCCTCTAAATCCAATGGGGTACACGGCAGCGGGCAAGAACATGATTGCCGCTTGCGAGGTGTTTGAGAACATCACGCGGCGTTACGGCAAGCCTGAATTCGGCATTAAGCACGTGCAGCTCGCGGGGCTCAAAGTCTCGATCACCGAAGAAATCGCCCTTTCGAAGCCGTTCTGCAATCTCGTGCATTTCGAGCGCGACGAATCCGTCATCGGCAAACGCCACGATCCGAAAGTGCTCATCGTCGCGCCGATGTCGGGTCACTACTCGACACTGCTGCGCGGAACGGTCGAAGCGATGCTGCCTGAGCACGATGTCTATATCACTGACTGGGCGGACGCACGGAACGTCCCCCTCGCCTCGGGCAAGTTCGACTTCGACGATTTCGTCGATTACCTGATCGAGTTCATGACCTTCATCGGCACCAACACGCATGTGATTGCGGTGTGCCAGCCGGCAGTTCCGGCGCTCGTTGCAACGGCCGTTATGGCGGCGCGCGACGAGCAGTGTCAGCCGTCGTCACTCGTGCTGATGGGCGGCCCGATCGATACGCGGCGCAATCCGACTAAGGTCAACGATCTGGCGGCGCAGAAGTCGCTTGCGTGGTTTGAGAATAACGTCATTTCTACGGTGCCATTCCCGCACGCCGGTTTCATGCGGCCTGTCTATCCGGGCTTCATGCAGCTCACCGGCTTCATGACGATGAATCTCGACAGGCACATGAATGCGCATGTCGATCTATTCAACAACCTCGTCAAAGGTGACTGCGACAGCGTCAAGCAGCATCAGACGTTCTATGAGGAATATCTGTCGGTGATGGATCTCACCGCCGAGTTCTATCTCCAGACCGTCCATATCGTGTTCCAAGAGCATCTCTTGCCTGACAAGAGACTTATGCATCGCGGCGAACTCGTGGATTGCGCTGCGATCCGCAAAACGGCGATCATGACGGTCGAAGGAGAACGCGACGACATTTGCGGTCTCGGACAGACCGAAGCTGCGCACGATCTCTGCGCCGGCGTTCCGCACGACGAAAAAATCCATTACGTGCAGTCCGGCGTCGGCCATTACGGCGTCTTCAACGGCACGCGTTGGCGTACGGAAATCCAGCCACGCATTCGCGAGTTCATCCGCACGATCAACTTCAAGCGTTTAGCAGGCGGCAAGAGCACGAAGATGCCGAGGCCGTATCGCGCACTAACAGATACGCCCGACGTCGCGCCTGATTGGCGCGCAAAGGCCAACGGCGTGCTAAATGAGGTCAACGGCCAGCATTCGCCTTCTTCTGCCGGCGAATAAATTCGGCGCCCGTTACGTCGTGCTACGCTCATCTTTGATGGGATGGGATTCTCATGACGACTCCGTTCGACTACTACGAGGTTGTCTGGCGCATGGTGGCAGCCGTTCTCTGTGGCGGCGTCATCGGACTGGAACGCGATCTGCGTCGCATGCCGACCGGATTTCGGACGATGGCCATCGTCAGCCTCGGTGCCTGCGTTGCCACGCTCGCTGGCGAGCGGACGGGTGACGCGGCAGCGTTCAGCCGTATCGCGCAGGGCGTCGTGACGGGCATCGGCTTTCTCGGTGCCGGCGTCATTCTTCAACGCGGCGACAAGATCCGGAACGTCAAAGGTCTGACGACCGCAGCCGCGATCTGGCTTACGGCCGCGATCGGCCTGATGTGCGGGTTGGGAGAACTGCAATTGGCGGTCGCAGCATCCGCTCTGGCCGTCGCAGTGCTCGTGCTGGATTTTGTTGGGTCGAGACTTTGGGTTCGACCCGACCAGCCGCGCGATTCACAGGAAGATGACAACTTTACCTCCCGCGACGGAGATTAGCGCTTAGTGCGCCTCGTCCCAGTTGTCGGCAGCCTTGGCGTCGACGTGGATCGGGACGGACAGCTTGATTGCGGGCTCGGCGGCAGTCTCCATCACGTGGCGTGCGGTCTTGATGAGCGTTTCCGCCTGATCTAGCGGAACCTCGAAGACGAGTTCGTCGTGGACCTGCAGCAGCATGCGTGCCGATGACAGCTTTGCCGCTTCCAGAGCAGCCGGCATGCGGATCATCGCGCGCCTTATGATGTCGGCGGCGGAGCCTTGGATCGGCGCGTTGATCGCGGCGCGCTCAAGAAAGCCGCGCATCGACGGGTTTTTGGTGTTGATCTCAGGATAATGGATGCGACGTCCGAAAATCGTTTCGACGTGGCCGTGCGCGTGCGCCTGCTTCTTCGTTGCATCCATATAATCGCGAATGCCGGGGAAGCGTTGGAAGTAGGTCTTAATGTAGTCGCCGGCTTCCTCGCGGCTGATGCTGAGCTGGTTCGCCAATCCGAATGCGGAGATGCCGTAGATGATGCCGAAGTTGATCGCCTTGGCACGGCGGCGGACTTCGCTTGGCATATCCTTCACGGGCACTCCGAACATCTCAGATGCCGTCATAGCGTGAATGTCGAGGCCGTCAGCGAAAGCCTTTTTCAGTTGCGGAATGTCGGCGACGTGGGCCAGCACGCGCAATTCGATCTGGGAATAGTCGGCCGAGACGAGTTTCATGCCTTTGTCGGCGATGAAGGCCGTGCGGATTTCGCGGCCTTCCTTAGTGCGGATCGGAATGTTCTGCAGGTTCGGCTCGGACGATGCGAGACGACCGGTCGTGGTGGAGGCGAGCGCGTAGCTCGTGTGGATGCGACCGGTTTCGGAATTGATGTACGTCGGCAGCGCGTCAGTGTACGTCGACTTTAACTTCGTCAATTGCCGCCATTCGAGCATCGTATTGACGAGGCGGCGGGCGTCGCCGTGAAGGTCTTCGTTGGCCGCGAGTTCATCGAGCAGGTTGGCGCGCGTCTCCCATTGCCCGGTCTTCGTCTTCTTGCCGCCCGGCAGTTTCAGTCGATCGAACAATAGCTCACCAAGTTGCTTGGGCGAGCCGAGATTGAACTTGTGACCGGCGAGACTGTAGATCTCTTCCTCAAGCTGCAGGGTGCGCTGCGCGAACGTGCTGGAAAGACGTGCGAGAATATCGCGGTCGACCTTAATGCCTGCGTGCTCCATGGCGACGATCACGGGCACAAGCGGACGTTCCAGCGTCTCGTACACCGTCGCCATGTGTTCTGCGGCAAGACGTGGTTTGAGGGCCATCCAGAGCCGTAGCGTGACGTCGGCGTCTTCCGCCGCGTATTCGGTCGCCTTGTCAATCGGAACGCCGGCGAACGACTTGTCGGCTTTCTTGGCGCCGGGCGCGTGGTCAATGACTTCGGAAAACGACAGGCAGGTGTGGCCGAGGTGGCGTTCCGACAGGACATCCATGCCATGCTGGCCGCGCCCGCCGTCGAGCGCGTAAGAGAGCAGCAACGTATCGTCGAACGGCGCAACTTCGACGCCATACCGCTTCAGCACCAGCACGTCGTATTTGATGTTCTGGCCGATCTTCAAAACAGACGGGTCTTCGAGCAACGGCTTCATCAGAGCGACGGCTTCGGAAACCGCCAGCTGGGGCGGACGACTGTCATCACCAAAGAGATCACCGCCGCCGGATTGATGTCCGACGGGTACGTAGCAAGCCTCTCCTGGTGTCACCGACAGCGAGAAGCCGACGAGGTCTGCTTCGGTGGCACTCAATCGCGAGGTTTCGGTATCGAATGCGACATATCCTGCGCTCTTCGCCTTGGCGATCCAGTTTTCCAACTCCGCGCGGGTCGTGACGGTCTGATAGCGCGAACGATCGACAGCAGCGGCGCGAGCAAGAGCGCTACCGGCAGCAACGGCTGCGGCGGGCGTTGAATCCTCCGACGCGGCTTCTTCTTCCAAAGCTTCGATCTTGTCGGAGAGCGTTTGCGGTTTCGCCTTCAAACTCGCGCCGACGGATACGGCGAGCGGCGGCGGCGCTTCGGTGCCAAGCGCTTCGGCGATGCGCTTCGTCAGCGTGTTGAATTCCATCGTGCGCAGGAAGCTCAGAAGTGCATCCGAATGCGGCTCGCGCACGCCTATCTCTTCGATGACGGTATCGAGCGGAACATCGTCCTTCAGCAAGACGAGCTGGCGAGAGATGCGCGCTTGCTCAGCGAACTCGATGAGTTTCTCGCGCCGCTTCGGCTGCTTGATCTCGCACGCCTGAGCTAGCAGCGTATCGAGATCGCCGTAACTCGTGATCAGTTCGGCCGCCGTCTTGATGCCGATGCCCGGCACGCCGGGAACGTTGTCGACCGAATCCCCCGCGAGCGCCTGAACATCGATGACTTTCTCAGGCGGAACGCCAAACTTCTCGATCACCTCGTCGCGGCCGATGCGCTTCGCTTTCATGCCGTCGAACATCGTGACGCCAGGGCGCACGAGTTGCATCAAGTCCTTGTCGGACGAGACGATCGTGACGTCGCCTCCCGCGTTGACGGCGAGCTTGGCGTAGGTTGCGATCAGGTCGTCGGCCTCGTAGCCGTCGCGCTCGATGCAGGCGACGTTGAAGGCTTTGACAGCTTCGCGGATCAGCGGAAATTGCGGCAGCAGCTCCTCCGGCGGCGGCGGTCGCTGCGCCTTGTACTTCGGATAGATAGTATTGCGGAATGTCTCGCGGCCGGCATCGAAGATGACTGCGAAGTGCGTCGGCGCTTCGGAGACTTTCGTCTCGCGCAGCAGCTTCCAAAGCATGGCACAAAAGCCGTGGACGGCGCCGACCGGCAAACCGTCAGAGGGTCGCGTCAACGGCGGTAGGGCGTGGAAGGCACGAAAAATGTAGCCAGATCCATCGATCAGATAGACGTGGCTACCCTTGATGACTGGAACGGTCTCCGCGTCGCCGGAAGCTGAAGCAGATTCAATTTTTGTTTGCTGCATTGTTTCTCTGTTGGCCATGGCGGAAGCGACCGGTTGCGGTTGCGCGTCGTTTATCGAATTGCCTCGGAATATGCGCTTCGCCGTGAAATCGCGGCCATTATCCCACGCTATCAGAACATTCTGTTGCTTGGGTCAGACGTTCCGTTGACAGCGCGTCGCCCCCATGGCTGAAGTCCGCCGTCCATATGTAAGATGCCGGCCGGCAAAGTTGCAAATCGTCGCTCTTGGGAGAGTATTTGTCATGCGCACGACCGTCAAACTCACTGCCATCGCCTTGACCGCCGGAGCCATGGCTTCCGGCCTTGCGGCCACCGACGCCACCGCCCTGCCCCGTTGCCGACCGCCCGTCGAAGGTACGGCATCTGCGACGGGCATCCTAGGCGCCGGCACCCAGAAAGCGCAGATCGAGGCGCGGGAAAATTGGCGATATACCGTTGCCCGCCTCTATGGCCGACGCTACGCCGACTTTTACAACGCACAGAACAAGCAATGGGATTGCAAAAAGGGCGCAATCCTTCTCGCTAAGTGTGTCGTTGTCGCCAAGCCCTGCCGATATTGAGGGCTTGGGACGCACGTGTGGGCTTTTGGGCGTCCTAGCTTCGTGGTTGTAGCTCGCGCCGTTTTACAAGCCGCCCGGTGAGGCGTCCCGCCTCACCTTAATTTTCTCCGGATCGCCGTTCTTCGGATTGGATCAGGTCGCATGGCGTTTGCGGCCGACCTTCGAATGAGCTATCAGTCTGGCCCGAAGCACCCGTAGCTCAGCTGGATAGAGTGTCGCCCTCCGAAGGCGAAGGTCACAGGTTCGAATCCTGTCGGGTGCGCCACTCTGGAATTGTCATTCGAAATGTCTCTCAAAGCCTTGGAAAGCAAGGTGGTCTGAGGGGTTCGAAGTCCCTCCAAAACTGAATATTGCACCCGGCCCCCAAACAGGAGTCGGAGCATCTTTCTGCGGCTCTCGATCCGTCCGGAATCCCACAAAATCCGGGGTTTGAGAGGAAAGCGAAGGCGGTTCGAAAAGTTTCGTCGAAGCCCTTCTTCGGAACCGCTCCTGCCGCCTGTTTCTCTGCCAGCAGGTTCTTCTGATCGTGAAGCCTGCGCAGCTGATCTTCATAGATCTTGATGAGGCTAAGATTGTCGGTTGCAACCAGCCGCGCCACAAGCTGCTCGATCTTTCGGTCGATCCCTTGCAGGTCCCGCGCTGCTTCTTGCGCTTTGTCGCACGCCTCGTTCTCGCGCGTCGTCCAGAGCAGCTTCAGCATGGAATGGGCCGCGAACAGAAGCTCCTGCGTGGGCTTTACGGATGCCAGCAGGACATCGAAGGCAGATTCCAGTTTCTCCTTGCGGACGTTCTTGCGCGCCTGTGGGCACTGCTTGTTGAAGCACCAGTAATAGGCGTAGCGGCCGTTCCGGCCTTTGGCCCAAGCGGCCGTCATCGGCCGCTCCGGCGATTTCTGTTTCGCTAAAATCCACGGCCAGATCGCGGGCGATGGCGTCATAATCAATGTAGTTGGCAAGGTGACACGGGATTTCCCCATACAGACCTTCGTCCACGAACATTTCGGCGAGATCGCGCAGCGAGTCGGTCTCATAAATATCGACTTCGAAATCGCCGGGATCGACGTTCGCCGGATCGAAATCGTAGCCGCATTCGCCGACAGCGATGATAAAGCATCGCTTCTCTTCGTCCGACCAGTCTTGCGTCACTTCCAAGAAGCGCGCGAGATCGCACTGACTAAGTCCCCACGCCTTCGCGAGAGCGGCGTCGATGCTTTCACCATCGATAAACTGGATTTCGAATTCCTCGACTGGCTCGCCGTAGTCGTTGCGCAAGGCTCGAGTCTTGCCTGTTGTCTGCGCATTCCCAACCATTTCTGACGGGGATTGGAAGTACGGGGGTGCGACGGTCCGTTGTGCAGAAGTGAAGTATGGACGCGAGTCACGCGATAGCCTCACGTCGAGATGTGAAGGCGCGTTTCATCGCCTGAGATTTCTTCTCAATCGGAGTTTCAGTGTGAAATCGTCCACGAAATCTCGACCTCGCGTCGCCCCTGCGTCAACAGCCGGGAAGTAATAATCGGAGAGAGAAACGGTGCGTTGGCCGTAACGCCGTCTGGCGCGCCGCTTCGATGCTTTTGACTGGAGAGACCATGAAGAATCGCCCCCTTATCTACACGGCCATGCTGCTCCTCCTGATCGCTTTTGCGGGCAAAGGCTATGCTCGAACCAATGTCGGGTATTCCAGCGTGAATCTCAATATCCGTTCCGGACCGAGTGTTCGATTTCCGGCAGTCGGGAGGTTGGCTGCCGGATCTTCGATGACAATTCACGGATGTGTGTCACGCTATACTTGGTGCGATGTGAGCGCATCTGGTGTTCGCGGCTGGGCGTCGGGAGCTCATATTCAGTTCGTCCACGAAGCGCGCCGCGTTTACGTCCCTGCCTACGCTGCGCGGGCGGAAATTCCCTTAGTAACGTTCAATCTCAGTAGCTACTGGCATGACTACTATCATGACTATGGATTCTACGGCGAGATGGAGCGCTGGAATGAATATAACTGGGAGAACGATGGCGATCCGCCTGGTTGGCGCGACAACTGGGATGATGACCACCCCGACCCCGATGATGAGCCCGAGCCGGGCAGCGACTAAGCGGCTCGATACGCCCATCATCGTCATCTGGATCGTGCACTCATAAATTAGTGCTGAAATCCGTCCGTAGCGGCGCTGCTGGTCGGACAGTTTCCCCTTCCGCACGAAAATACTTCCTTTCGTTCCACTAGCGCGTACCGCCCACATTTCCGCCATCTGACCCAGGGTTTCGCGTCGGCTGGAAAAAGTATCGAGTCGATCTCCTGCGCCAGAAAGGCACGGAGAATGGCGATCTCTTCCGACGCCACAGGAAGGCGCTCCGGCAGGTCAACGGCCACGACGCCACCCGGCGTCTTACCCTTTCAAGCCTTCGATTTGCTTGGTGCTTTCACCTGGCAGCTCGATCGGATTACTGCGACCGGAAATGGTGCAGCTCCATCGCTTAAAGCCACCGCAGAAAGGCGGGCTACTTCATTATATTGCTGGCATTATTTGAGGACGCGCCGCGTCGGCTTAAAGTTCTCGGCACTCAGCGTCTTGCGAAAGACGGAAAGGCACGAAGCCGGAGACGCGCTTTTCTGCGTCTCCGGCTTTCCGGGAGTCAGAGCGCCCGGTCGAGAAGGCCGCCTAGCGGCCTCACCATTCCTCTGCAATCGTACTGGTGCTAGCGCTGTCACTAGTGACGGTGTTAGCCCCACGACGAAAGAAGAAGGATGCCAGCGCTTATGGACCACAAAGGAAGTCAGCAGCGGTAAAGCGCGGCTTCGAATTTCGAGATCCAGCGGCAAGCGCTTGGGGTGCCGCTTCAGCATCCAAATTCCGGCTTTTCGAAGCTGTCAAAAATATAACCGCCGTCGAGGTCACGATGCGCATACATCGTATAGAAGCACCTCTTGGTCTGATTGACCGGCGGGTTGATCTGGGTGGTTGTTATCTTCTCCCGACGTCCATGCCGCTCTACCCAGCGCGTATGGCTTTCCTCGGAGCCAGCCGAAGTCGATTCAGAGGTTTCGAGCCATTGATAGGCGCGGCGTCCGTCGGGCATGTCAAAGACATGGGCAGGCGGACCGTAACGGGCCATCATAGCCTGGGGCGTGCGCCCCATATATCCCCGCATGATATCGGTGGCACAACCTGCCAGCCCCAGGGAGAAAGCAAGAAGAAATCCCGCAGCTAGAAGTTTCATATTCGACATGACGCTTCCCATGTTCTCTTACAACGAGGCTGGCCAAAGTTCGGAACTCAGAAACGAACAGCGCCGCCGACCTGCAATCGGGCGGCTTTCAGGCCGCTGTCGAAGTCGGTCTGGTTGAATTCGGTACGAAGAGCAAAGTTGTCGGTGAGAGAAAACTCCGCACCCACGCCCCACAGGAAGCCACCGCGTATTTCGTTACGATCGAGGGGGGATTGGCCCGCGGAAACGTTGGCGAGCGTTTCATGGGTCCGCAACCAGTTATAGCCGGCGCGGCCATAGATAAGGACCCTGCGTGAAGGCGTCACGCCAACGCGGCCCGACAAGTCCCAGCTCAATTGCGGGTCGAGGGTGTAGTTGCCGGCAGTTCCGCTGCCCTTGATGTTGTTGCCGCCGTTGCCGATGCCTGCTTCTGCACCGACGACGAAGCCATTGCCGATGACCTTGTCCACGCCGATGAAGCCCCGATAGCCAGAGCCCCCGGCCTGATCGTCGACGCGCTGCTGGGTGGTCGGCGCATCGAATTTCGCTTCGTGGCGACGGTGGTCCACCGTTCCGCCCACCTTGAAGCCGTCGAACGGACTTGCCTGTGTTATTGCACTATTAACAGTCTGTGCGCGGGCGCCGCCGGTCCAAAAGGCGAGAGATGCACATGCCGCAGCAACCAGAATTCTCATAAGTTACTCCTTTCGCGTTTTCCCTAGCGGGCCGCCTCGGCCCGGCAATTGGAAATATGCATGTGTATTATCAAATTATTTCTGTCAAACAGAAATAATTGATGATGCGACGATATCCAGAGCGACACCGTGAGAACTGGCTGCTAAGGTGGCTTTCTGCTCCTGCCAAAGAGGCTCGACTAGCAGAGAGAGAGGGGGTTGCGATGACGGATGACGAGATAGCGATGGCGAGCAGCTGGAGCGGGGTGATGTCTCAAGTGTGCATCGTCACGGCGGCGGTGTTCATGGGCGGTTCGGTCTGGCAATGGAGCGTCATGTCTCCAGCCGACCTAGCCTCGTGGCTGGACGTACCGACGATCCGGCTCGATCATGGGCGGAATTTTGCGGTGCTGCTGTTGATGTGCCTGCCGGCACTCCTCAATGCCTATGGCTTGATGTGCATCAGGTCGTCATTTCTGTGCTTTGCCCGGGGCGAGATATTTTCGCCGAAGGCCATCCTTGGCTTGCAGCGATTTGGCGGCGCGGGGATGATTGCCGTGTTGGCATCGGCAGTCATGACGCCGGTGATCGGCTACTTTCTCACCTACGACAGCGCAGCGGGCGCCGATTTCCCAATCAGGATCGGCACGGGCAGTCTGACAATTCTGGTCATCTCCGGCTTCACATGGACGTTCGCCCGCATCCTCGGCGCAACGGCCGCCGTTGAACGCAGGAATCGCGAGCTTGCAGAAGAAAATGCGGCATTCGTCTAATGGAAAGTATCGATAATCGCCACCTACAGATCGTCGTGACGCTCGATGTCATGATGGCGCGTCGCAAGGTCAAGGGCAAAGACCTGGCCGAATATGTCGGCATTACCGAGGCCAATCTTTCCCTGCTCAAGCAAGGGCGAGTCAAAGGCGTGCGCTTTGAAACACTCGCCCGGATCTGCGAGTTTCTCGATTGCGCACCGGGCGACATACTCATTGCCGAACCGGCTCCCCCGCCATGATTTGGTCAGGAGTTGAAGCGTCCGGCGGCTCGCCTTCTGTCGATTGAGACGGCAAGCGCCGGACGCCGAAGGCGACCGCGACTTCCAGCGCGACCAGCACGATCGAAGTCCAGAACCCCACATAGGCAGGATCATGACCGGTGACGCGCAACAGAAATCCCAGCATCAGAAAGGGCGTGTTCCACACCAGAATTCCGAGCGCTGTTCGAGGAATGAGTGCGCTCAAGCAGGCGCGCCGCGCGTTGTGTCCTGACCATCGCCCTGGCCAAAGACACAGGTGTCGGATCCGCCATTTCCGATCAGCGTGCGATGAGTGCAGTCTGCCCGCTTATACGGCGAGAAGCATCTACTAGAGGTTTGGCAGTGAGCGGCCGCACCGGACTATGCGGTGCGTATGACAAACGTCAGCGTTCTGATAATTGCTGGCGGTCTTGGTGCTCATGGTTCTGTCGCAAGTTCGTAATCTGCGGGGCTGAGTTCGGGCCGTTCTGACGCTGTGCCTGTTCCTCGTTGCCTGGAAACGCCCCGGCACGGAGCGGGATGGATAGTTAATAAAAAGCTAACGGGCTTTTGAAGAAACCTCAGAGCCAATTATTCTAGTAACAATTATGTAAAAGTTCTCATCTTCATCATCTCCGGCGCGCCATCGGCCCTACGGGCCGCAGGATACCACGCTTCAAATCAAGCTCTGGGCGAAGTTGGCCGCAGAATCTTGCTTGCTCGACGTCGCGAATTACGCACGCCGCGACTGAAAAATACGTTCCGCAGTGGCGAGCAGTGGAACCTCCTGCGCGGGGCCAAAGACCAGCCGCATTGATAAAGCGCCATCGATAATGGCGACAAGCATACGAGCAAATTCTTCCGGGTCGGGTGAATTTGTCGGCATCAACTTGGCAAGGTAGCGGAGTAACCGGTCCTTGTGGGCAACGACGCGCCGATGCAAGGGGTGATCGGGGTCTGGATATTCCGCTGCAACGCGTAAGAACGGGCAGCCGATAACCCCGGTGCGGTTCACATAACGGTCGATCATCGAAAGCGCGGAATGAACGTCGGAGGGCGCGTCGGGGCCGCCGAGATACTCCCAAAAGGCTTTGTCACGATTGTCGAGATAGGCAAGCACGAGTGCGTCCTTGCTCTCGAAGTGGCGATAGAAGGTGGCTTTGGCGACATCAGCCGCGGCCATGATCTTCTCGGTGCCGGTTGCACGAATACCCTCGGAATAGAAGAGCTGGTCGGCGACCTCCAGAATCCGCGACCGGGGGTTATTCTTTTCAGTCGTAAACATGATCAATATTGACAGGAACAGACAGCTCTGTCTATAGAGAGACAGACACGTCTCTCTACTGGAGGATATCCTGTGAAAACACCCCCATTACCGCTCACACCTCTCGATACGGCGACCGCCCCCGAAGGTTCGAAGGCCCTTGTCGAAAAGGTGCAGAAGGACTTCCGGTTTATTCCGAACCTCTTCGGTGTCTTTGCTCACTCGCCAGCATTCTTGTCCGGCTATATGGCGCTGGATCAGGCTTACGGGCAGTCGTGCCTTTCACCGAAGGAGCGGCAAGTGGTGCTGCTGGCCGCCAGCGTGGAGAATGCATGCAGATACTGTACTGCCGCGCACAGCACGATCCTGAAGAACGCGATGAAGGCTCCCGCCGAAATGGTGGAGGCAATCAGAGCGGGGCGCTCCCTTTCAGACACCAGGCTGGAGGCCTTGGTGCGCCTGACCAGGGAAATGGTCGAAAAGCGCGGCCATGTGTCTGCTGAAATCGTCGAAGAGTTCGTCGCTGCCGGATACGGACGCGAGCAAGTCCTCGAAGTGCTGTTGGGCGTCGCGCTCAAGACGATGAGCAACTACACACACCATCTAAGCGGGGTTGAGATCGATCCGGCGTTCGCGCCCGAGGTGAGCTGAAGCTCGAACTTGTTGCAGTGATGAACGCGACCTCGCCCATGACGAGGTCGCCGGCTGACCTGCTGGAATATTGGAGGAGTTCGAGCAGATATATTTATGGTTCGGGGTATGACTCAGACAGTTGCCAATCCTCAGCTAAGGCGCTCTCCAGTTCCTCAAGCGCGGCAGGCAAGATGTTCGAACTTTCTCCACTCGGGTGCGTCATAGCCGTCACTTTTGGCACGCGATGCCGTGTCTGCTTCGGGCCAAATGCGGTCATCGTAGACTGGCATATCATTCGCGCCTTGGAAGCAACCGGCATGTTCAACTGTCATGTAAGGAGCCGTTGCTAGTGACAGCACCTGCAGCCATAAGGGCTTACTATGCTCAGCTTATCTCCGGAAAAGCTGGAACCGATGATGTCAAGCTGATTGAAGCGCTTGGCATTGTTGAGCGTGAGCGTTTTGTCGGAACAGGGCCATGGAAGGTCAACTGCTTCGCCGGTGGTTACGTCGAGACGCCATCCAACCATCCAAGCTTCATCTACCAGGATGTGGTCGTTGCCATCGACGCGGATCGCGGCATCAACAACGGGAAACCACATTTGCATGCGCGCTGTTTGGCGGCGTTGCAGGTCCGGCAAGGCGAGACTGCTATCCACGTCGGAACCGGCACAGGCTACTACACGGCTATCCTAGCGCATCTTGTTGGCGCCTCAGGTGTCGTTCATGCCTACGAGATTGAACAAGACTTAGCCATGAAAGCTCAGGCAAACTTGGCGCCTTGGCCGTGGATTTCGGTCAAAGCTCAGTCAGCCGCCGAAGGAAGTATTCCAGCTTGCGACATCATCTACGTAAGCGCCGGAGCGACGCGGCCGCTTAATTCCTGGCTCGACGCCTTGCGACCCGGCGGACGGCTGCTGTTTCCCCTGACGCCGCGGGTTGGGCTAGGCGGAATGCTTCTCGTCACTCGCTCAAATGGTACAACATTCGCGGCCCGCTTCTTGCACCCCGCCGCATTCATTCCTTGCATGGGCGCGCGCGACGACAACGAAGCAGACAAACTCGGTCGCGCGTTCGAGCGTGGCAGTTTGCGAGATGTGAAATCGCTGCGAAGAGGCATTCCGCCTGATGCTTCAAGTTGGTTCTCCGGGGCAGATTGGTGGCTATCTTCGGACCCATGAGAATCTGCTCGGGTCACTAGCGACGGACAATGCCCTCAAAGCGCTTGTCTGGCATAATTCGGCCAGTCCAGCAGGCGCACGATTCCGATTGAATCAGAAATGATAACTGAGACCAATATTCATAGAATGAACATCAATGTTGTGGTGCCACCCGGGACCATCATTTGCCGGGAGTGCCAGTTCATCCCGAACTCCAAAGAACATGTACTTGAAACGCATCGTCCATCGGTCAGCAATTTGGCGCTCCATGCCGACCCATAACACAAGGCCAAAGGCTGGATTATCGACCTTCGCTTCGCTGACATCTGTACTTTGAACTCCGTTGCACAAAGTTGCGTCGCTGCAGGGTTGCGTGGTCTTTGCGTCAACGTCCGGGATCACACACACACCCGAAGCCGACGCGGCCGTAGGCGAGCCAATCCGGATACGATCTCTGGGTTTGCGTGCGGGTTTATACGCCGAGAAGTTTAGGCACCCATCGCTCTTGATCATAAGCGGGAGCCAAGCGGATCTCCGATCTTTGTCATCGGAGATCCGCTTTGCCTAGTGAGCTTGTCTATGCGCGCTGATGCAAACGGGATCGCGCTGTTTGAGTGCTCGGAAGCTTCCAACCCTTCACCGAGCCGTAAATTGCAGGGATAACGATCAGCGTCAGCAGGGTTGACGAGACCATGCCGCCGATCATCGGAACGGCGATGCGTTGCATGACCTCCGAGCCGGTCCCAGTGCTCCACATGATGGGGAGCAATCCGGCCATGATAGCTACTACAGTCATCATTTTTGGCCGGACGCGTTCGACTGCACCGACCATGATGGCATGGTAGAGATCTTCGCGCGTGAATGGCCGCCCCTGAAGCAGACATTCAGCCTGGACCTCGCGCTTGGCGTTGTCGAGGTAGATCAGCATCACGACGCCCGTCTCGGCTGCAACACCGGCAAGCGCGATGAAGCCGACGGCGACCGCCACAGACAGGTTGAAGCCAAGCCACCACATCAGCCAGAAACCGCCGGCAAGTGCGAACGGCAGAGACAGCATGACGATGAGCGTTTCGGTCAGTCGTCGAAAGTTCAGGTACAGAAGCAAGAAGATGATCATCAGCGTTACCGGTACGACCATCTGCAAGCGTGCCTCGGCGCGCTCCAGGTACTCAAACTGTCCCGACCACACGAGATAGGTGCCGGGCGGCATCTTCACCTTGGCGTCAACGGCTTTCTTGGCATCGGCTATGTAGCCGCCGAGGTCACGGTCGCGGATGTCGACGTAGACGTAGGTCGCGAGTTTGGCATTCTCGGTACGGATCGTGGTCGGGCCGCGCGTAAGTTTTATATCGGCGACCTCCCCAATTGGAACCGTACCTTTACCGCCAGGCAGCGAGACCACGACGTCTTTGGCGATCGCTTGGGGATCAGAGCGCAGGTCACGTGGATACCGTATCGCAACCGTATAGCGCTCGCGGCCTTCCACTGTGGTCGTTATCGGTTCGGCGCCAAGCGCCATAGCCACGACGTTCTGCACGTCCGCAACCATCAGACCATAGCGAGCGAGCCGCTCACGGTTCGGAATGATCTCTAGGTAATAGCCGCCCAACGTGCGCTCGGCATAAGCGCTGGAAGTGCCCGGCACCGACTTGACTGCCGCTTCGACCTTTCTTGCGACGTTGTCGATTTCAGTCAGGTTATTACCGATGACCTTAATCCCGACCGGCGTGCGGATACCGGTCGAAAGCATATCGATGCGCGCCTTGATCGGCATCGTCCAGGCATTGGAAACGCCGGGAAACTGCAGGGCTTTGTCCATTTGCGAGATGAGACTGTCCGTCGTGACGCCTGGCCGCCAATCGTCCTTGGGCTTGAGATTGATGACGGTCTCGAACATCTCCGTCGGTGCAGGATCGGTTGCCGTGGCCGCGCGCCCCGCCTTGCCGTAGACGGATGCCACCTCCGGGAACGACTTGATGATGCGGTTCTGAGTCTGCAACAACTCCGCTGACTTCGTAATCGATAGACCCGGTAACGTCGTCGGCATGTAGAGCAGCGTTCCCTCATTGAGATCCGGCATGAATTCAGTGCCGACTTTGGTCAGTGGCCAAATCGAGACAACAAGGATGACTGCGGCCAGCACGATGGTCAGCGTCTTCGCCTTCAGCACGCCTTTGATGACGGGGCGATAGACCGCGATCAGCGCACGGTTGATGGGGTTCTTGTGCTCCGGAATGATCCGGCCGCGCACGAAGATTACCATCAACGCCGGCACCAACGTCACCGACAGCAGCGCGGCAGCTGCCATTGCGAAGGTCTTGGTGAAGGCCAGAGGCCCAAACATCCGCCCTTCCTGTGCTTCGAGCGTGAAGATCGGAAGGAACGAGACTGTTATGATGAGCAGCGAGAAGAACAAGGCCGGCCCGACCTCCGCCGCCGCCTCGGTGAGGATCTGAATTCGCGGCTTGTCTTTTGGCGCACGTTCCAAATGCTTGTGGGCGTTTTCGATCATCACGATGGCCGCATCGATCATTGCGCCAATGGCAATGGCGATGCCGCCGAGACTCATAATGTTAGAGCCAATGCCGAGCACCCGCATTGCAACAAATGCCATGAGGATGCCGACCGGCAGCATCAGGATAGCGACCAGCGCGCTTCGAAAATGCAGCAGGAACACGAAGCATACTGCAGCTACGACGAGACTTTCTTCGAGAAGCGTGTGTTTGAGCGTATCGATGGCACGGTGGATCAGTTCGGAACGATCGTAGACTGGTACGACTTTTGTCCCGGCCGGTAGCGATGGGGCGATCTCCTTCAGTCGCTCTTTGATGTTGTCGATCACGGTGAGCGCATTGGCGCCATAGCGTTGCAAGGCGATCCCGCTTGCTACTTCGCCATTGCCGTTGAGTTCGGCAATGCCGCGGCGTTCGTCGCCGGTGGTTTCGATGTGCGCGACGTCCTTTAAAAGGACAGGCGTCCCGCGGTCGGATTTGACGACGATGTTCTCAAGATCCTTAACACCTCTGAGGTAGCCGCGCCCGCGCACGATGAACTCATGCTCAGCCAGTTCCAGCGTGCGTCCGCCAACGTCCATGTTGTTGTCGCGGATGGCATCGCGGACTTTGTCCAAAGGGATGTTGAAGCTTCTGAGTCGGCTTGGATCGACGACAACGCTATATTGCTTGACGAAGCCGCCGACGCTCGCGACCTCCGCAACGCCTTCAGCTTTCGACAATCCAAAGCGAACTTCCCAATCCTGCATCGTGCGCAAATCTGCGAGCGACTTGTTCTTGGATTGCAGGGCGTACTGATAGACCCAGCCGACGCCGGTCGCATCCGGCCCGAGCGTTGGAGTAACGCCATTCGGAAGGCTCTTTGCAGCGGTATTCAAGTATTCAAGGACACGGGAACGCGCCCAGTAGATGTCGGTACCGTCTTCGAAAATAACGTAGACGAACGAGACGCCGAAGAAGGAGAAACCGCGCACCACCTTGGACCGCGGAACGGTCAGCATTGCGGTCGTTAGCGGATAGGTGACCTGATCCTCAACCACCTGCGGCGCTTGGCCCGGGAACTCGGTGTAAATGATGACCTGCGTATCCGAGAGGTCCGGAATAGCATCGAGCGGCAGTGTCCTCACTGCCCAGATTCCCGCCACGACGGCAAACGCGGCCGCGATGAGCACCAGCACGAGGTTCTTCGCCGACCAAGCGATAAGGCGCGCGATCATTGGCTGGCCTCCTTGCTCTGGGACGCCTCGAAGCCCTTCAATGCCGATTGCAAATTACTTTCGGCGTCGATGAGGAAGTTGCCGTTTGAGACGACACGATCACCGTCCGAAACGCCACTCATGACCTCGACGTAGCCGTCGCCGCGCCGGCCGAGTTTGACTTCGCGAGGCTCATAGCGACCGTTACCAAGATCAACGAGAACGATCTGTTTATTTCCGCTGTCGATCACGGCGCTCGTCGGCACCGTCAGCGTCGTATCATTGCCGGTGTAGATATCGACATCTCCGTACATGCCCGGAAGCAGTGCCAATTCCGGGTTCGGCAATTCGATCCGCACCGGAATTGTACGAGTCTCCTTGTTCAATTGCGGATAGATGACTGTGACTTTGCCTTTGAATGTGCGGCCTGGTCGTGCGCGCGTCGTGACCGTCACGGGCTCGCCGAGCTTCACGCCGTTTATGTCGCCTTCGGCGACATCAGCCATCATCCACACGACTGAAACATCGGCGATACGGAAGCCGACATCCCCAGCCTTGAAGCCTTGGCCATCGCTCCAGTTTCGTTCGAGGACATATCCATCGATGGGCGAGCGATATGTGAAGGTGTCTGGAACGCTCTTCTCACGCTTTACCTCGTCCATGAATTCTTCGGGCACGCCGAGATTCTGCAGCCGACGCGTGGCTCCGACGACGCCAGCAGGTCCCTTGACGCCGGGTTCTGAGCGAACGTACCCCTGTGAAAGCTGCTCGATTAAAAGACGCGCCGATTCATTCAGAACTTCCTGGCCGAAGACGTTAGCCAGGACGTCACCCTTCATGACGTGCGTGCCTGTGGTCACCGGTCCGACCGTATCCACGTAGCCGTCAAACCGCGGTGCCAACACGACAATGCGCCGCTCATCGAGCTGTACGACGCCAGGTGCCTGGATGGTCTTGACCAACGGTCGTTTCGTCACCGCGACGGTCTCGACACCTGTACGTTGAATTTTACCGGGAGAAACCTTGATCGAGCCGTCGTCGCTATCCTCGCCTTCGTAGACGGGGATGTAGTCCATACCCATCGAATCCTTTTTCGGCACAGGCGATGTGTCCGGCAGCCCCATTGGGTTGCGGTAGAATTTGATTTTTCTGGCGCCGCCGGTATCGGCAGATTTCGTTTCCGGATTCGCGGTCTTTGCAGACGACGTCCCATCTTCGCCGTCATGGACAGCAATATAGGGTCGGCCGTCATCGGTCGTTTTCGGTGTCGGCGAATAGAGCGGCTTGCCGTCGGGATCGCGATAATAAATGACCGGCCGCGACTCGTCGGCACGAGCTTCGGTGATTGCCGCTGCGGGACTCAGCGGAAGTTTGAGTAAGTCTGTTTGACCCGCCCAAATGCCGGCTCCCGTCGCAGCCACCAGTGCCGCGACGATCGCCGTTCCCCTTATCAAGACTCTCATTGGACGGCCTTGACGATAAGCTTGCTTTCGACTGTGCCCGTCTCGCCCTGCACCTTCGCGCCGAGCGAGAGAGCCCATCGGCCCGCCATGCCGAGGTCGGTCTTGAAACTGTAGACACCAGGTTCGGTCGACGAGACCGCTTCGACCGGCGCGGTCATCGCCTCCATGCCGTCGGGCCCCATATCGATGCGCTTGGCAAAGATCACAGCATCAGCGACTGCTCGACCAGATGGCTTGTGCACGAGCTTGACCGAAATGACGGCAGCGCCCTGCTTCACTTCTTTGTCGATGAGTTGAAATTCGTAGTCCTTAGTGTCGGCAAGGGCGGAACCGACCATGCCCATGAGAAGCGCGACGCAGAGCGCAGCCGCGCGCAAAGACGAACGTTGCATTTGAATATCTCCGAATTGTCCTGAGGCCGTGCACGCGACTGTGCGCGCGCACACAAGGGTCGCGGCTTGCGCCGCAACCGCAGTTACGCCGTTGGCGTAGGCTTAGACGCTCGGAGGTCTGAGTAGAGGCGGGATCAGAGAGCCAATGATGGCTAGCGACAATGTCGGCACGACGCGTTCGCCGGCAACATTCCGGTCAAGAAGTGCAGATTGAGCCGGCGACGACAAAGATTGGAAGCATTTGACGAGGCAGCTCCCCATTTCGGAACAGGCTTTGTCCGGACAATTTGGGCAGTGCTTAGCCGGCTTATGGCACGGCATCTCGTCTGCCGCGGCTTTGGTCACACCGTGCGCCATATTCATTGTCGAAGCGGGGGATTTACTCGACATTGCGAAGGCGTTTGTCGAAGCAAGGGGCATAGCCACCAGGGCCCCAAGCATGGCGACCATGCCGAGGATAGCAAACCAAAGCTGGAGCGGTCTCTTTTGCACCGCAGTAGATTGCCACAGCTTTTTAGGAAGATCAAATGCCGCCAACGAGCGGGCGCCGTGGCGCCCGCATCGGCTAGTGTTGCGAGGATGCCAAGCTTTTGAGCGCTCCGCTATTTCTTGCAATCCAAATAGGCGCTCAAAAACGAACGAAGCTCTCCGATAGATTGGATGGGTTTGAAGTCTTTGAGGATCATCGCGCGAGCAAACACCCCGTCCAGATATGTCGAAATAAAGCTCGCGGTCTCGTCGACATCGACTTTACGAAAGTCTCCGCGCTTGATGCCGTCGGCAAGAGCGGCACGAAGCACATCGCGCTCGTCTTCGTAAAAGCGCCGTATCGCATCATCGATGCGTGAATTGCGTTTTGATATTTTCGCGTAGTCGATCGAGATCTTGATCAACTTTGCAATCGTCTCATACTCTTTGATGTGGTTGTCGAGCCATCCGTAGATGATGTCGCGTGGATGCTTCAGTCCTTCGCGGGCGATACGAAATTGGTGGAACGCTCCCTCGACTGCCTGAGCGACGGCCGCGCGGAACAATTCCTCCTTGCTTCCGAAGTAATAATAGATCAGCGCCGGATTAAAGCCGGTAGCATCTGCGATGTCCTTGGTTGTCACGGCTGAAAATCCACGCGCCGCAAACAGATCCAAGGATACTTCGCGAATGTGGGTTTCCGCATCCAACGCGGCGACGTCGAACTTCGGCCGTCCGACGCGCGTGGTTCGTCGAGCTCCGGCCTTCGGGGCTCCCCGCCGTGGCGAGCGCACGGTTGGCGGCGAGCGGTCTTGATTTCCCAAACTCATTTCTCCCCGAATCCTTCCTCTCATCATTCCTCATAGCAAAACCAAAACGCCTGACGCCAGTCGACTGCCTGAGAAATGCGCGGCCTGGTGGCAAGATTGTTCAAAAATGCTGCATTTTTCGCGCAGCATTTCCTTGCGTCAATAATTAATTGATCATTTAATTAGTTGTCATGCAAGCGACCTTCGAAGCCACGATGCCTTTGATGCACCCCGCCGACATGGTGAGCGTTTCGATATGCGGACTATTGTAATGAGCGCTTCGACTGCAGATGTGCCGGTCAAATCCGCGTCGACTGCGCCATCCACGCCCACTTCAAAGCGCCGGCAGTGGATCATTCGCGGCGGGTTGAGCCGGCGTCAGTATGCAATCTATGCGGTGATCGGCGTCGCGACGCCAATCTTGGTCTGGGCCTTTCTAAACGAGGCCGCCCTCGTCCCCAAAATATTCATGCCCGGCCCTCTCGATGTCATCCGGCGCTTTTGGTCCTGGGTTGCAAATGAGGGATTCGTGGGAGATCTCTCGATCAGCGTCACGCGCGTAAGCCTCGGGTTTCTCGCGTCGCTTGTCATCGCACTGCCGCTCGGCCTGCTCGCGGGTACGTTCAAGCCCGCCGAAGCCCTTGTCGAACCGGCGATGGACTTCATCCGATATATGCCCGCCGTCGCGTTCGTTCCGCTGATGATGATCTGGTGCGGCGTCGGCGAATTGTCGAAGGTTGCCGTCATTTTCATCGGAACGTTCTTTCAAATGGTTCTGATGTTCGCGGACGACGTCCGCCGCGTGCCGTTGCAACAAATCGAAGCGGCTCAAACCATGGGCGGAACACGACGCGAGATTCTCTACAAGGTGATATTCCCCTCCGCCGCCCCGGCGCTCCTTACGACGTGCCGGATTACGCTTGGCTGGGCGTGGACGTATCTCGTGGTCGCTGAAATCGTCGCCGCGAATTCCGGGCTCGGATACGCCGTGCTCAAGGCGCAGCGCTTTCTGCAAACCGACAAGATTTTTGCCGGGCTCATCGTCATCGGCTGTCTCGGCCTCATCCAGGACCAGCTGCTGCGCGCCCTGCACCATGTCCTCTTCCCCTATCTGAGGAGGCAGTAGCCGATGACGAAAGCCATCGAGATCAAAAATCTCGTCAAGAGCTTTTCCGGCAAACGCGGCAGCACGCTTGTGCTCGACGACATATCGCTGTCGATCGCGTCGGGCGAGTTCTTGACCATCGTCGGGGCGTCGGGCTGCGGAAAATCCACGCTTCTCAGGATTGTAGCCGGCCTTGAAATCGCCGACCACGGCGCTGTTCTCGTAGGCGGACAGCCGATCAATGGTCCGGGCGTCGATCGCGCCATGGTCTTTCAGGACTACAGCCTCTTTCCCTGGCTGACCGTCAAACAGAACGTGCTGTTCAGCCGGCGGCTTGCTGCCAACAGCTCTGACAATCTCGCGCTGGAACGCGGTGCAGAAGAGGCTCGCGCCGTAAAGCTCATTTCCCTCGTCGGGTTGACTGCTGCGCAGGACGCCTATCCTTCGCAACTTTCCGGCGGCATGCGCCAACGCGTAGCCATTGCCCGCGCTCTGATGTCGAAGCCGTCCATCATCTTGATGGATGAGCCGTTCGGCGCGCTCGACGCGCAGACGCGAGAAGTGATGCAAGATCTCGTTCTGGGCGTCGTAGCTCAGGAAGGAACGACAATCGTGTTCGTCACACACGATGTCGAGGAAGCGCTCTATCTCGGCTCGCGTGTCGTTCTGATGTCGCCTCATCCCGGTCGCATCGACACAATCTACGAGGTTCCGCTGCCGGCGGAACGCACCGTCATGATGCGAGTCGATCCGGCGTTCGTTGCCCTCAAACGCGAAGTCATGGAGCGCATCCGCGCGACGGTTGGCCTGTCTCTCGACAGGTCGGAACAGGGAACCATCGGTGCCGAAGCATAGTGCCCGGCCAATATCAGCAAGGAGTAACTTTGTATGCGACAACTTTGGACCGCACTCCGAAATGCCGGACTGGCCTGCTCGATTGCGTTGGTCGGCGTCAGTTCGTTCCAGCCAACGACCGCTCACGCTGAAGAACAGGTATCTCTCGCGACCGTCGCATGGATCGGATACGCGCCGTTCTATATCGCCGTCGAAAAGAACATGTTCGAGAAATATGGCGTCAAGGTTGCGCTGAAGGACTTTGAGGACCCCGCCCTTATTCCAGCGGCACTGCAGAGCGGCGGCATCCAGGGCGCAATGTACACGTACGATCAGGTGATTAATCTCGTCGCGAATGGCAATGCCTTCAACGTCGTCATGCCGATCGACTACTCCAACGGCGCCGATGCCGTCGTCGCGTTGAAATCGATAAAGTCCATGGCCGATCTCAAGGGCAAAAAGGTCGCCTATCCCTTCGCGACTTGCGACAACCTGCTCGTCGCGTACGGCCTGCAGAAATCGGGCCTGACCGAAGCTGATATCGAAGGTCTCGATACCACGCCTGAAAACGTTGCAGGCGCGCTCGTCGGAGGCGCCGCTGCGGGCGCGACTTACGAACCCAATATCAGCAAAATCCTGAAGCTCGACGTCAACGGCGGCTATCACACGATCTACACATCGGCATCTGCACCGGGATTAATTACTGACGTCCTTTATTTCTCAAAAGACTACATCAGCAAGAATCCGAAGACGATCGACTCGATCATCAAAGGCTACATCGACGGAATGACCTTTATGAAGGAGCATCCAGACGAAGCCTACGCGATCGTCGCGAAATACTTTTCGACGACCGTCGACGACGTCAAAGAACAAGCCAAGGGCGCCTACAATATTCCGGTTTCGGAAATGGCGGGATATTTCACTCCGCACGACGACGCGAAGTCTCTCTTCACGTCCGGAAAGCTGATCGCAGATGTCCTTGTCAAGCGCGGACAGATCAAAGCGGAGCCTAAGATCGAGGACACGTTCGACGCTAAGTTCGTGTCCGCTCTGGTCGCGGCGAAATAACTTTCGGATCGCAGATCGGCGGCTGGGGTGTTTAGCCTGCCGCCACCCTCACCCACGAAAACCAAGAAAGATAACGGAGTAACCCTACCAATGGACGCCATCGTAAACAAAGGGCCGACAGAGCTCGAAAGTAAGCTCGCCGCGGAAGGCGTGAAGGTTTTGCTCGCGAGCTACGTCGATATGCACGGCGTCTCCAAAGGAAAGGTCGTTCCGATTGCGCATATGGACCGCATGATGGCCGGTTCCGAACTGTGCACCGGAGCGGCGCTCGACGGCATCCCGCAGGATGTCAGCGACGAGGAGGTCGCCGCGCATCCCGATGCAGCGTCTTGTGCAATTCTGCCGTGGAATAAAGACGTGGCGTGGTTCGCCAGCGATCTGTGGTGCCAGGGAAAACCCTTCGAAGCCTGCAGCCGCAATATTCTCAAGCGCTCGCTGGCGAAGGCCGACGCCCTCGGCTACGGCCTCAACCTCGGTATGGAGGCTGAATTCTTCGTGCTTCAAGACGATCCGGTTCTTGGCTTCAAGCCGCTCTCCGATCGCAAGAACCTTGAGAAGCCAGCCTACGACGTTGCGCGAACGCTCGACAACCTCGGTTGGATCAGTGATCTCGTCGGCGCGATGAATAGCCTCGGCTGGGACGTCTACAGCTTCGACCACGAAGACGGCATCGGTCAGTTCGAAATCGATTTTCGCTATTTCGATGCTCTTTCCATGGCCGATAAATATGTATTCTTCCGTATGATGGCCCACGAAATTGCCCGCAAACACGGCGGCTTCGCGACGTTCATGCCGAAGCCATACGGCGATCGCGCCGGCAGCGGCGCGCATTTCAATATGTCGCTGTCGGATAAGAAGTCCGGCAAGAATCTGTTTGCGGACGCATCCGATCCGCGAGGGTGCGGCCTGTCGAAGCTCGGATACCAGTTCCTCGCCGGCATCATGAAACATCTGCCGGCCATTTGCGCCGTCGTCGCGCCGACGGTGAATAGCTATAAGCGCCTCGTCTTGAAGGGATCGATGTCCGGCTTCACCTGGGCACCGGTTTGGGCGTGCTACGGCAACAACAATCGTACGAACACACTTCGCATCCCGCTCGGTGGCGGTCGCGTGGAGTTGCGCGCTGCAGACAGCTCTTGCAATCCATATCTCGGCGCCGCCCTCGTTCTTGCGGCTGGTCTCGAAGGTATTGCCGAGGGGCTCGATCCCGGCGATCCGCACACTGAAAACATGTACCTGAAGAGCGAAGCCGAACTCAAAGAGATGGGCGTTTTTCACCTGCCGCGGACGCTCGAAGAAGCCGTCGATGCATTTGACGCCGACCCGTTGAGCGAGGCGACCTTCGGCCCGGCGATGAAGAAAGCTTGGGTCGATTTCAAGCGTGACGAGTGGTTGAGCTACATCAACCACGTTTCGGATTGGGAACACGCTCGCTACCTCAAGTTCTATTGATCGACGCGCAATGGATTGGGCAGAAAGGACATGGTGCGAATTGCCGCTGGATTTGGCGGAAGCCAATTATGCGGCCATTCTTCCGGTTGGCGCGACTGAGCAGCACGGACCGCACCTCGGCACCGGCATGGATTTCATCCTTGCGGAGAAGCTCTGCCGAAAAGTTGCTGAGCGGACACGCGTTCCAATGCTTCCGACGCTTCCCTACGGCTGTTCACTCGGTCACAGCCGTAGGTGGCCCGGTACGATCGCTCTTCAGCCGATAACCTTGATCACGATCATCAAGGAAATCGGCGATTGGGCGTATCATAGCGGCGTTCGTCGGCTATTTATCGTCAATAGCCACGTCACGAACGCGGCTCCACTCCGCTGCGCACTCGAAATGCTTCGCGCAGAGCATGACGATATGATGATCGCGGTCATCAACACTGCAGCCATCAGCGCGCGCGTCCGAACTGCGCACTTTGCCGATGCGGAAGATTGGCACGCGAACGCCGCTGAAACAGCGCTCATGTTGGCCGAAGCATCCAACATCGTCCGCGACGAACTCGTACCAACATCCGATGACGCAGATCGCACGGACGGTCTCGTGTTCGCACACCCCGTGAACAGGACAAGTCTCAACGGCGTCACGGGCAGTCCCAGTCTCGCCACTGTTGAGCAGGGG
Source organism: Pseudomonadota bacterium (assembly GCA_018242255.1). GTDB lineage: Bacteria > Pseudomonadota > Alphaproteobacteria > Rhizobiales > Hyphomicrobiaceae > Hyphomicrobium_B. The sequence continues at coordinate 58,151 of JAFECH010000345.1, read as the reverse complement.
CGCGAACTGTTTGCCTGGATGGTCGAGGATCTCTCTGCCGTCGTAGAGCGTGGCAAGACTGAGAAACCGCCACTCGCGCACTCTTATTTCGAGTGAATTGGACAATAGCCACCGGCGATGGGATTTCTGGGATGACGACGTTGCGCTATCTCGGTTGGGAGGGGTACGCCGACGGCGATTTCGCAGCCGCCCTTCGGCGCGACACGAGCTTAGATATTGCGGGCGATAATCATCTCTCCGACGACGCTGCGAGCCGTTTGGTTCAGCAGAACCCGAACTCGTGGGACATCATAAATATCAACACGCCGTTTGTCCGCGCCGAACTCTATCCGCGAGGATTGATCCGCGCTCTCCCGGCTGCATTCGATCCGTACGTCCGAAATCTCTCAGAACCGTTTGCACGTTTCGAAGAACCGGCGACGGGAACCGACGGCAACCTGATCGGCGTGCCGCAACGATGCGGGCCGTTCAATCTCGTCATCAATGAAAATCGCCTTTCCCGGGCTCTCGCGACTGAGCAGGGATTTCGCCTGACGCTTTATCGCGATTTCCACGGGCGCTTTGGAATTCTCACCTACGAGGATTTCAATATTATGCATATTGCGATCGCGGCTGGCCTCAACCCGTTTCAGACCTTCACCGACGGCGATTTCATTTCTTTCTCTTGTGCGGCCCGCGACATTTTCCAGGCCGCGAAACTCATTTCCGACGACCACAACGCGCTCAACCGGGCATTGGTCGAGGGCGTCATCGACTTCTACATTTCGGGGGGAACTTATACCGCGTCACCAGCACGGCTCGCCGGCCATTCTGAAATTCGGGCCGTGACACCGGCAAACGGACCGATCAACGGCAAGGGCGGCGTCGCATTCGTCGAGATCAATGCGCTTATTCATCGGGGCGAAGAACGACGTGAGCGCCAGGAGGCGTTTCTAACCTATATCGCAAGCGACGAGGGCGCCTATGCTGCATCCCTCGCAGCAGATGCGTGCAATCCGGTAGTTCAAATGCAAAGAGCGTCGGTATTTGAGCGTTTCACGAGGCATCAGCTCGACGCGATGCAGTGGGACGACTTCGAAGAGAATATGGCCAGATGCGCGGACTACGCCATCATGCCGGACTATGCGAAGCTGGCGATAATCATGCGCGCGGCGGTTTCATCCATCGATCCGAAGTCTGACCGAAATCAGCCTCGGATCGCGAAGACGAATTGAACGACAGTCTGAAACCATTGCTTCATTGGTTACGGCGTTGGCTTTTTATCGGCGTTTCGTTGTACGGGAGCCGCGTATGCAATCACGTTGCGGCAAACGCATCACAGTCTTCGTCCGCGATCGATGATACTTTCACTAGGCTGATATTTTTCGTTTATTTCGTTTTGGGGCTCGCTATGAAATTTTGTCCTAGCGTCACTCTATTGATTGCATTGATATTTAACACTGGCGCAGCGTTCGGCGCGGACTTTGGATCGGCGCCGAAGCAACAGAACCCGTCGGAGTGGTCGCTGACGTTCACGACGTATGGTTGGATCCCGTGGATGTCCGGGAACACGACTGTCCGCGGACGCGATTTCACCGTCGCCGCCAACCCGTCCGACATTTTCGGGCATCTGGATTGGTCGACGCTACCCGCCTGGATGAGCTACGCGGAAGCCCGGCGCGGTCCAATCGGCCTTTTTAACGACGTCGTCTATGCCAGCCTCAGCGGCTCGACCGGTTTCAGCGGACGTCGCGGCGGCCCTCTGCGTGCGGATGTGTCCGCCGACTATACTCAGGTCACGGTCGAATTCGGCGGTGCATATGAAGTCTGGACTGGTGCAAACCCCCTCGTGCCGGCATCGTCCGCTCTCGATTTGGTAGCGGGCGGCAGATATTGGCACCAGGACAGCACGATAACCGGATCGCTCGTACTCGATCCATTTGTGAGGGAAACAGAAAGATCAGGCTCTGTCGATTGGGTCGATCCCTTCGTCGGCGCTCGACTGCGCAACAAGCTCGCAAATGGCGACGAGATGGTCTTGCGCGCGGACTTCGGCGGCTTCGGCGTCGGTAGCGATTTTTCCTGGCAGGTATTGGCGACCTACAATTGGCAGATGTGTCTCTTGAACGGCTACGTTCTTGACGGTTACGTCGGTTATAGAGCGCTGTCGGTGGACTACTCGCAAGGTTCGGGCGATACGCTCTACAAATACGACGTTCTCCAACAGGGACCGGTTATCGGCTCGACTCTGCATTTCTAAGCTAGCCGGGACAATCAAGCGATGAGCTTGATATGCTCTTGCTTCAGCGAGCAGCGGCTATTGTAAAATCGCGCGGCCATATCAATGAAAGTCGCGCGAGCCCGGCAGAATACGAACGTTGCGGGGATGGCCGGCGCGTGAATGCTGGGGATGCAGGAATTCGTCGGCGTTAGATAATTCAATCTTCGGCTCGTATGCGTCGGAAAGGCGAGAAAGTTCCGCTGTCCGATCGATGATGCGCGCCGCCATGAGATGGATAACGTTTTCGGGACTGCGCTGCACCTTGCCTTCGATCAGCAGCAGCCGACCGCCCATAACTTCCCTGCGGAACTTCTCGAACGTACGCGCCCAGAGAACCGCATTCGTAATTCCCGTCTCGTCCTCCAAAGTTATGAAAATGGCATTGCCCTTGCCCGGCCGCTGACGCACGAGCACGACTCCGGCGACGCGCCCCCGGCTGCCGTCACGCTGAGTCGCAAGCTCGGCGCAGGTGGCAATGCCTTCGCTTCGGAAGATGTCGCGTAGACATTCCATCGGATGGCCTTTGAGCGACAAGCGGGCGGTCTGATAGTCAACGGCAATGTTCTCGCTGAGCGACATTGACGGCAATTGCGCATCCGGTTCGTCACCCAGGTCCGGCTCGCGCGCGGCTGCGAACAAGGGTAGCTCGTCCGCTTCGGGCAAGCGCCGCGCCGCCCACAATGCGTCGCGGCGGTGAATGCCGACGGAGCGGAAGCAATCGGCATCGGCCAGTATGCGTAGCGCCCGCTGCGGCAGGCGGGTGCGCCGCGCTAGGTTATCGAGGTCAGCGTAGCCGTTCCGGCGCAGATCGATCAGCCGTTCGCACCACGTCTCCGACAAGCCGTCGATTTGCCTGAAGCCCAGACGCAGTGCCGTTTTACCGTCGGCGCCGGCACACAGCGTATTGTCCCAGTCGCTCTCATTGACATCGACCGGATAGACTTCAACACCGTGATCTCGTGCGTCGCGCACGATCTGCGCCGGGGCATAAAATCCCATGGGCTGCGCATTCAAAAGCGCGCACGCGAAAGCCGCCGGATAGCGGCATTTGATGAAGGCAGATACATAGACGAGCCTTGCGAATGCGGCCGCGTGGCTTTCGGGAAAGCCATATTCGCCGAAGCCTTTTATCTGCTCGAAGCAGCGTTGTGCGAAGTCGCGATCATAGCCACGCTCGACCATACGCTCGACGAGCATCGCCTCGAATTTATGGATGGTGCCGACATTGCGGAACGTCGCCATCGCGCGGCGGAGCTGATTGGCTTCGGCGTCGGTGAACTTCGCTGCGACCATGGCGAGTTGCATCGCCTGCTCCTGAAAGAGCGGGACGCCGAGCGTTCGCCGCAAGACGTCGCGAAGCTCGTCAGGATTGTGCGGCGGCGCAGGCGAAGGAAAGCTTATCTCGTCTGGATTTTTGCGGCGACGCAGATAGGGGTGCACCATGTCGCCTTGGATTGGACCCGGCCGCACGATCGCGACCTGAATGACGAGATCGTAAAACTCTTTCGGTTTCAGGCGCGGCAGCATGTTGATCTGCGCCCGGCTCTCGACCTGAAAAACGCCGATTGAATCGCCTTTCTGAAGCATTTCGTACACATCCTGCTGTTCGACAGGAAGATCTGCGAGGCCGAAGCTCTTGCCTTCGTGCGTCCGGATCAGGTCGAAGGCCTTGCGGATGCAGGTCAGCATGCCCAGAGCGAGAACGTCGACTTTCATCAGGCCGAGAACGTCGATGTCGTCCTTATCCCATTCGATGAAAGTCCGCTCGTCCATCGCGGCATTGCCGATAGGGACGATATCGTCCAGCCGTCCGCGCGCCAGCACAAAGCCGCCGACATGCTGCGAGAGATGGCGCGGAAAACCGAGAATGCGCGTCGCAAACGCGATCGCCTGGCCGATGACCGGATTGCGAGGATCTATGCCGGCTTGCCGGAGATGCGCTTCGGAAAGCTTCGATCCCCCGCTTCCCCAAATGGTTCCTGCGATGCGGCTGGTGATGTCTTCGCTCAAACCCAGAACTTTGCCGACTTCTCGAATGGCGCTGCGCGGGCGATACCGGATCACGGTCGCCACCAGCCCCGCACGCTCGCGTCCGTAGCGCTCATAGATGTACTGGATGACCTCTTCGCGCCGTTCATGCTCGAAATCGACGTCGATGTCCGGCGGCTCGCGACGCTCACTGGAAATGAAACGGGCGAAGAGCAGGTTATTCCTCTCAGGGTCGACCGACGTGATGCCGAGCACGTAACAAACGGCTGAGTTCGCCGCCGAACCTCGGCCCTGACACAGGATCTTATGTTCATTGGCGAAGCGTACGATGTCGTAAACCGTGAGAAAATACGGCGCGTACTCGAGCTTCGCGATGAGCGCCAGCTCGTCCGCCACCTGACGTCTCACTTTATCTGGAACGCCAGCCGGATAGCGCTCTTCTGCCTTCTGCCACGTCAGATGCTCAAGCCATCCTTGCGGCATCCAGCCGGGCGGAACGGGCTCGTCGGGATACTCGTACTTGAGCTGCCCAAGAGAAAATTCGATGCGCTGAAGCAGATCCTGTGTGGCGGAGATGGCGGAGGGGCAATCTCGGAAAAGCTGCGCCATGCCCGAAGGATGTTTCAGGTGGCGCTCGGCGTTGGCTTCGAGCCGCCTACCCGCCGTCTCGATGCGCAAGCCTTCGCGGATGCATGTCAGGATATCCTGAACCGGCCGTTGCTCCGGTATGTCGTACAGCACGTCGTTGGTGGCGATCAGCGGCACACAAGTAGAAGCTGCGACGCGCATCAGATGATGCAGCTCTTCCCGATCGTTTCCCTGCAAATGCATGGCGGCGGCCAGCCATGTTTTTCCAGGCGCCGCTTCTGAAACAACCTGAACATGCGCTTCGAGGCCATCGCGCGCTGGCGTGGGGACCACGATCAATTGCAGATCGGCGCAATCCGACAGCAAGTCCTCGCGCTGCAGACTGCAGTCGCCCTTCTTTGCCCGCCGTTTGCCTAGCGTGAGCAGGCGGCAGAGCCGCGCCCAGCCTGCGCGGTTTTCCGGATAGGCGATGATCTCCGGCGTGCCGTCGATGAAGACGAGGCGTGCGCCGACGAGCAACTTGAAGGCTATTGCGCGGGCCTTAACGGCTTCTGAGATGTCTGCCCAGTCGTCGGCGCGGGCGTCGTTGATCCAGACGTATTCGCCAGGACCGGAGCCTTCGCGAACTTTTTGCGGAGCAGGCAATCCCTCCCGCCGCAAGTCTTCGAGGGCACCGTAAGCTCTGACCACGCCGGCAAGCGTATTGCGATCGGCAATGCCTAGACCCGTGTGCCCAAGGAAAATGGCGCGCGCGACGAAATCCTCCGGGTTCGATGCGCCGCGCAGAAACGAGAAATTCGTGGTGGTGGCGAGTTCGGCATAGGGTGTCATGGAAACACTCCATGCAGAAACCATCTATGCTGCCCATCGGCTGCCGTTACGGCCGTGCGGAAAATCCAGAACCGCCGCCCTTGCGAGCTTTCGACACGATAGTAATCGCGCGAGCCATAGTCTGACGGCCGGTTCCACCATTCTTCGGCGATGCGCTCGGGGCCGATCGCGTTCGCAATGCGATGCGTAACGCGCCGCCAGCAGACGCTTTCCGGCATATTGTTCTTATCGGCTTCGACATCGATCGGATGCGGACGTGCATAGATCAGCGGCGGACGCAAACCGGCTTTACCGCGGATCGTGCCCTGATCCCATTCGTGCGAGGGCGTGGGAAGCGCTGCCGGAACCATAGCCTGCGCCCGTTCCGGAAGATGACTATCGACCGGCTGCAATCGCATCACGCGCTCGCGTCCGAACATGATGCTCAACCGGTCGACGAGCTGAGCGACCTTGTCTTTCTGATCGTCCTGCGCATTGAACGTGCCCTGGCTCTCAGTCCACGGCTCCGCTCGTGTCGCCTCAAAACAAATAAGGTCGAAGCCGAATCCAGGATCCAGTGGGTCGGCGAGCCCATCGAGGCGGTGGCGATAGAGGCGCAAGATCACCTCGGGTTCGCGCGTCGGGCGACTGGTCTCGACGCGGATGCGGCGGACGGCGCCGTCAGCGCGAAAAAACGTTCCCGTAAAGATGCGGCCACCGACGCTTCGCGCAGCCAACTGATCACACACGGATGCAGCCAGCTCGGCGAGCATGTTGGCGATAACCTCGTGGCTCGCCACCGGCTCGGCGCAGCGCTGCTCGGCTCGATAAGGTGCTGGCTTGCGCCGAGGTGCGATGCGTCTGTCTTCCTCGCCGAGCACCCGGGCGAGCTTAGCCGTGAAAGCCGATGAGAAACGCGCGGTGAACAGCAGCGACGGCCGGTCGGCAATCTCGGCGACCGTCCTCAGCCCGGCGCGCCGCAAGGCGGTTACGTCTTCTTCCGCGCATTCGAGCGCCGCGACGGAGAGCGTGCGCACGAGCCGATCGTCATCGACAAAGCACGGATTGACGGAAGAGAAGCGGGCCAGCGCCCGCGCCATGTCAGGTGTCGGAGCGACGGCCAGTTTCGCAACCGAGATACCGGCGGCGTGCAAAACCCTTTGCAGGCGCGCGGCAAGTCTCGCCTCTCCGGCGAAAAGATGGCTGCATCCTGTAATATCGAGTGCAAGACCATTTGGCGGATCCAAGGTGACCGATGGCGTAAAGGCGAGCGCCAGCTCGGCGAGGTGCGCGACGAAAGCGGCGTCGGCAGAGGAATTGGCCTCAACGGCCCGCAATCGAGGCATCCGCGCCCGTGCGTCGGCGAGGGTCATTCCGGCTCGCAGGCCGACGGCCAGAGCCCGGGAATCAACCGCGGCCAATTGCGAGACGCCTTTGACCTTGGAAACGAAGACCAGCGGCAGAGACGCGCCGCTGCCGTTGTCACGCTGCCAACGGTCCGACGACAGGAACGGCATCCATAGGCACAGATACCGCCTGCGCGAAACATCGCCGCTCATGATCCCACTCCACGACACAGCTTCTCTCTTCGAGACCCGACGAGCTTTTCAATACGAACACCTCGAAGGTTTCCCGCCGCGCACCGTCCATCTTCCGTTGAGGCGCACCCTGCACGCGCCAGCGGATTTGCGCGGCATTGGCGGCAACGCGGCCGCCGTGCCGAATGAGCACGATTTCGACGCCGGACTTCTCTGCAGCCAATTTCAATCTTCGGCTGGCTGTCAGGTCGATCGGAGCGACTGTTTCGAGGATAACGGCATGCAGCGCGCTGCAACGCGCGCCTTCAAGGGCGGCGCGCAGTCCGTCGACGGGAGAACGCGCTTCCACAACGATGCAGCTATCGGGAGACAGCCCAAGCCCGGCCAATCCCGGACCATAGACATCTCCGGTTTCCGCGATGACCGCCGCCTCGCGCACCCACAACAGCATGGCGTCGCGTGGGGCTACCGCCTTCGTCTGAGCTACCAGCGTCAGGCCGAAGCCGACAGCCGCAGCGGCATGGCCTGGCCCAGCAACGACTTCGCGAAGAATGATGGGCGCGTTACTGGCGCAAATCGAGAGCGGCTGCATGGCAAAAACAAAAAGAGCCTCGAATATTGTTCACTTTTTGTTCTATAGCAAGTCAGCCTCTCTGTCGAGCCCTGCTTTTGCAGTCCACAAGGCGGCGGATCTCGCCAGCCGCACTGCTCAAACGGCCTCCTGCTCCAGCGTCGGCATCCGGTGCGCCATTAGAGCCAAAATCTCGTGCGCCGGTCGCGGTTCGCTGAAGAGGTAGCCCTGCACTTCGGTGCAGCCTTCACGGCGAAGCTGGAGAAGCTCCGCCTCCGTTTCGACGCCCTCAGCCGTCGTCGCCATGCCCAGCGCGCTGCCAATGCTTGCGACCGCTCGCACGATGGCGATGGAATCCGGGTTGGCCTCGAGATCCTGAATGAATGAGCGGTCAATCTTGATCTTGTCGAACGGGAACTTCCGCAGATAACCAAGGCTCGAATAGCCGGTGCCGAAATCGTCCATCGAAATGCGGACACCGAGTGATCGCAGCTCGTTCAGCATCGCGACTGTTGCGTCCGTATCTCGCAACAGAACCGTCTCGGTGATTTCGAGTTCGAGGCGATGCCCAGGCAGCCCCGATTTCGCCAGCGCGCCGATAACCTGAAGAACGAGGGCATTGTTCTTGAACTGCAGCGGCGAAAGGTTGACGGCGACCTTGACATCCGCTGGCCATTTCATTGCGTCGGCGCAGGCGCGGCCCAGCACCCAATTGCCGATAGCGCCGATCAGACCTATCTCTTCCGCAAGCGGAATGAATTCCATGGGAGAAACGATTCCGCGCGTCGGGTGTTGCCAGCGCACGAGCGCTTCGAAACCTGCGATCTCGTTCGTATCGAGAGAGATCAGAGGCTGGTAATACAGCTCGAACTCGTTACCGTCGATCGCCTTGCGCAGATCGATTTCGAGCGTGCGGCGTTCCTGAAGCTTGGCATCCATGCCGGGCTCGAAGAAATGATATATGCCGCGGCCCGCCTCTTTGGCGCGGTACAGAGCCATGTCTGCGTTCTTCATCAACTGATCGACGGATTTGCCATCCGTCGGCGCCATCGCGATGCCGATGCTAACGCCCACAGCGACTTGGTGGCCCAATATTTCGAACGGCGCACTCAATTCGGCGATAATGCGCTGCGCGAGGATCGTGACACCGAGAGGCTGATCGGCATCGATCTGGACGATCGCGAACTCATCCCCGCCAAGGCGCGCGATGATATCATGTTTGCGGACACAAGCGCGCAGCCGATCCGACACAGCTTGGAGCAAGGCATCTCCCACCGGATGCCCAAGCGTGTCGTTGACCGTTTTGAAGTTGTCGAGGTCGAGACAAAGGATCGAGACGGTGCGTCCGACCTCCGCACCCTTAAGCGCCATTTCCATGGCCTCGTGGAACCGCACTCTGTTGGGAAGGTCGGTCAAAGCATCGTGATGCGCCATGTGGGCGATTTTGGCGTCCATCTTGCGCCGCTCGGTGATGTCTTCATGAATTGCGATGGAGCCGCCGTCGCGCATCGGCTGGTGGGAAATAGCGATGACTTGGCCATCGGTCAGTTCTTCGATGCGATAGATGGGATCCCCGCCGGTGGCCGACTCAAGATGATCAACCAACGCCATTTCCTGAAACTTCGAGAAACGGCCATTTTTTCGGCGCTGCTGCAATATCGATCGAAGTGGCGTGCCCGTAGCAGTCTGTTCAGGCTTTAAACCGTAAAGCTCGGCGTAGCGGCGATTGCAGATAATGAGATTTTGCTCAGCGTCGAACATGCATAGACCCTGGGGCAAATTATTGATCGCCGCATCGACACGAGCGTATTGAACAGCCAGCGACTCCTGGGCCTCGGCGAGCTTCGTCAGCATCGATTGGAATGAGCGCGCAAGCGTGCCGACTTCGTCCGATCTACGGAGCACGTTGTCGTCGAGACCCAAGGACATCGCGCCGCCTTCTCGGACCCGTAACGCAGCTTCGCTGAGTTGGCTCAACGGACGCGCCTGCGAATAGTGAACAAGTGCCAAAGCCAATATCACGATCAACGATGTACCGATGACCAAAATCGCGATAATGATCGCAAGCGTTGAGTTCTGCTCGGTCTCGGCCTGAGCAAGGACTTCGCGCGACTCGGCGCCGATAAGATTCGTCAACCGGTTCATCTGCCCAAGCGCATCGTCGAGGGCCGCTTCGAAGCGGAGATCGAGCGTTTCGTCGGCACGACGCCTCTGGTCATTGGACAGGATCGCGTCGCGCAGCGGAAGCACGGTGCCTTCAAGATAGCGAAGCTTGCTCTGGATGAGTTCGCAGTCCGCGGCGCGCGCCGGGAAATAATCTGTGACAGCGGAGATCCAGCGGTGTGCGGAGGCGATTTGATTGATGGCTTCGCGGCTGGCCATCCGCGCATCTTCCAAGTCCGATGCGGACATACTTTTGTAGACAGCCAAGCCGACACCGTTCAATGCCGCCTTGGCATCTGACAACGCAAGGCGCGCCGGCGCAGCACGTTCAATCACCGCGCGATTGACTCTGTCGAGGCTTTGCGCCCCTTCAAGAACGAAGAAGTTGGCCAGCGCCGATAGCGCGCCAAGGGAGACGATGAGCACCGCAGCTTTGGCGGCGATGCCGAAGCGGAAAACGAAAGGCACTTTCATGAGGATCTATGCTGCCGGTTGAACCGGGGCCGGCATTAGAGCAAAAGTGTTTTAGCTTCGCTAATGCCTTGAAAATTATGCGCAATTCAATGTCCAATATGTCAGTTTGATGACAGCAAAAATGGGCGGAAATGATTTGGTACACAGAGCCCGCCCGGTTGGTGTCCGCCGCACGGATAAAGATGCATTGTCACTCTTGAACGCTGCATACACACCGAATGCAGACGCGCATCGTGTTTCAGTCCGGGCTGAGCTTGCCGCCCTATGCAATGGCGTTCATGATATTGACTGCACGATTCAGGTCTACTCATCTTCGATCCGCGGATAGAACGCGACACATGTCTACCTCTACAAGCAACGAACCGAGCTCCGCGCCTCTTTTCGCGGTCACCGTCTGCACCGCGAAGCGGGAGAAGATGCTTGGTTCGGCACTGCAGTCATTGATGAAGCTGTCTGTTCCAAACGGCGGAAGAGTGTCGATCGTCGTCGTCGAAAACGACAGGTCCGAACGATCAGCCGGCGTCGTTGACTCTTTCCGGACGACCTCTCCATTCCCGATCACTTATGTTGTCGAACCCACGATTGGAATTCCGTTCGCGCGCAATCGTGCGCTCGCGGAAGCAATAGCGCTCGGTGCCGACTGGATCGCGATGATGGACGACGACGAGCGGGTTCCGAGCGATTGGCTCGTCACGCTTCACGACGCCTGCCTGAAATACGACGCGGAGGTTGCGACCGGACCGATCGTACAAATTCCAGAGGGGACACCGCCTCCGTGGTGGAAGCCCGTCGCAGACTCACGCAATGTCACTGGCGAATTCCGCCGCGATGCGTATACGAACAACGTTCTCTTTCGCTCGCGCCTTGTATCGGCGGACGGCCTGAGCCTCACATTCGATCAACGTTTTCTTCACGGCGCAGAAGACATCGATTTCTTTCGCCGCGCCTATAACAAGGGCGTGCGTATCGTCAGCGTTGCTGAGGCCAAAGTCATCGAGGACGTTCCAGCGGGACGTCTCGATATGAAACGGCATCTACAGCGCAATTACATGATCGCAGCGTCCAATTCTTTTTTCCGTGTCGTGCACGATGGCCGTGCCAAGGCCACGCGGAATCGCTTGCCTAGCATTATCCGACGATTCCTCGTCGGGCTCTTGCTGGTCGCAGCCGGATCCGTACTGAAGCCATTCGCACGTAAGCCCGGCGAGAAGACTTCGGCAAAAGGCGCATCAAGCCTTGCAAAAGCGATCGGGAGCTTTTCCGGTCTCAGCGGCAAAACGTCGAACTATTACGACAAAGTCGACGGTACCTAACCGGCGATCATCACAAATGCAGTTTAAGACTGAACAGCCGGCGCCTCGCAGAGAGCGTCACATCGGGCTCAAACAAACGTGAACGAACACACCCAATCGGCTGACTTTTTTTCTGCGACTAACTCCATACCTCCAATATAGCGATCTTAAATTCCCGCTCGCGCAACTCGGACGGGGCGTGGGCAGGTCTTCGGGACGCTATAGTCAATTTGACCGAATGGAGATCCTTTATGTCTCGTCTGAAAATCAGCAGTGGAATTGTCGCGGCCTCTCTCATGCTGTTCGGTGTTCCGATTTCGGCTTACGCCCTCGTCGAAAATGGCGCTAGCACCATGTCGCAAACGCCGCCGTCGGTGATCGTGTTCAACCAGAAGCCCAAGAACGGCGAAATTAACGTCACCTATGCCTTCATGCCATCTGCTGGGCACTTCGTTATTTATGGCTCAAACGGCTCCGGCAAAGCCAATGACAATGTTGTCGGCAGTGTGAAGCTCGACGCGGGCGCGCACAACGACTTCAGCGTCAAGCTGGATAAAAACTTGCCGGCCGGCACATCTTTGTGGGCGTCTCTCACCAACTCCGACAAGCAATCGTTCTGGAAGACATCGCTTCCGCTTGAAAATGAATTTTTCATCAAGTGACCAGGCGCAGAAATCTTACGCATGACGTGTCACCAACGCCGGGGTGAACGGCCCCGGCGTCTTTTTGCGCCTGCCCAGCATCACTCGCGGATAGCTTCGGCACCTCGGGATTGCGTGCGGAATTTCAGCCAGAGACCAACCGAAATAATGGCGAAAGCGCCGAGTGTTGGAAACATCGTAGCGTAGCCGAATTTTTGCGCGATCCATCCTCCGATCGCAGGGCTAAGCGCGGCACCGACGCCTTGTGCGGCCATTACCGCACCTTGGCCCGCGTTGATACGCCCGGTTCCGTTCAGTATCCGCGCGACCAATCCCGGCACGGCAACGCTTTGCAAGCCTGCGCCGATGCCATCGAGGATTTGCACGGGGTAGACGCCCCAGGGCGTCAGAAGAAGCGCAGCGAGAATGCCCCGCACCGGCAACGCCAGGAACGAAATCAGAAGTACCGGCCAGTAGCCGTAAACTTCAGCGGCCCGCATCGCGACAATCGAGGCGATGATCATAGCCGCTTGCGCAACGATGATCGTCATCGCGACGAACGATGGACCACTCACCTGTCCGTGCGAGACGACGGCCATTCCGTAAAGCGGCAGCATGGCGCCGTTGCCGAGATGAAAGGCTAAAAGGGCGACTGCGAGGATGAGAAGCGGCTTGCATTCAAGCAGCACACCGAGACTGCTCGCTGACGTGTCCTCAGCACCTTCCTTCAACCCGCGGGCGGCCGCATGATCGATCGATGAGGGCGGTATCAACATGATACTCGCGATTGTCAGCACGCCAAAAACAGCGGCCAGGGCGAAAATGGCGGCGTAACCATATTTCCAGCCGAGATAACCCGACAGCGCGGCTCCGACGACATTGCCTGCATGATTGAATGCCTGGTTTTTTCCATTCTGGCGGTTGAACCCGCGCTGCCCGACGATGCCAAGCGTAATGGCGTTGATGGTCGGAACGATTGCGGCGCCAGCGATCGCCGTTGCGACTTGCGATGTCGCGACGACCCAGAACTCCTGCGACAGCAAGATGATGGCCGATGCTGCGATCGTGCCCACACCGGCGACGACAACCCATGCTCGTTTGGCGCGCGTGCGATCGATGAATGCGCCGGCCGGGATAACCACCAGCATTCCCGCAATGCCGCCGATCGTCATCACAGTCCCGATCAGCCCACTTTGCCAGCTATGCTCCTGGAGGAAGACGCCGAGAAACGGCCCAATCCCAGCCTGAAAGTCAGCCATGAAGAAATTGACTGCGAGCAGCGTCCAAAGGCAGTCACGTGCCGGCTTCGTCTGCTTCTCGAACGAAATCTCGCGCGCAGACGACCGTTGCACTTCCATGCTCCGAATTAAAAAGGCGCGGTGAAGACGACTGACCTATCCGAAAAGTTCCGGGCGCCTACGTAGCTCGCCCTGATCACCGATTTGATACGGGTGGATATTTCTGCGCCCATCAAACGTCACGTGGGTTGGGGTTCTTTACAAACTTTCATATAAATGAAAAACTATCTCCATTCTTCATTGCGGAGGATGTAGATATCGTGACCGCTTTCACGCCTAGTTCGGCATGGGCCGATGCTTCTACGGCGGCGCCTCCTGACGATCCGCTGCTGTCAGACGAGCGTTGCGACCTTGCGATCGTTGGCGGCGGGATTCTGGGGCTTTGCGCGGGCCTTCATGCGGCGCGACAGGGTCTGTCGGTCCGCGTCGTTGATGCGGCACGGGTCGGCGACCGTGCTTCGGGCCTCAACGGAGGGCAGGTCATCGCGGGATTTAAATACGACCCCGACTGGCTCATTCAGCATTTCGGCGACAAACGCGGCACGGCGCTGGCGACATTCGGCGCGTCAATGCCAGATGCCGTCTTTGGATTGATCGAACGCGAAAAGCTCGACGTTCCGCGACAAGCCACAGGCTGGATCCAGGCCGCGCATTCTAAAACGGCCTTGATGGCCACGGAAGACCGCGCGAAGCAGTGGATCGCGCGCGGGGTTCCGGCAAAAATTCTTAGCGCAGATGACGTGGCGCAGGTGACGGGGGCGCAGGGATATCTCGGCGGGTGGCTTGATCCGCGCGGCGGAGCAATACAGCCTTTTGCGTACACGCGCGAGCTTGCGCGGATTGCCCTGGCCGCCGGTGTTCGCATCGCCGAAAACACGCGAATTGTTCGGTTACGGCGCGAAAATTCAGCATGGGCGCTTGAAACGGCCGACGGAAAAACACTGCGGGCGACGTCCGTCATCGTGGCAACAAACGCATACGCGGATGGACTTATTCCCGGCCTCGCGCGGACGCTGGTCCCGCTGCACTCCTTCCAGATCGCGACCGAGCCGCTCCCTTCCAGCGTGCTCGCGAAAATTCTGCCGGGCGATCAAGTCGTTTCAGACTCGCGCCGCATCGTCATCTACTACCGCAAGGGTCCGGACAATCGCATGCTTATCGGCGGGCGCGGCTCGATGGCTGAACCGACGCACCCAAAAGCCTGGGCGCATCTCGAACATGCGCTGAAGCGGCTTTATCCTGCTCTTGCGAACGTCAAAATTGAAAAGCGCTGGTACGGGCGCGTCGCCGTTACGCTCGATCACCTTCCGCATGTTCATGAGCCTGAGCCCGGCCTGATGATCGCAGCGGGATGTCAGGGACGCGGCGTCGGCCTGATGACGGCGCTCGCTCCGCGTCTTGTCGACTATCTCGCGTCGCGCGATCCCGAGCACATTCCGCTGCCGATCACGCAGATACGACCAATTCCGTTTCATGCTTTTCGCAACATCGGCGTTGGCGCAGCCATCGCGTGGTACAGGCTCATCGATATGATGGAGCGCTGAGTGATACGACGATTGACATTTTCGCAAATGTGAAAAACTATCCTTGTAGTTCAGGATTGCGAGTTGATGAGCGTTTCCGCCGAAACCGACCATCCGATACCGGCGGCATCTGCACGCCAAAGACGACTATTCCAGTTCGGAATGTCGGCGCCAGGCGCGTTGGCGACATCCATCCTCGTTCTCTTTGCGCTCGGCATCGTGCTGTTTTTGAGCTTCAGAACAAACGATGGCTCCCTGCTCGGCGGGGCTTTCACGCTCCGCAATTTTTTAGACACGCTGTCCGATCCGCTTTATGCGACGATCATCTTGAGATCGCTGGCGATAGCTGGTTTCGTTACGTTCGCTACCGTCGTGACGGCCTATCCGGTGGCGTACTATCTAGCGTTTCATGCCGGCAAACACCGCGGGTTGTTGCTCTTCATCGTCACGCTGCCATTCTGGACCAGCTATCTGTTGCGCGTTTTCGCGTGGAAGGTCGTGCTGGCGTACAACGGCGTGCTGAACTCGGTCCTGCTGACAACCGGGCTCACGTCGGAACCGATCCTCGCGTTTCTCAATACGCCGGCCGCCGTCGTCGTAACGCTGGCTCATGCTTACGCGGCATTCGCAATTCTGCCGATCTATGTGGCGCTCGAGAATGTACCGAGATCCCTGATTGAAGCGGCAGAGGATCTTGGCGCACGGCCGGTCACGATCTTTCGCAAGATCATCCTGCCGATTTCGATGCCGGGCGTGATGGGCGCGGCGCTCGTCGTGTTCGTGCCAACCGTCGGCGACTACGTCACACCTGCCCTTGTCGGCGGTCCGAGCAGCACGATGATCGGCTCGATGATCCAGGCTCAATTCGGTAAGGCGAACGATTGGCCGTTCGGTGCGGCGCTCGCGGTGATCGTGATGCTCGTGATCCTCGCGCTCGTGGTCGGCGTGCGGTTTGCGGACAAACATATCGGGAGCCGGACATGAGCGCGAGCGCGGCTTCCTCGAAAAACGCGACGTGGCTCAAGGGTTATATCCTTATCTACGTGCTCTTCCTCTATCTTCCGATCGCAATCATTCCGATCTTTTCGTTTAACAATTCGATCCAGGCAGCGTTCCCGCTAGCGGGCTTCACGCTCGAATGGTATCGCAGCCTCGTCAACAACGAGAACCTTCATCGCGCCTTCGAGACAAGTCTGATTGTTGGATTTTCGGCGGCTTTGCTCGCGACGACGATCGGCATGACGATCGCGTACATGGAAATTTCGGCGGGCGATCGCGTCTCGCGCGCGATATCGGCTTTGGCGCGGCTACCCATTCTCATCCCCGGCGTCATCGTCGGCATTGCGCTGCTCATTCTCGTTAATCTAGCTGGCCTGGGACCGTCGCGAACGGCCATCGTGCTGGGGCATACGCTCGTCGCGCTGCCCACCGCCGTCGTCATTATGCGGAGCCGGTTTCTGTCGCTGCCGAGGAGCTACAGCGAGGTCGCGATGGATCTCGGGGCGCATGAATGGACGACTTTCAGGCGTATCGTTCTGCCGCTCGCCGCGCCTGCTATCGCGTCGTCGTTCATGCTTTCGTTTCTGACGTCGTTCGATGAATTCATCGTCGCATTTTTCCTGTCCGGATCCGAACCGACGCTGCCGCTCTATGTCTGGGGGCAATTGCGTTTCCCGAAATCTCTTCCGAGCGTCATGGCGCTCGGCTCCGTCATTCTTTTGGCTTCGGTCGTCATCGCAACGGCGGCTGAGATCATTCGTCGACGCGGCGCGTCCGCGACCGAACTTCCCGTCTCCTCCAAATGAAACGTACCGGTCTTTTGCACGCGAACAGGGAGTATCAAGTTATGCTAGGATTACGAAGCACACTGCGGAAGGCCGCGGGCCTTGCGTCTCTCGTTGCAGCCGTTGCAACGCCTGCGTTTGCCGCCGACAAGCTGACCTATTTTACGTGGTCGGGCTACGAACTGCCTGCCTTCAACAAGAGCTTTCTGAAAGCGCATCCCGACGGCGTCGAAACTTCGGTCTTCAGCGATGACGACGAAGCTTTCACGAAAGTGAAAGCGGGTTTTCATCCCGATCTCGCGCATCCCTGCTACGACAAGATCGCGCGCTGGAACAAGGAAGGCTTGCTGCAGCCGATCGACACGAAGCGGATCAAGAACTGGGATACGATCTTTCCGGTCTTCAAAGACCTTCCCGACATTCAAGCCGGCGATGGCAAAGTCTGGATGGTGCCGTGGGATTGGGGCAATACCTCTATCCTCTACCGTACCGATCTCGTGAAAGATCCCGAGCAGTCCTGGGGCCTGCTTTGGGATAAAAAGTATGCTGGCCGGCTCGCGACGATCGACGCGGTTCATGACACGCCCGTCGTTGCGGCCCTCATGGCCAAGGTCAACCCGTTCGATATGTCGCCTGCCGACCTCGAAAAGGTGGCTGCGGTCTTGCGCGAGCAACGCCCGCTACTGCGCGCCTACACGACGGATATGACTTCGGTCGAGCAATCGCTCGCTAGCGGAGAGCTTGTCGCGGCGATGACGTGGAACGCTTCGGCAACCGCTCTTAAAAAGCAGGGCGTGAAAGTCGAATTCATGAAGCCCAAGGAAGGCATGCTGACGTGGGCGTGCGGCTTCGTGATGCTGAAAGACGCTAAGAACATCGATCTGGCCTACGACTTCATCAACAGTCGGCTTGAGGGTGAGTCGGGCAAAGAGCTCATCACGCAATACGGCTACGGCAGCGCTTCAAAAGCGGCGTTCGATCTCGTGCCAAAGGAAGAGATTGATCGTCTGCAGCTTCCCGCCGATCCGAACGTCGTGCTGAAGAGCACGGTCTTTACCGGGCCCATGAAACAGAACGACGAGCTCGCGAAGATGTTCGAGAAGATCAAAGCCGGCGGCTAATCGCACGCCAATCGAAGACAACGAGGCAGGTCTTTCAACAGAAGGGTCACGACTGTGGCGCGGACGAAGACAAAAGAAGCACGCGACGAGGCTTCCGATCAGACTCCTTCCGAGGCGGATATTCGCCTCGGGCGCCGCATACGAGCGCTTCGCATCGAACGAAAGCTCGGCATCACTGACGTTGCCCAGCGCGCCGGCATTTCCGTCGGCGCGCTGAGCCAGATCGAACGGGGATTGACCTCTTTGCGGATCCGCGTGCTATGGCCGTTAGCGGCCGCACTCGGCGTCGAACCGCACAGTCTGCTGGCGGATGACGACAACAAAAGCAGCGATCTTTATGTCGTCCGCGCAGCTAAGCGGAAGGAAGTCCCTGTTCGGTCGGAGGGCATGCGCAAGGAATTGCTCTCGCCGCCTGGCTCGGTGCTGACAGGTCTTCTGGTTCATGTCGAACCGGGAGGCGGTACGGGGGATTCCTATAGTCATGCCGGCTATGAGTTCGGCCTGGTCAAGAAAGGCCAGGTCGAGTTAACGATCGATAGTGTTATCTATCTTCTTAAGGCAGGCGATAGCTTCGCTTTCAAAAGCACGCTGAAGCACTCGTTCCGCAACGGCGGCAAAGAAAAATGCGAGATCGTTTGGATCAACACGACGAAGACGACCGAGCTTCGTAATGACGACTGATTCACTGCTGCGCCTCGAAGGGGTTTCCAAAGTTTTCGATAGCGGCACAGTCGGTCTCGATAACGTCACGCTTGATATCGCGCATGGCGAATTCATCAGCTTGCTCGGGCCGTCGGGATGCGGAAAGACGACGAGCTTGCGCGTCATGGCAGGCTTCGAAGCGCCGACCAGCGGCCGCGTCCTTCTCGACGGCAGAGACATCACCGCGCTTCGCCCCTACGACCGGCCGCTCAATACGGTTTTTCAAGACTACGCGCTGTTTCCGCATATGAACGTGACGGAGAATGTCGGCTTCGGGTTGTCGCTGCGAAAATTACCCGCTGGCGATGCTAAAAAGAAAATCGCCGAGGCTTTGGATCTGGTCGGGCTCGCCGACAAAATAAAAGCGCGCGTTTCGATGCTGTCGGGCGGCCAACGGCAACGGGTTGCTCTGGCGCGTGCGCTGGTGTGCTCGCCGCGCGTGCTTCTGCTCGATGAACCGCTGTCGGCGCTTGATGCCAATCTGCGCGAGCAGATGCAAATAGAGTTGAAGCGGCTGCAATCGCGGCTCGGCACGACGTTCGTCATGGTCACGCACGATCAAGCTGAAGCGCTGTCAATTTCGGATCGCATCGTCGTCTTGAACCGCGGGAAGATCGAGCAGATCGCGTCACCATCGGAACTTTACGACGCGCCTCAGACGCGCTTCGTCGCGGACTTCATTGGAAGCATGAATGTGCTCGAAGCCGAGATCGTAGAGACGACGAGCACCGGGGTGCGCGTCGCGGCAGGGTCGATGCTCATCGACGTTCCGGCCGATTGCATTCGCGCTACGCCAGGTGAGCGCAAATCGGTGCTGGTATGCGTGCGGCCGGAGGAATTGACGGCGCATCCATTTCCATCAGACGGTAGCGTCGCTGCGCAGGTCCTGTCGTCGGTCTTTTATGGTCCGACATTTCGGCTGTTCGTCGAAACGGATGCCGGTCAGAAGCTGATGATCGACATGGGGCGCCGCCGATCGACTGAAGCGTTCAACGCCGGTGCGACTGTGCACGTCTGTCCGGTTCGAGGGTCAGGACGGCTTCTCGACAGGGAGTAGCGTGACGCCCGCCGTCACCGCCTACGAGGCCACGATGATCTCGGCTCCGGCGTCTTTCAGCGCTGCCGCGATATCGTCGGGTGGGTCCGCATCAGTCACGACCCGCGCGACGGCATCAAGCGGTGCGACCTTGATCAAGCCACCGCGCCCGAATTTCGTAGCGTCTGCCAGAACCGTAACGGATTTGGCTTGCGCGATCATTGCCCTTGCGACGTCCGCTTCGCGGAGATCGTAATCGAGGATGCCGACCGTCTCGATGGAGCCAACCGCGAGCACGGCGTGGATTGCATGAAACTGGCCGATCTGTTCGACGGCGAGCGGGCCTAGGTTCTCGGTGCCGTCTGCGCGGTATTCCCCGCCGATCAAATATGTCGAATTCGCAGAGCCACGCGCCGCGAGTGCCGCAATGGCCGCCGAATTGGTGATGATCGTCAGTCCGGACGCCGAAGAAAGCTCTTCTGCGAACCACAGCGTCGTCGTTCCGGTGTCGACGAACAAGGTATCTCCGGGTTGAAAAAGCTGGATTGCGCGGCGGGCGACGGTGCGCTTGGCCTCGGCATTTTCCAACAATCGGGCCTGAAACGAACCTTCGACATCGGCTTCGGGCAGTCTCGGTTCCGAGACTGTTGCACCGCCGTGAATCTTTCGCACACGACCGCGTTCGGCCAAATCGGTGAGATCACGCCGAATGGTTTCCCTTGAGGTTCCAAGGAGTTCCGCCAGAGCCTCGACCGACACCCGTTCGCGCTCACGCACGACTTTCTCGATCTGTTCCCGTCGCACTGTTGGGCGCATAATTCCTGCCCGTCCGGTCATTCCAATTGACTGTTCAGCTGTTCTGTCGGAGCATATGATCAACTAAACTGCCCGAATGGGCAAATTGTGGTTCTTACAAATCACGAACCAATTCGCAACTGGGGGTTGAGCATGACTCACGACGAAGACACCAAAGTCCTGCACTCAATGGGCTATGCGCAAGAATTATCGCGGCGCATGGGTGCATTTTCGAATTTCGCCATCTCATTTTCGATCATCTGCATTCTGGCTGGCGGCATCACATCGTATCCGCTGGCGATGGCGACGGGTGGCGGCTTCCAGGCGACGATCGGCTGGATCGTTGGCGGCTTGTTCGCTCTTGTGGTCGCGGCTTCGCTTGGACAGATCGCCTCGTCCTATCCGACAGCTGGTGGTCTCTATCACTGGTCGTCGATTTTAGGCGGCAGAGGCTGGGGCTGGGCCACGGCATGGATCAATCTGCTCGGATTGATTTTCGTCGTCGCCTCAGTGAACGTCGGTGTCTATGCTCTCTTCCGCGACTTGGTCTGGTCGGGCGTCCTCGGTCACGACGTTTCGGCGTGGGGGATGCAAGAGCAGGTCATCGGCGTCGTGCTCATCACGGTGACGCAGGCGCTGATCAACCACTTCGGCATTAAGCTCACCACGATGTTGACCGACTTCTCGGGCTATCTCATTTTTGTGGTGGCTGTCGTCCTGACGGCGACGTTCCTCATTTGGGGCGCCTCATTCGACTTCTCGCGCATCACGACGTTCGTCAACAATACGGGCGAAGCGGGCGGCGGATATGTCCCCGAGCCGCGTACGGCTGTGGTCGCGTTCCTCGTCGGTCTTCTCTACCCGCTCTACACGATCACTGGCTTCGACGCTTCGGCGCACACGTCGGAAGAGACGCATGACGCACGCCGCGCTGTTCCAAGCGGCATGTTGCACTCGGTGTTCTGGTCACTCGTGTTCGGTTTCGTCATGGCGGTGTCGTTCGTGCTTGCGAGCCCGGATCCTGCCGCGACAGCCAAAGACGGCGGCAACGCGTGGTTCAATCTCTTCAATAACCTGCCGGCACCTAAGGGGTTGAAGGACGTCCTCGCGGTCTGCATCGTGATCGCCAACTACATTTGCGCACTCGCGGGCCTGACGTCGACATCGCGCATGATCTTCGCGTTTTCTCGCGATGGCGGTCTGCCGGCATCAAGCCTCTGGCGGCATGTCAGCCCGAAATGGCGCACACCGGTGCCGGCGATCTGGCTCGGTGCGGTGCTCTCGGTCGCGGCGACACTCTACTCGCCGGCGTTCGCGGCTTTGGCAGCGGGCTGCGCCCTCTTCCTCTATGTGTCCTATGTCATGCCGATCGCGGCCGGATTTTTTGCCGAGGGCAAATCTTGGACGGACTTCGGGCCCTTCCGTCTTGGCATCTGGTCCAAACCGCTCGCTTTGATCTCGATGGCGGGCGTCCTCGTCCTGATGTATGCGGGCATCCAGCCGCCGTTCGACATTCTTATCAACTACGCGATCGGCTTGATCGTTCTGTTGCTCGTGTTGTGGTTCGGCATCGAGTCTCGCCGCTTCAAGGGCCCTCCGCTTGGCGCCGAGATCGCCCAACGGCAGGCTGAGATCGCGGCCGCCGAACGGGCGGTGGGCGAGTCTTCTTAAGAGGACAAGTGTTATGGCCGCGGGCGGCGTGAACTGCCCGCGGCCTCTTTATTTCTTGTACCGCGCAAGCAGCGCGGAATGACAGAGGACGTTTTATGTCTGTCGCAGACGTCGCCATCGTTGGAGCGGGCGCCGTAGGCTGCGCGATGGCGCGGCGTTTTACTCTGGAAGGCGCAAGGGTCATTCTTCTTGAGCGCGGTGCAGACTTGCTGTCCGGTGCCAGCAAGGGGAACAGCGCTATCCTGCACACGGGTTTCGATGCGCCCCCCGGCAGCGTCGAGCTGAGTTGTATGCAGGCGGGTTACGCTGAATATCTGCGAATCCGAGACGATTTTAATCTGCCGCTGCTCGAGACCGGCGCGATGGTTGTCGCTTGGTCGGAAGCTGAGCGCGCGGCGCTCGATAGTATCGAGGCCCAAGCCAGGGCGAATGGCGTCAATGACGTTCGCCGTCTGACGTCGGCCGAAATTCGCGCGCGAGAGCCGGAGCTTTCCCCGCGCGCACAAGAAGCGCTGCTGGTTCCGGGCGAGCATGTGATCGACCCATGGTCGCCATTTCTCGCCTATCTGAAACAATCCGAAGCACACGGCGCCGAAATCGTGTTCGGAGCAGAGGTCGCGGCGGGCGCCTTTGATGGAACAACTTGGACGCTACAGACCACAGCGGGCACGCGGCAAGCAAAGACCGTCATCAATTGCGCGGGGCTTTACGGCGATCGGCTCGACGCAAAGCTTCTCGGGGCTGCGTCGTTTCAGATCAAACCACGTAAAGGGCAATTCGTTGTCTTCGACAAGGCGGCATCAAAGATCCTGAAGACGATCATTCTGCCCGTTCCTTCGGAGCGGACCAAAGGCGTCGTGCTGACACGGACCGTGTTCGGCAACGTGCTCGTCGGCCCAACGGCAGAAGAACAGGACGACCGCGATCGCGCGACGGTCGAGGAGGAAGCGCTGCGCGGCCTGCTCGCCAAGGCGGAGGAGATGGTACCCGCGTTGGCGACCGTCGATGTCACGGCGATTTACGCGGGACTGCGTCCAGCCACTGAGGAGAAAGGTTATCGCATCAGCGTCCGCGACGATCGCAATTGGATCACGGTCGGCGGCATACGTTCGACGGGGCTCACGGCGTCACTCGGCATCGCGCAGCACGTCTACGGGCTCTATCGAGAGATGGGACACCAGCACGCGGCCGTTATCGACCCCCTGTTGCCGCGCGTACCCAATCTCGCCGAACATCGGCCGAGGGATTGGCAGACAGCTGGATACGGCGAGATCGTCTGTCATTGCGAAATGGTTACACTGCGCGAGATCGAGCAGGCTATGACAGGATCGATCCCCGCGGGTGATTTCGGCGGCCTGCGGCGGCGTACGCGCTGTGGAATGGGGCGCTGCCAAGGCTTTTACTGCAACGCGCAGCTCGCACGCCTGACGGGTGGCCGACTTGCGGCGCCTCTTGCAGTCGGAGACGCAGGGTGATGTCGGCGCCATTCGAGGTGCGAAGCGCCGATGTTCTCGTCATCGGCGCTGGACCGGCCGGACTGTCGGCAGCTACGCGCCTTCGCAAACTCGGCATTGCAAACGTCCTGGTGGTCGAGCGCGAACCCATCGGCGGCGGCATTCCGCGCCACTGCGGTCACCCGCCGTTCGGCATGCGCGAATTCGGTCGGATCATGACGGGACCAGCTTACGCGCGGCGGCTCGTCGATCGCGCGGTCAAATCGGGAGTCGAGCTGCTGCTCGGCTGCACGGTCGTTTCCATCGACTACGCAGATGACCTTGTCGTCACGTGTGCCAGCAATCGCGGGTTGCTGACGGTGGTGGCAAAGCGCGCCATTATCGCTACCGGCGTTCGCGAACGGCCACGCTCTGCGAGGCTCGTTTCGGGGGACCGACCCATCGGCGTCATCAATACGGGCGCGCTGCAGGAATATGCCTATCTCCATAAGCTCGCCCCGTTTCGACGCCCGTTGATCGTGGGCACCGAACTCGTCTCACTCTCCAGCCTGCTAACTTGTCGGAAAATCGGCGCACAGCCTGTAGCTATGATCGAGAACCGAAACGAACCGAGCGTGCGGCCGACTTCGATGTGGCTGCCGCGATTGCTCGGCGTTCCCGTTCGCTATGGCACGCATCTCGTGGACATCAAGGGGCGGCCGCGCGTCGAAGGCGTCACACTGCTTTGCCCGGACGGACGGCAAGAAGACATCGCCTGCGACGGTGTGCTGTTCACGGGCTCTTTCAAGCCGGAAGCGTCGCTTGCTCGTTCGATCGGGCTCGATATCGATCCAGGAACGGGGGGCCCTGTCATCGACCAGTTCGCACGAACGACCGAGCCGCGCATATTTGCGGCTGGGAACATTCTTCATCCGGTCGAGACAGCCGGCTGGTCGTGGCGCGAAGGCCGGCGCGTCGGCAGCTTCGTCGCCGATGATCTCAACGGCCGTCTGCCCGCAGCCGGACATGCGATCCGTCTAACACCCGGCGCCGGCATTCGCTATGTCGTGCCGCAACGGATCGTGTCCGGCGGCGAGGGACTGTCGAATTTGCAGATGCGTGCCTCTGACATCGTCTCCGGCTCTCTGATCGCCCAAGCCGCTGGCAAGGAGATCTGCAGGCTGCCATTGACCTCGGCGCCAGAGCGGCGAATCCTAGCGCCGGTCGCGATATTTCAGAACGCCAAATCCGACATCACAATCAGTGTCGAGGGCAAGACGACCACTGACATTCGGAGCCGTTCGACATGCGTGTAGCCGCGATCGACCAAGGGACAACGTCGACGCGCGTGCTGGTCGCCGATACGGACGGCGGGCTTGAAATTGCTTACTCGGCGACGCATCAGCAATTCCATCCGCACCCTGGTTGGGTCGAGCACGACCCGGAAGAGCTGCTGGCAAATATCCGACGGTGTCTCGATGCGGCCGGCAAGGTCGCTGCTATCGGCATCGATAATCAGGGCGAGAGCTGCCTTGCGTGGGACGCCGAAACCGGCGCGGCGCTGTCGCCTGTGATCGTCTGGCAGGATAATCGCACAGCCGATGCCGTCGGACGGTTGAAAGACAAAGGCGCCGCGTCGCTAACGCTCTCCCGCGCAGGGCTGCCGCTCGATGCATATTTTTCCGCGTCGAAACTCGCCTGGATCGTCGCCAATATCTCCGCGGCGAGGGATGCCCTGGCTGCGGGCCGTTTGCGGCTCGGTACCACAGACGCTTTTTTTCTCGATCGTCTGACGGGAAATTTTGCGACGGATGTAACGACGGCATCGCGGACGTCGTTGATGAACCTCGAAACGGGCAAGTGGGACGCCGATCTCTGTGAACTATTCGGTGTGCCGATCTCGGCGCTACCGGAGATTAGACCGACAGTCGCCGATTTCGGCCGGATCAACGATGTTCCCGTCACCGCGTCCGTCGTCGATCAGCAAGCCGCACTTTTCGGTCATGGATGCCGCAAGCCGGGCGACGCGAAAATTACCTTTGGCACTGGCGCATTTGCGCTTGCCGTCACGGGAGAAGAAATCGCGCGCGCGCCCGAAAAGGGCTTACTTCCGACCGTCGCTTGGTCGATTGGCGGACGCATGACGTATGCGGTTGACGGCGGCGTTTACGATGCAGGGTCGGCCGTCGAATGGGCGCGGCGCATCGGGCTGATCGCCGACATCGAAAAAGATCTCGAATGGTTCGATACCGAACCCGCGATAGAGCGAGGCGTAGTGTTCGTTCCGGCGCTTTCCGGTCTCGCATGTCCGCATTGGGATCGGACGGCGGCAGCGTTGTTTCTCGGCATGTCGGCGGCGACGACGCAGGCCGATCTCCGGCAGGCTCTGCTTGAAGGCATCGCTTTGAGCGCAGCCGACGTCATCACCGCGATGCACACTCATGTACCGATCGGCGGATCAATCGCGATCGACGGGGGCCTTGCAAGAAGCCGCTACTTTGCGCAGTTCCTGGCCGATATGATCGGGCGCGAGGTTATCGTTGCCGATTTCGACGAGCGGACAGCCTTTGGCGCGGCCAAATTGGCGGCGCTCGGCGCTGGCATTTCGCTGCCGGAAGCCAATAGCGAAATCCAAAGTTTTCATCCGCGGCTAACCGACAGCTCGGCGATGCGCAGCAGATTTCATGATGCCGTCGCACGCAGCAAAAATTGGCGCGATCTCAGCGAATAATTTTCACGCCGCTTGCAAAAGAAATCGCGCCGCTCTGGTGAGCGGCGCGACGCGTTTCTGCGGATAGTGCCGCCTCAGTGTGTCTTGTACTCGGCCTCACCTCTCGACAGCGCGAACTCTTCCTCCGGCGAGAGGATCAGCTTATGCCGTCCGACCAAAGCGAAGTAGAGTATTCCGATCGCGAACCAAGCGATGACCCCATAAATACCTTGCTGATAGGTGCTATCACCGAGTTGATACCAGAGCGTGACGGCGGCGATGACGATCGTCACGATGGCACCGGGAATACCGAGCGGACTACGATACGGCCGCTCGATGTGAGGCATCTTGATCCGCAGCAGGATGAACGAGATCGCCTGCAGCATGTAGGAACACATCGCGCCAAACACCGCCATATTGAGCAATGTCGTGCCGATCTGGTCTTTGTTGATGAAGTAGATGATCGTCATCAATACCAAACCGACAAGAGAGCCGGTGAGCATCGCAACGTACGGCGTCTTCAGCGTATGTCCGGTGATCGAGAGCGCCGTTGGGAAGTAACCCGCGCGACTGAGCGAGTATACCTGCCGGCCCATGGCGTAGAGGATGGTGTGGAAGCTCGCGATCAGACCGGTCAGCGCGATGATGCCGAGAAGAACAACAGCGCTGCTGCCGTAGATTGCGCGAAAGCCGTCAAGCAGAGGCTCGCCTGATGTCGAGAGCTTGAAGGCCCCAACGCCAATCACCGAGGGATTCAGCAGTACGATCATGAATGCTGAGACGATCAGTGTACACATGCCGATAATGATCCCCTTCGGCATATCGCGCTTCGGATCAACAGATTCTTCCGCCGCGAGCGGAAGCTGCTCGATTGCCAGGAACAGCCAGACTGCAAAGGGCAAGGTTTTCAGAACGCCTTCCCACCCATACGGGAACAATGGACCGTTGCCTTCTGGAAGTTCTGTGCCGTCGGGCGCGATGTTGAGCGCCCAGCGGCTGAAATCCATGTTCGGAATGGCGCTGATCCAGAACACGACCAAGATCGCGAGCGAAAGCAGCGTTACGATCAGCGTTACACGGAACGACAGCGCGACGCCGAAGATATTCAGCGCGAGAAAAACGATGAACGTCGCTATCCATAAGAGTGGCTCTGGTTGAGCCCCTATACCCGCCGTCTCCAGGATGCCGTTTAGGTATGAGCCAATGAAGTAGCAAACGACCGTCGGCGTAACGACGTATTCGACGTTTTCGCAGAGGCCCGTGATAAAGCCACCCCAAGGGCCCATCGACGAACGCGCGAACGAGTAGGCCGCACCAGTGTGAGGCAATGCCGGACTCATTTCTGCAATTGAAAACACGAGGCCCAGATACATGACAGCAATAATGCCGCCCGCGACCAACATGCCTCCCCAGCCGCCCGTGCCGAATCCGAAGTTCCAGCCTGAGAAGTGGCCCGAAATCACCGCGCCGACGCCAAGCGCCCACAGTGACCAGATGCCCGCATATCTCTGAAGTCCGCGAGCCTTGAAGTATTCGTCACCTACGCGTTCGTAGCTGACGCCTGACGCACTCTGATCGTCCATGATTGTCTCCCCACGTGAAGCCGCCGATCAGGCGCGGAAGAGAGCCGATTTATTTATGGGACTCCTCGTCAGGGAGATGGAGCGCCTCGAGGATGCCGAGCTTGCCAGCTTCCGCCACCAACGCTCAAACGCATGCGCGTCCTCTGCGTGCCACCCCCTGCGCCAGATCAGCGTTCAAAACTGAACACTGAAACATTTGCAGCTTTGCACCAGAGCACCGACAGCGATAGCAGGCAGAGGATACCAGAGTACAATTACTCTAATGGTGCAGCAAGAAGCCGAGCCATTCGCATAATTCAATTATTTCAACGCTTATGCAGATGGGATCCATCGAGCCAAGTTGCAAGTCTCACGAGTTCGGCGAGATTGCGCGTGCGCATTCTTTCCATCACCCATGCTCTGTAGTTCTCGACTGTGCGTGTGCTCAGGCCGAGCTTCAACGCGATCTCCTTGTTCGAGAGGCCGAGCACGAGATGGTCCATGACTTGCTTTTGTCGTGGCGAAAGCTCGGCAACGCGATTTTGAAATTCGTTGCGCATGTCAGCGTCGACTTTTTTGCGCGCACCGACATCGACGGCATGACGGATGCTAGCGACGATCCGTTCGTCCGAGAACGGTTTTTCGATGAAGTCCACCGCTCCATTCTTGACGGCTGTCACGGCCATCGAAATGTCGCCGTGACCGGTGATAAGAATGACTGGCAGACTGGGGTAACGCTGGGCGATCTCATGATGCAGCTCAATCCCCGTCATGTTCGGAAGGCGCACATCGGAGACGACGCAACCAATGTCGTTATCGGCCGCCTCCGACATGAAGTCCTCGGCAGATTGGTAGGAACAAACGTCGAGCCCTGAGCCTGCCAAGAGCTGGCCCAATGAATCACGTACGGCGAAATCGTCGTCGATAATAGCGATCTTCATATCGTCGTGCTCATTGCCTCCTTGTCGACTTTCGGCAACGTAAAAGATACGCGTGCGCCCGCGGAGCTACCGCCGAGCGTCAACTTCCCGCCATGGGATTGTATGATCGAGCGGCTCAGCGACAATCCAAGCCCCATGCCGTCAGCTTTGGTCGTTGTGAACGGCGAGATTGGGCGCTCCAAGAGAATTGCTTCGAAGCCCGGCCCATTGTCGACGACGGAAATGACGATGAAGGCCGATCCTGCGTCGGCGGCTTCGATTTGAATCCTGCCACCTGAGACGCGCGCCCCGGCAATCGCCTCGGCTGCGTTCTTGACGATGTTCGTGACGACCTGTTCGATCTGAAGCCGGTCGACCTGAACGCTCTGCAGATCGCGCGGGACGATCGTATCCAGCACGATACCGTGCTCTTCAAGATCCGCACGGCAAACCGATTCAGGCCGTCGGATGAGATCGGGCACCGAGACGACTTCGAAACGCGAACTGCCCGCGCCTATGAAATCGCGAAGCCAGCGGATGACGGCAGCGGCACGATCGACCTGTTCGATGATCTGCTCGGTGGTGCGAACAGCCGCGGTCCGATCCATCGCGTCACTTTTCAGATTTCGGCGGCCGACGCGCGCGTAGTTGCCTATAGCGGTGAGGGGTTGATTGATTTCGTGAGCGATGGCGGCAGCAAGGGCTCCCAATGCGCCAACACGAGAGGCGCGACCCAAAGCTTCGCGATGGAGCCACAGTTCACGCTGGGTGTTGCGTTGCTCCGTCACGAGCGCGCCCACGACCAATCCCGTCAGCGCAAGCGCGAGCATCAACGTCTGCAGCGCCGTGATGCTGAGACCGCTGTGGCCGGCGAGCTGGATCGCACTGATGAGAAGCACTTGGGTTACGACGAGCGCCCCCGTCACGGCTTCCAGCCCGAAACGCACGGCAATCCAAATAACGGGGAGAAACAAGAGATAGAAAAGCTGAGAGGGGTTGGTCGTTGCCGTGCCGAAAATCAGGAACAGCGCGCCGATCATCACTGCAAACGGCAGCAACAGTTCGGCGGAGTGCGGAAAGATCGTGCGGCCGGAGAAGAGAAAAAGGAGGAACGGCGTCATTACTGTGATGCCGATCATATCGCCGACCCACCAGCCGAGAATTCCTTGCCCGATCTGGTCGGTGCTGATGATCGACATCATCGCAAGGAGCAACACACAAACGGTTGCGGCGACCATCGCGGCGATGGCTGCTGTCCCGAGCAGCCAGATCAAGTCCTGCTTCGATTGGAGCGTATTTGAAAATGGTCCGTCTTGCCGCGTCAAAAACCAAGCGGCAGCTGCATAGGTCCCTCCGAGGATAAGAACCACTGCGACTTCAGCTCCGAGCGGCAGAGGAAATTGTCGCAGGAGACCGTCTGCCATCAATGGCGCAAGAAATATCCAGGGAATGAACGCGCGGCCGAAGGCCAAGACTAGGGCTATACTGACGCCCGTGGTCGGATTCCATGGCGTTATTCCGAATGCGCCCAAGGGATCGACGAAACTCAGCCAGTCCAGAGCCACGTATGCCGCAAGATAGGCTGCGCCGAGCGCGACATACCGCGGGGGCGGCATGCCGATGAACGTACCTCGCGTCAGCGCCTGCA
The DNA here is from genome assembly GCA_018242255.1 of Pseudomonadota bacterium. Classification (GTDB taxonomy): domain Bacteria; phylum Pseudomonadota; class Alphaproteobacteria; order Rhizobiales; family Hyphomicrobiaceae; genus Hyphomicrobium_B. Next base: position 27,622 of record JAFECH010000345.1, on the reverse strand, counting down.
CCATCCTACGCACCCTTGCGGGCGGACCCCATACCCGGCCCGCGTAAATCTACTCTAGTTCGATCGCTAGCGATTCACTACTCGCGCACTTGCCCAGAATTGCATCACTGTGCCGTGTAGGCTGTCGTTAATGCCCATGGAGCCGTGCAACGACGAGCCACGGATGTACGGCACGCCATGCCCGGATCACGTAATTTCTCGTGGGTTGCCATAAGGGTTCGTGATCCGGTTTCTCTTTTCCTCTCGAGGCCGCGATGCGTTCAGTCGTCAAAAGCGAAGGACACAAAACGGCGGCACGGCGCGGACTTGTGAGCCTCACGGACTATCTCGACTCCGAAAATTGTGACAGCGCTGCTGAATTTCGTCAGCTAACGGCTCCCAGCCACCCTAAAGCCGACGCGAGCCCTCAAACTCGTCAGCGGACCGGCGCTTCGGCGTCTCATTCAGATCGGTCGGACGGCGACGACGCCGATCCCGATCAACATGCACAGGAGAGATGAAACACGCCGCAGGGCGCCGGATGACAGCCGACGTCTCGGCCCAAAATGTTTCAGGGGAGGATGTTATGTCATCGGCAGGATCAAAGCGTATCCGGCACCTCGAATATTTTTTATTGCATGATGCCAAGCCCACGGGACCGAGCGTCGGCATTTACGCCAATCGCGATATTCCAGCGACCGTCGCCGACGATTTTGGCCGTCGCTATATTTTTGCAGGTGTGGCCCCAAGACGGACGAACGGAGATTTCGATCTCGATGCGCTTGGGGACGGAGAATTCATCCTGAAGCCGGGGCTCGTCTATCGGATGGAGCATCTGCCGCGATCGTGGATCGAGGCGATATTCAGATAGGGTTTGCTGATACGCTTAGCCACGGGATGCAAGGCGGCGGCAGCCGTCATGGCCCTGGTGCAAAAATCTGGCAAGCAGGGTAAACACGGCGCCTCCGTCTCAAACGAGGACGTTCGTGACTCAGTCTGTCAATGCACATGCGCCGGCTTTTCCTTCGGCCGACGCTCTGGCGAATGGAAAAGTTCGCTCATCTCATTCGCCGATATTCCGACCCTATTGGTGGGATGCACTGCCTTCCGAAGATAACAATGGGCAGAACCCCGTTCCGGCAAAGTGCGATGTCGCAATCGTCGGCTCCGGCTTCACGGGCTTGTCTGCAGCGCTGACTTTGGCGCGCGCCGGGCGCGACGTCGTGATCTTCGAACGTGGGCGCGCCGGATTTGGCGCCAGCACCCGGAACGGGGGGCAAATCGGCAGCGGCAATCAAAAGTTCCGGGTCAAGACGCTGATCGCGTTGCGGGGCCGGCGAAAGGCCGAAGAGATGCTGCGCGAAGGAACGCGCATGCTCGACCACATCGCGTCGCTGATCGAGACCGAGAAGATCGACTGTCATTTTCGCCGCTGCGGCCGATTCCGCGCGGCGATCCGGCCAGAGCACTTCGATGCGATGGCCGCCGACATGCAGGATCTCAAGACGATCGCTAACGTCGAAAGCTTCATGGTGCCACGATCGGAGCAGGCTTCCGAAATCGGCTCCGACGTTTTCTACGGCGGCTCGGTGTTGCCGAACGACGCCTCGCTGCATCCGGGTCTTTATCATGCCGGCTTGACGGCACGGACGACAGAGGCCGGCGGCAGGATTTTGGATCAAACCGCGGTTACCCATATCGAGGCCGTGTCGGGCGGATTTCGTGTCAGCACGGCGCGTGGCGAGACGGTCGCTCGAAACGTTCTCATCGCGAGCAACGGCTATACCGAGGGACTCGTGCCCGAGCTCGGGCGGCATATCGTTCCTGTCGGCTCAGGCATTATCGCGACGGGGGAAATTTCGGAGCAGCTTTATACCCGCCTGCTGCCGAAGAACCGGGTCTACGGCAACAGCAATCGCGTCTTCTATTACTTTCGCGGGGCGCCGGATGCGCGTCGCATCATCTGGGGCGGGCGCGTGGGGCGATTTGCGGCGAATACATCGCCGTCGGCGTTCGGGCATCTGGCGCGCGATATGCTCAGCGTCTTCCCGGACCTTAAGGACGTACCAATTACCCATGCTTGGGATGGCAAGATTGGTTACACTTACGACGAGGTTCCGCACATCGGCCGAACGTCCGCTGGCATCCATTATGCCGTTGGCTACTGCGGCACGGGCGTTTCGCGCGCGACTTATTTCGGCAACAGAATTGCGTTGCAGATGCTCGAAAATCTGGAGGGGCGCACGGCATTCGACGATCTTGTTTTTCCGCCGTTTCCAGCGCATCCGATCGCGCGGCGGGCAGTGCCATTCGTCGAAGCATGGTATCGCGTCCGCGACACTTTAAATTTCTAGCGGTCGAAACCCCGATTGGCATTCTTGCGGGCGCGCACCTACATCATGCGTCAGCCCGGAGGACGTCATGACGGCCATTTCCATTCTCGATCTCGTTCGCGTCACGGAAAATACGGATGCGCGTGGCGCGCTCGATAACGCACGCGATCTCGCGGCTCACGCCGAGAAGTGGGGCTATCGCCGATTTTGGGTCGCGGAACATCACAACATGCCTGGGATCGCGAGTGCTGCGACCTCGGTCGTTATCGGACATATCGCGGCAGGGTCGAAGACGATCCGCGTCGGTGCGGGTGGCATCATGCTTCCCAACCATGCGCCGCTGATTATCGCAGAGCAATTCGGAACGCTGGCGCGGCTGTTCCCTGGCCGCATCGATCTTGGACTGGGCCGCGCTCCCGGCACCGACCCGCTCACCGTACGAGCTTTGAGGCGACAGCCTGCAGCCGCCGATACATTCCCGCAAGACGTTGTCGAACTGCAGTCGTACTTCGCACCCGCACAGCCGGGACAGCGGATTCAGGCGGTGCCGGCGGCGGGAACGAACGTGCCGTTGTGGATCTTGGGCTCAAGCACGTTTGGCGCATATCTCGCGGCGGAACTCGGTTTGCCGTACGCGTTCGCCTCGCACTTCGCGCCCGAGCAATTGCTGCCTGCCCTCGAAATCTATCGCTCACACTTCAAGCCGTCCGAGCAGCTCGACCGCCCGTATGCGATGGTCGGCGTCAATGTCATCGCAGCGGAGACCGACCGCGAAGCCCGGCATCTTGCGACAACGCAGCAGATGTCATTTGCGAACTTGGCCCGCGGCGCCCGGCAGCTCAGCCAGCCACCCATCGACGACATCGAGAGCTACTGGTCGCCACGTGAAAAGGCGCAAGCGACATCGATGCTCGCACGCTCTGTCATCGGATCGCCTGAAACCGTTCGCGCTGGTCTCAAGGCGCTCATTGACGAAACATCCGCCGACGAGCTTATGATCGTCTCCGACATCTACGACCACGCGTTGCGGCTGCGTTCGTTCGCGATCGTCGCCGATACGCAGAACGCCGACGCGCGACTGCAATTGTGCCCGGAGACCTAAGCCCTTATGAGCGACGACAGCAGCAACGACCTGCCGGAAGCCAGCAAGCTGACGCGAACGAAACAGAAGTGGGCTAGGGAAGGTCGCTTCTTGACTGGAATGACCTCGCGCGCCGACTCCGAAAGATTACCTCCGGGTCAGCATCTGGTCCGCGACTGGCCGGTGCTCGACCTTGGACAACAGCCCGAGATCCCGCTCGATCAGTGGCAGTTGGTTATCGATGGTGCTGTCGAACATCCGACGACCCTCAACTGGGGGCAGTTTCAGCGCGAGCCGAGCAGCGTCAAGACGTCGGACATCCATTGCGTCACAACCTGGTCGCGCTACGACAATCGCTGGACCGGTGTTTCGACACACGAACTGCTCGATCTCGTTATGCCGAAGCCTGAGGCCCAATTCGTCATTCTGCACAGCTATGACAAGTATACGACGAATATTACGCTGGCGGATTTTGCCTCCGACGACGCTATTGTTGCGCATAGCTGGGACGGCAAACCGCTGACGCGCGAACACGGCGGTCCGGTTCGTCTGGTGGTTCCGCACCTCTATTTCTGGAAAAGCGCGAAGTGGCTGAAACGCATCGAATTTGTTGCGCGCGATGCGCCTGGATTTTGGGAAGTGAACGGCTATCACAATCGGGCCGATCCGTGGAAAGAACAACGCTATTCGGACGATTGATCGGTTAACGCGACAAACTCAGCATTTTTTATCGTCGGCCGGGTGTAAAGAATTCCGGCTCTGCCATCGTTTGGGCAAGGCTCTCGCGATAGTGTTCCAAATCTAGGGAGCACAAAACGGGGGTTAGTCGATTGTTTCCCCAATTCCAATTGCGCCGGACAGCGCCTGCGATGCTGGTCGCCGCCGCCGCGGTTTTCGCGTGTGCATCGCCGTCTTTCGCCCGCGCCAAGGATGCGTTCTCGGCCTGTGAGAGCGAGGCGGGCCTCGCGGTTCTCGCTTCGCCGATGTCGCCCTGGAAGGGCGCGCCGCTGCGGATCATCTTCACGGCCGAGAAACCGCTCGATGGCGCACTCTCGCTGACCGGCCCGGACGGCAAGGTGGCCGTCACCTCTAAGGAGCGGCACGGCGGCCCACCCTATTTCTGGTATGCCGAGTTGCAATCGCCAGCAGCCGGAACCTGGACTGCAACGCTGACGCGCGACGGCGCCAACTCCGAATGCGCAACGGTCAAACGGGAATTCACGGTCGGAAAGACGGCTGGTGCTTCGCCGCGCGCTACGTCAAAGAGTGTCTGGCCGATCCGTGGGGCCTGGACCCGCGAGACGGAGAACCTCTATTCCGCCTGGATCGAAAAGCTCTTTGACGATCCGATCGATGCGCAGCCGTCATGGCCAGCTTTGCACGAAGTCTTGCGCGATCCGTCGCGCAACATGCTTTTCAATGCCATGGGGCTCGACGAAGACAGCAAGAAGCTGATCATGAAGCCAGACTGCGCGGATCTTCCGTATTTTCTGCGCGCCTACTTCGCTTTCAAGACTGGTCTGCCATTCGGATATTCCAAATGTACGCGCGGCGGCGGCGGGAAGGCTCCGCGCTGCCCGCAATGGTTCAACATTCAGAAAGAAGACAGCCCGGAGGCCGACGCGAAGCAAAAGCCGATCCAGAGCGCGAGCAACTCAATCTTCGGCATGTTCGATTCAGCGTCCGTTTCGGCGTCGGCGCAGAAAAGCTCGTCGCGGCCGCAAGGCCTTCTACCGGGTTTCGGATACTACGTTCGCAATGTCGTCGCCAACGCTGTTCATTCCGGTTCTGGGCGAACCGCAGCAGCGGACAACAACACCGATTATTATCCCGTACCTCTGACGGCCGAGACACTGCGACCTGGGACGATCTATGCCGACCCTTATGGCCACGTCCTCGTGTTGGTAAAGCGCGTCGCGCAGACGACCGATTCAGCGGGCGTCTTCCTTGCTGTCGATGGCCAGCCGGACGGAACGGTAGCGCGGAAGCGCTTCTGGCGCGGCAATTTCCTGTTCGCGCAAGATCCATCGCTCGGCAGTCCGGGGTTCAAGCGCTTTCGTCCGATCGTCGCCGACAACAACGGTACGCTGAGGCGATTGACGAATGCCGAGATCGCGAAAGATGCCGATTACGGTGATTTCTCTCTCGAACAATCGAAGCTCGGCGTCGAAGATTTCTACGATCGCATGGACGACGTGATGTCGCCCGAGCCACTTGATCCGGAACGCGCGATGAAAGAGACGATCACCGCGCTCGAAGAGCAGGTGAAGACACGCGTAACGTCGGTCGAGAATGGGCGGAAATATCAGAACAATGGTGGCGCCGACGTCGCCATTCCGTCGGGGCCGTCGATATTCGAGACGACCGGCGCGTGGGAGGACTTCGCAACGCCTTCGCGCGATTTGCGGCTGTTGATCGCCATCGACGTCGTCCGAGGTTTTCCGGATCGTGTCGCGCGGCGCGCCGATCGTTATGCGATGCCGAAAGGCGAAAGCACCGCTGACGTGAAGTCGGCGCTCGACCAAACTCTCACAAAAGAAATCGCGTCGCGAAAATTCTCGTACACGCGAAGCGACGGTTCGCAATGGACGCTGACGCTCAAAGACGTTCTGGACCGCTCTAAAGGGCTGGAAATGGCCTACAACGTGAACGACTGCGTCGAGGTTCGCTGGGGTGCCGACCCCAAGAGCGAAGAAGCTTCGACGTGCAAGCGGCACGCATCGTCCGGACAACGCGCAAAAATGGAAGACTATCGGCCGTGGTTTCACGACCGTCGACGGCCCGTACGGCAGTAGCTGGAACGCGGTTCATAAGGAAAGACCCTGCATCGTTGGCGAGCGCACCAAACAGCAGGGTCGAGTTCAAAAACGATAAATCGATACGTAATAAAAATTAGATATGGAATATTCTCTCATTCGACTAAACACGAATTCGCCCACGAACAAGTCATCAACGCGAAGTTGGGATCTTGATTTGCAATACACTGCGTTATTCCTGTCACTCACGCTGACGCAGTTCCCTTCTGCAGGAGAATGATCTGAAGCCCGTTCAGCGCGCGGGCACACGAGTAAAAAGTGAACCCAGACCTTCCGCCATGGTCGGATGCGCAATGATCGCTTCGCGCAAAGCCATATGAGGAAGACCAGCGATCATCGCAGTCTGGACAACGGCCATCCCCTCTCCTGCTTCCGGACCGACCATCGCAAAGCCGACAGTTCGGTCGTCTTCGCCGATCAGTGCTTTCATGAAGCCAGTTTGGGTCCGACGGCTTTGTCGCCCCAACACAAAAACGCGCCGTCTCCGGTGCGCTTTTGGTCGTGCCTATGCTAATCGCTGGTTAATCATAGAACGGTGCGCAGTATATGTCGTAGTTCGTATCAGCGCCATGCCAACGGCAGAATTCGTCCGGTGTTTCCGTCTGCATCTCCGTCTGAGCGCGCTCTGTCACTCGGCTATGCTTGGGAGCGCTCGAACGAGCAGCCAAGGCGCCGGTTGTGAGCAGGATTGCCGAGAGGGCCAGTACAGACTTTCTCATTTTCTTCTCCTTATCTCATCTTCACTTCCGCTCTCGTGAGCGGCTTGTCTTGAAGAGCTGATAAGAGAATGGGCGGCGCGGCCTTATCATTCCAACGCGATGTTTTATTGGTTCCGATCGCTTCAGACGATCAATGGATATGCGGCTCAGCCGATTGGGTTCCGACAGCGCGAAGACCAAATTGAAAAGAGCGCCCCTTGCAGGACGCCCTTTTTCAACTCGCCGATTAGCCGTCGGCATTATTTTGTTATCGCGCACGCTACGCTAGACGCGGCGCCCGTCGATTTAAAGGTGCCGCTGCAGTGAGGTGCGGAAAATGCTGTGGCGCTGGCCGACACGAAAATCAGCGTACTGATAGCTACGACTTTCATCGCATATCTCCATGAACGCGCTTCACATGACGAGCGGAGAACAAGTCGCTCTGTCGTGGAATGCCAACGGTTAGATATGGAGAACGCAGCGCGAGACCATTATCTCAAAGTATAATCCGCCATCTTCGAGCAGAGCTTTTCGGCACGCGTCCCCACAGTTGAAGCAGGCGAGCGGCTCGAACGAAAAAAAGGGGCGCCGTGTGGCGCCCCATTCTTCGATTTTCCACGTCTGTTTTTTTACTTCGTGACGTCGCAAGCAGCGCCAGAGGTCTTGTAGTTGCCCGTGCAGGCCGGAGCAGCAAAAGCGCCCGAAACACCAGAGACCAGCAAAATCGTAGCGAGGACGGCGATCTTCATTGTAGTTCTCCATCATCTCATTGCGTCGGCAGCACCCTCGTTTTCAGGGCGACGCTTGTTGAAAGCCGCGCAACACAGATAGGCGAGCGATATCGCGGGCCCTATTATCTGTGGGTATGAGCTGATCCGGAAAACGCTACGCGAGGCGTGGTCCAAAGATCGATCGGCCGCGATTTATGGGCGTCTGCGCTCAGTCAGCTGGCTAAACCAAAGTTTAGGCGCGCGCAGGAATTCCCGCTGGAGACGACGGGATTCTCGCGCTAACGCGCCGGATAAGTTCTCGGCACACGACTCTGCCCGGTGGTTCTGCTTTGCGCGAAGACTATTCGCTGCGGCTTGTAAGCTTGCGGTTATTGCGATGGTGGCGACTGGAATAGAAGAGCAGCAACCCAGTCCCGACGGCCCCCAAAATGAGAAGCCCTTCGATAGCGAAGATCATGGTGTAAGCAGAATCGGGCATTGCACATCCTCTTATTTGTTATTGTTCAATGAGACGCCGATAATCCCCGAAATGCCAGCCCTAGCTGCGACAAACGCACATCTGATGCGGATCTGGGTTCGCGCTGCACAAAATAGATCGGCAAGAGCAAATCGGCTCCGCATACCGATTTGATAAGTCTGTACACGGCCTTAGGAGTGCGCGTTGCGCCTCATATTCCTCGGCCCAGAGCACGCCGTGTTCGGCGCCGCACATATGGCGATGCAGCAAAAGCCATCGCCATCCCCCTCTGGAAGTTCGTCTCGACGGGCGGCAAATTCTCAGCCGTGGATGTCGTTCAGTCCCTGGACGGCGGGTCCTGCGAAAGAAAACGGTCCAGTTCGTCTTGCGTCGGAAGGCCGGCGCGGGCACCCAGACCCATGCAGCTTAAAGCGGCGACGGCCGAAGCGATCCGTGCGCTGTCGGCGTCCGCTTCGTTTCGCGAAACGCACCAGGCAAACGCCCCGTGGAAGGCATCGCCTGCACCCGTCGTATCGACTACGTCGACAGCAAATGCGGGTTGGCAGCCGTGCTCTCCGCTCCGCGATGCCCAGAGATACCCGCGTTCGCCATTCGTTACTCCCGCATGGCGAATTCCCGATCGGATGAGTCGTGCTAGGCGATCCTCATCGCTGCCGCCATGGGTGAACTGCTTGAACGCCGCGGCCGAAAATATCGCGTAATCGGTTAGGCCAATAACCTTGTCGAGCAGTGGGCCGCCGTTCAAGTCGATGTCGAGCAGCGTCGGCACACCACGATCGCGCGCAGCCTGGAACAGCGCGAGCGTGCCCTCGAGCCAGGTCAGATCGCTAAGCACAACGTTCGCCGTTTCGACATGAGAGACCGGCAACCAATCGGCGGAGAGCGGGAATTCGTGATCGTCCTCGCTGATGACGAGACGCTCGCCGCGCTTGTCGACGATCACCGCTGCCGTCGCCGACGAAACACCTTCGAAAGCGCGAACGTGGCTTATGCCGACACCCGCCGTTCGGAGTTGATGGCGGATTATGCCGCCAGCAGCGTCATCGCCGATGCGCGCCCACAGCGACACGTCTCCGCCGAGACGCGCAATCGTGGCGGCGGCGTTGGCAGCCATGCCGCCGCCGCTCGCGACATGCTCCGTCGCTCGCAATTTCGTCGCCGTCTTCGGAAACGCGTCAATGCGATAGACGTAGTCGAGCGCCGCGTGCCCGACGGCAATGATGTGTTTGCCGACCATGTGTGCATTCACCGTGAGGAAGCAGGTTTACCGGCTGTCGTCGTCTGAATGGTCCGCAAGCGAGGAGTGCGAGCTTGTCAGGACATGGAGACGGGATTTGAGCCGTTCGATCTCATTCAAAAGATCGAAAACCACCGCAATGCCGGCGGGGTTGACGCCGAGATCACGGTCGAAGCGTTTGGCTTTCGCCAACTGCACGACACTGATGCTCGAAAAGCGCCATTCGGATGCACCGGCGCCGCGTGCTTCGATGATGCCATGCTCAACAAGCTCCACAACCCAGGCGGCTTCGACCTTGCAGATGCCGGTCAACTCTTCGAGCGAATAGACGGGTTCGGTGCCGATTTCTTCCGCCGATACTACGCCGGAGCTTTTCTCTGTCATTGTTAAACTCCAAGACCTGCGCGCGGATCGAATGCCAGTTCCTTCGCCATCTCTTCATAGATCTTACGGGCCTTTTCATCGGTCGCTGGAGGCCAGACGATCTTGAGTACGGCGTAAAGATCGCCCGGTTCCTTGGCGGGAATGCCGCGTCCGCGAATGCGAAGCTCGCGGCCAGTGGCAGAGCCCGCAGGCACCTTCAACATAATGGCGCCGGACGGCGTCGGCATCTTCACGCTCGCGCCGAGTGCGGCCTCCCAGGGTGCAACGGGAAGCTCAAGATAGAGATCCTTGCCGACGACACGATAACGTGCGTCCGGCTTGAAACGGATTTCGAGATAAAGGTCTCCCGCAGGGGCCTCACCCAAGCCGGGAGAGCCCTGTCCTTTGAGGCGAATGCTCTGACCTTCGGTGACGCCCTTCGGAATCTGCACGGTGAGATTCTTGTCGCGAACGAAGACGTGGCCGCTGTCATCCATCTCCGGCATGCGCAGCGTAATTGTCCGCGTGGCGCCTTCAAGCGCGTCGCTCAGATCTATGACGATCGATGCGTGGTGATCCTCGCCACGCATATTGAAGGTCGTGCGAGTGTGGCCCCCTCGCGATGTCCTTTGCCCGCGCGCGGCTGCGCCGAAGACGCTGCTGAAGAAATCACTGAAGTCTGCGCCTTCGGGGGCGCCGGAATATTCGAATCCCGCATCCCAATTCGGCGGCGGCCTGAATTCCTGGCCGGCCTTCCAGTCCTTGCCGAGTTGGTCGTAAGCAGCGCGTTTTTCAGGATCGCCGAGCGCTTCGTAGGCTTCGCCGATTTCCTTGAACTTGGCTTCGGCGCCGTCTTCTTTGTTGATGTCGGGATGATACTTGCGCGCAAGTTGACGATACGCCTTTTTGATGTCGTCCTGCGTCGCGTCGCGCTCGACGCCGAGGATCTTGTAGTAATCCTTGAATTCCATTGGCTCTCACATCATCGGATAAGGTTCAGCGCGTCAGTGATAATGTTTCGATGGTCGAAGGCGATTTCAATGCCGTCGAAATTTTTGATCCAGGCCACGGCTTCGGCATCGTCTCCGGCTTTGGCTTCCTGGTTTTCGGCCAGAACGAGAAAGGCGATGGAACAGGTGTGGCCGCGGGGATCTCGGTCGGGCTTGGAATAAACGCCGACCAACGTTAGCGTCTTAGCGTCGATGCCAGTTTCTTCCATCAACTCGCGCTTCGCAGCGTCTTCGACGGTCTCACCGATCTCGACGAAACCACCGGGCAAAGCGTATTCCCCCTTGAAGGGCTCATGTTTCCGGCGAACCATAAGCACACCGCGGGAGGGGTCGACAACGACGCAATCGACGGTGAGAAGAGGCGTTTTCGGAGGCGACATGACTATTCCATTTACGTCGAAAGCGGCGACGTGAAAACGCCGGAGAGTGCAGGACTGCTTTTATATCGCCGCCGTCAAGACCTTGAAGTCCTGCTTGCCCATCCGGGAGGCCCATACTGGCAGAAAAAGGATGATGGCGCCTGGACCGTTCCCAAAGGCGAAATTCGAGACGGCGATGATCCCTACGCGACCGCGCTCCGCGAATTCGAAGAAGAGACCGGATTGCGTCCTCACGGCAAGACACTTTCGCTCGGCTCGTTGCGGCAGAGTGGCGGCAAGCTGGTTCACGCCTGGGCCATAGAAAACGACTGGGACCCAGCTCAGCTCGTTAGCAATCAATTCACCATCGAATGGCCTCCGCGCTCCGGACGAACCGCGACATTTCCAGAGATCGACCGCGCGAACTGGTTTGCTCTCTCGACCGCACGCCGAAAAATTCTCAAGAGCCAAATAGATTTTCTTAACCGATTGGAAGCGGCGCTCGACAGCGCAGCCCGCTGATGCCGATCAGGTCATGCGCAGAATGGGCGTTGCAGCAGCGTTAATGCTCCAATACGAGGCGGCGCTAACGGCATGTTAAGCAGAACAACAGCCAGGACTTTGAAACTCCGCAATTTTTAGGGATTTGGGTTCATACCCTTGGATACGCGCCGATGCCCAAAAAGCGAAAACGCAGGGCCGGCGAACACATTTCTCAATCGGGGTTGCGTGCGTAATGAGTGAAGAGTTTTCGAATATCAAACCTGCCGAGATCTATGCAGATCTCTCGGCCGACGATATCGCCGAGATGATGGCAGAGGCCGCCAAGGTCGATGCGTTGTTCCAGTCGGGGCACGCGTCGACGATGTATCTGGCCAGCCTTTCGGCTGCAGCCTTCGCGGTTTCGAAATGCGAAGAGGATGTTCAGGAAACAGCGCCGGCCACGGCAGCTTGATCGAACAGTATTCGAAGGACTGTGAAATGAGACATGGGCGGGCCGCCGGGCGGTCCGCTCGTTTTGCATCAGAGGACCTCGGCTTCTGAGTTGATCCTCAGCGGCGCACTTTCCCGCTGCGCCAAAACAAAGCCGGAGCCTCACGGTGTGAAGCCCCGGCGGATGATCGTACAGCGCACGAACGGGTCTATTTCATCGGCGCATAGTCATAGTCGGGCGCAGGTGCCGCCGGCGTAGCACCGAAGAGGTACGTCAGGCCGACGCGAGCAACCCAGAAGCTGTCGTCATAACTGACGCTAGCGGTACAGGTTCCTGGGCAGCCAGTACCCGTGGACGTAAACGTCTCGTCGGTAGAGCCGAAATCAACGTACATCGCGTCGGCGCGAAAAGCCCAGTTGTCGCTGAGGAGGTAATCGATACCGCCGCCCGCGGTCCAGCCAACCGCAGTGTCGCTTTGCGTTCCGGAGAACGTCACCCCATTAAAATTGTTGCTGTTGATCGAGTGATCGAGCCCGCCATAAGCTAGGCCGGCCGTAGCAAACACTAGGAAATTTTCGTCCCCAACGAGCCCGACACGGCCGCGCACCGTGCCGTACCAATTGATCTCTGATCCGAACGAAATCGTGCCACCGCAGGTCGGGCACGTGATCCCCGTCGTCATATCGGCGTTAAAATAGTTGATGTCGCTTTCAGCGCCGAACAGCCAGCCGTTACACTGCCAGTTGTAACCGGCCACGCCACCGCCGGTGAAACCTCTATCGTTATCCTTGAGCTCGATGCCGACGTCGGTCTTCGTGCTCGCGCCGCCAAAGCCGATCAGGCCGCCTGCGTAGAAACCCGAGAAAGGACCGCCGCAAGATCTTGCGGCCGGGGGCGGCGTATAGGGCCTGTAGTCTGTCAGATCACCGCCAGCATAGGCGGAAGAAGCCCCGAGAAGGAAGAAGATCCCCGCGATAACTATCTGAAATATCTTCATGCTACGTCGCCCCTTCCCCGTGCAGAAACGCGCGCGAATATCCCCCGCACCACGCTGAGTCCTACCTATCGACACAAAACGTGATTCGCGAACCTACGTCGAGCAAAGCTTCTGACAGGCCCTGTAATGTCATCGAAATCGGCTTCTGCGTGGCACGATTATCGACCGGAGTTCGACATTCCATAAGATCGGATCGAGAGTATTCGATGTATCGGCGCTTCGGGCACGCGGCACGATGCAAGGCGTGAAATTCATGCCTCTTCGCAGAGAGATTCTTGCCGCCATTAACTTTGCGCATTTAGCAGCCGCGGACGTCTTGAAACCAAGCGCGCTCAGATGGTCGCCCGAAAATTTCGGAGCGATGTCAATAGGCGCAAAGTCGGGTGCTGTTTGCCCGTATCTGCATTTCCGATAGCTTTACAACGATGTCGACGCGTGCGGCCCCAACGGGACTTCTCGAAGCGGCGAAGCGACGCTCCCTAGGCCGTGGATTTTTGCTATATCCAACGCCTCCTCGTCGTGTTCTTACGATGGGACGCCTGGACCCTGATCGGGCGCTGCTTAGACGATCGGCACTAATCTGGGGATCGGGCGTGACGACTGAAATTCTCGTTATTGATGATGATCCGGAGATCAGGCGTCTATTGCGGACGTGCTTTGAACGTGAAGGATATCTCGTCTCTGAAGCGGGTGGCGCCACCGACGCACGTGCTGCGCTGGCAAAAGGCAGCGTCAGCCTCGTTACGCTCGACCTAACGCTCGGCCGCGACGATGGCCTCAGTCTTGCGCGCGAGATCCGCGCCAACGGCGACGTGCCGATCGTCATGGTCTCTGGAAAGGGCGATGCCGTCGATCGGATTGTTGGGCTGGAACTCGGAGCCGACGATTACATATCGAAGCCGTTCAACCTTCGCGAAGTACTGGCCAGAGTACGCGCGGTTCTCAGGCGCCGCGAAGCGGGCGCTCCCGGCGCCCCGGCACCGCAAGCAAAGCATGAAGTCTATCACTTCGGCACCTGGACGCTCGATATGACCAGCCGTGAATTAAAGGATGCAACCGGCGGCGTGCGCGAGCTGACGACGGGCGAGTTCAACCTGCTGGAAATTTTTGTCCGGCGACCGCATCGGGTCTTGTCGCGGGACGAGATCATGGACCTCCTCAAAGGCCACGACTATTCGCCGCTCGATCGCTCCATTGATGCGCTTGTCAGCCGCCTGCGCAAAAAGATCGACGATGACGGGCCAAAGTCTGCGCAGATCAAATCCGTGCGCGGCATCGGATACATGCTGGCAATGGACGTCCGGCGCGCCTGACGATTACGGTCAGGACGAGGGTGCTGATGATGCACGCTTGTCGAGAACCGAACGCACGATGTCTGCGAGATCCTTCTGAGCGTACGGCTTGCGCAAAATCGCCCATGTCTCGTCGCCGGATGTGACAGTGCCTGCTATCTCCTCGGCAAAACCGGTCGTCAGGATCACCGGCAGGCCAGGACGAGTTGCTGCGATCCATTTGCCGAGATCGATCCCCGTCAGGCCGCCCGGCATCATGATGTCGGTGAAGACCAGATCGACCGCAAGTCCGCCTTCCAACGCCGCCTTAGCCTCGGCGCCGTTGACGCTTTCTATAACACGATAGCCGAGGCGCTCGAACCGCTTCACCGTCAGCGCGCGGACGTCGCGATTGTCCTCGACGACAAGCACCGTCTCGCCGGTCGCCCGGTGCGTATCCGAAGAAGGCGCTGCCTGTTGGGCATTTTTCGTTTCGATGCTTCGAGGCAAATACAGATTGACGGTCGTGCCCATGCCGAGCTCGCTATAGATCGTGATGTTGCCTTGCGACTGCTTCACGAAGCCATAGATGGTGCTGAGACCAAGGCCGGTGCCACGCCCAGGCGGCTTTGTGGTGAAGAAGGGCTCGAACACGCGGTGCAAAGTTTCCTTCGTCATGCCGGTACCGTTGTCGGAGACCGAAATTCGAACGTATTCGCCGGCGGTCAGCGGGCCTTCGAAGCCAATCTCACCCTCTTCGAGAGTCGCGTTGTCGGTGCGGATCGAGAGATTGCCGCCGTCAGGCATCGCATCGCGGGCGTTGATCGCGAGATTGATGACGGCTGCCTCCACCTCGCCTGCATCGACGCGCGCCAGCCAAAGATCGGGCGCTAGATGCGTCCGCAATTCGATCATGTCGCCGAGCGTTCGCCGCAGCAATTCGGTCATGCCGCGCACTTGCTCGTTGAGATTGATCACCTCGGCGGCAAGCTGACGACGGCGGGCAAACGTCAAGAGACGATTGGTCAATCGCGCACCCGAGTCGGCCGCCCGCGCCGCACGTGTCAGCAACTCATGATCCTGAGGATTGGTGATCGCCTCTTCCAGCAGTTCCAAGTTGCCGGAGATGATCGTCAGCAGGTTGTTGAAGTCATGAGCGATGCCGCCGCTGAGCTGTCCAATGGCTTCAAGGCGCTGCGACTTCAGCGCTGCCTCTTTTTGCTTGATGTCCGATGTCATGTCGCGAAACAGGCTCACGACCGCGACGCGCGAACCGTCGGCGCCGACGATGTCGGCCACGTGACCTTGACCTGGAAACGTTACCCCGTCGCGCCGCCGGAGCGGCGCTAGGATGGTTCGGCTGCCCGTACTGTCGGCCAGACCGTCCTCAAGTTTCTGCACGTCGTTCGGATCGGCAAACAAAGTTGGGAGGTCGGATATTATGGCGTCTTCGGACGAATAGCCGAACATCCGTGTCGCCGCCGGATTGACAAGAATAATCTCGCCGTCCGGAGATGAAATGACGAGCGCTTCCGGGACGTGATCAAAAACCGCTTGGAACAGCAACGACTGACGGTCGATCTCGGCCTGCAGTTGTGCACGCGCACTCAGATCGTTGATGATGCCGGAGAAGAACTTCTGGCCGCCGACCTCGAACGAGCCGACAGAAAGATGAATCGGAAAAACGGTTCCGTCCTTGTGCAGGCCCTGAACCTCGCGGCCGATGCCGATGATTTTTTTTTCACCGGTCGTCAAATGGCGTTTCAGATAGCTGTCGTGCTGGGACTGATACGGCTCCGGCATCAGCATACTGATCGGCTTGTTTAGCATCTCGTCGGCGGAATAGCCGAACATCCGTTCAGCAGCCGGATTGACGCTTTTTATATGACCGGAACTGTCGATTGCCAGAATCGCAGCGACCGCCGACTCAAGGATCGCCTTTAGCATAGCAGACTTTGATATGACCGGTTCTTCCTGATCCACCCTAGTGCCTCAATGCCTTGCAATCCAGACTTCGCGATCCCCGGATGTCCCCAAACGCTGCAGCTATCAACTGATCTCAGTCAAAGCAGTTTCGTGACAACTCGACAAAATTCGAGACTTCCGATGGGAGATGTTATGGCCACCAACGACCGGTCCCACAGTGCATGGACGACAGACAGCGAGCACCCTGAGGCGCGCTTCGCAGCCGATTACGCTCTACAGCTCGATATCTGCGCGTCCCTGCTCGCCGTGGCCGATAGCCTACCTGGATCGCTCAATACAACAACAATCGACATCCTGTCGAAATTGGTTCAGTCGACGTGGGAGGCGCATCTGAAGCTGCTGGGCGAGGTCATCCTGCCCCTCGTCGCCCGACGCCACGAAAGCATTTCCGATGTGCAAAAGTTGTTCACGCCACTGACCCGGCAGCACATCGAGATCTCAAGTCTCAACGACGAACTGACCGAATGCTTCGAGATGATCGCCCGAGGCGAGCCGGTGGAGAGCGGCATGCTCGGCTTTTTGATCCGCAACGCAGCAGACCGCCGGCGGGAGCATGTCGATTGGGAGAAAGCCTTGCTCAGCCCACTTCTGCCCAAAATACTATCGCCGACTGAGCGCCAAGTTTATGCCGAATGGGCGGCGGCCAATCCCTGGCCCTACGAGGGATTTAATGTCCCGAACATAAGTGATCTCAATTGATCAAAGTCAATTCGGACTTCTGTCCAGACGCCTGATTATTGGATAATGGCGAGGGGCAGACACCGTGAAACGAACTTGGTTCTTGATCGCAGACGGCAGCGGAGCACGCATTCTCGAGGCGCGCGGAGATGGTCGCGGTTTTTTCGAACACGCTGAGGGGAGCGGCCGCTACCCCTACCGAGGCGGAACTGCGTCCCAGCATCCACACCAAGAAGAGCGGCCCCGAGTGGCCAAAGCGCTGGATGGATTGTTCGCCAGCCAGCTGAGCGCCATGCTGGCAACTCGCCTGAAAAGCCACTCGTTCGACAGGCTCGTGCTTATTGCCCCGCCGACGATGCTTGCAACGCTGGACAAGATGATAAGCCCGGCAGTCCGCGACACGGTCGTCACCGAAATCGCAAAGGATTTAACCGACATCCCGACCAGCGAGATCGGGCAACATATCGGCAACGCCGCCCTCTTCTAGGACGACGCCTTCGCCGGCGCTTTCTGAGCCGTTGCGACGGTGGCGCCTTGGCGCACAGATGCAGCCGGGCGCCACACGACTTCACGAACCGAGGGATCGCCCTTATAGGTACGCGTCTCGAAACCTAGGTCTGTTGCCATATCGAGCATGTGTGTGTTGCCAACGCTCACGAGCCCGTAAATCTGCTCGACACCCTCGTGCTCAGCGTAGTTCAACAGCGACGACATCAACTGCCATCCGAGCCCACGGCCATGGAGATCCGAACGGACCAGAATCCCGAATTCACCACGGGTCAGATCCGGTTCGAGGACGAGGCGCGAGCCGCCGATCAGCTCCTTCGTCGAGGTTTTAATGGCGACGAACGCCATTTCGCGAGCGTAATCAATTTGCGTCAGCGAAGCGAGGAATGTGTGCGGGAACGTCTTGCGGCCAGTGAAGAACCGTAGACGGACGTCTTCCTCAGAGATTTGCGAAAAGAACTTGGCGAACGCCGGTTCATCTTCCGGTCGGACCGGCCGAACGAGAACGTCGCCAACCGGATCGAGTGAAATTTCTCGCTCCAGGTGAGCGGGATAAGGACGTATCGCGAGCGGCAGGCGCGGGTTCGCTTCTTCATTAGCGAGTTTCATGCGCGCATCGATTGCAATCACGCCGTCTTTGTCCACGAGCAGCGGATTTATGTCGAGTTCACGAATTTCAGGGTGGTGGATGATGAGGTCGCTGATGCGCACCAGTGTGTCGGCAATAGCATCGATGTTGGCCGGGGCGTGATCGCGATAGCCCTTCAACAGCCGCGAAATGCGGGTTTCACAGATCATCTGACGCGCCAGAAGCGTATCGAGCGGCGGCAGCGCAAGCGCGCTGTCACGCAGGACCTCGACGGCCACGCCGCCGGCACCGAAGAGCAGCATGGGTCCGAACGTTTGGTCGACGCTCATGCCAACAATCGTCTCAAGCGCGTCCGGCCGCTTGACCATCGGCTCGACCGTAAAGCCCTCAATGTGAGCGTTCGGCAATTTGGCTTTGATATTTGCCAGCATGTCGATTGCCGCTTGCTCGGCTGCCGCTTCGCTTTCGAGGTTCAGGTGCACGCCGCCGACATCAGACTTATGCGAGATGTCGGGCGAAGCGATCTTGATGACGCAGGCGTCGTTGCGTTTCAGAATTGCCGCAGCGATGGAGCGCACTTCCGATGGGTCGCGCGCCAATATCGCCTTGTCGGTCGGAATGCCGTAAGCGGCAAGAATGGTCTTCGTTTCCAAAGCCGACGCTACGCCTCTGCCACTGTCCAGGATTTTCTTGATTTCCTGCCTTACGGCTCCTGAATCGTAGTTATGTTCGCCTTCCGCAACTTGCGGCGTCCGCATCAGTTCTGTCTGCGAGCGTGCATGATCTACAAGTTGCATAAACCCGGTGATAGCAGCGGATGTCGAATCGAATGTCGGTATTTTGTTTGCTTTGAAGAGCGCGCGGCCTTCGCGGACGGCGCCGTCCCCAAGCCAGCACGTCATGACCGGCTTGTCGGCGACCAGCTCAGAATTCGCGGCGACGGTATCGACGACGGCTTGGGCGGCTGCGGTCGCCGACACTGTCGCCGTTGGGCAATGCAGTACCAGAATTGCATCGGAATCGCGGTCGTGCACGAGTGCCTCGAGCGCGTCCGCGTAGCGCTTCGTTCCGGCGTCGCCGATGATATCGACGGGATTTCCGTGCGACCAGGTCGGAGGGAGTACACGGTTGAGCGCTTCGATAGTCGCGGGTCCGAGCGCCGCCAGCGTTCCCTTCCAGTCCTGCAGTTCGTCGGCGGCCAAGACGCCTGCACCGCCGCCGTTCGTCAGAATGGCCAGTCGCTCGCCGCCAAGCCGCGGCACGCGCGACAGTGTCTCGGCAGCTGCGAACAAATCGTCGAGTGTCTGGACTCGCAGGAGCCCGCAACGCCGAAAGGCGGCATTGTAGGCGGCATCGGAGCCCGCCAGGGCGCCGGTGTGAGAGAGCGCAGCGTGGGCGCCGGCAGCGTGACGACCGGTCTTGACGACGACGACGGGCTTCATGCGCGCGGCCCGGCGCGCAGCCGAAATGAACTTCGGCGCGTGAGTGACAGCTTCAACGTAAAGCAGGATCGCGCGGGTATGGGCGTCGGTCGCGAGATAATCCAGCATATCGCCGAGGTCGACATCGGCCATTTCTCCGAGCGAAACGACATGTGAAAAACCGATTCCGCGACCGGCGGCCCAGTCGATAACGGCCGTCACCAACGCACCCGATTGCGAAATGAACGCCAAGTCGCCTGCGAGTGCCGAACGATGCGCGAAGCTGGCGTTTAAGCCGATATTCGGGACCATCAATCCTATGCAGTTGGGTCCCAGGATGCGCAAACAGTCGGGCTGCGCAGCTGCAATCATCGTCTTTTTTTGTTCGCCTAAACCGGCTGCAAGCACGATTGCCGCCCGGGTACCCTTGGCGCTCAGATCCTCAATCAGGCTGGTGATCGTAGCCGGAGGCGTCGCCAAAACTGCGAGATCCGGCGCCACCGGCAACTCTGCAACCGTCGCATAACACCGGCGACCATCGATATCCCGGTATTTGGGGTTCACGAGGTCGATGGGGCCCTTGAAACCACCCTCAAGCAGGTTCTTCAAAACGGTCTCACCGACCGATCCCGGACGCTTGCTGGCTCCGATCAACGCAACCGATCGCGGCGCAAACAGGTAGTTCAAATTGCGAACAGTCATCGGCACGAATCCTCAATAAAGCCTATGCCCTAGTCCATAGGCGACCGTGCAAGCTACCGTCCTGATATGGATCAATAATCTCTCGCACTTGCTCACTTGAGCTGCATCAAAGGGATTTCATGCAATGAGCGTATCAAAGCTCAGGGACAAACCGAGCAAAGAGGGCATCTCCGTGCATATGCCAACCAACGTGCAAAATGCCCTACCGCCGCCGAATCCAAAGACAACTGCACTTCTGACCGACAGATCGGGAACTCGACCCGAAACGGCAAAATTTACGCCGTCATTGCTGCCCGCCGCCGAGCAACCGGAACTCGACCGTTACGTCCATTACCTAGTCGCACGAATGACCGGCGGCCTGTCTCCGGCCGCTTGCGCCAACGCCTTTTTCGACTGGGGCTCGCACATGGCGGCCGCGCCGGGCCTTCAACTCGAATTGATGGGCGAAGGCGTGCGCCAATGGATGCGGTTACTGGCGTTCACGCAGGAAGCTCTGGGAAACAATTCAGCGTTGCCGCCAAGTATCAAACCGCAAGCGCATGATCACCGCTTCAGCGCCGACGGTTGGAAGCAATATCCCTTCAATGTTTTCGCGGAAGCCTTTCTACTCGGTGAAGAGTGGTGGCATTCAGCGACAACGCGCGTTCGCGGCGCAGACAAACAGAGCCTGGAGCGCGTCGATTTCATTATGCGCCAGATGCTCGACGTTTTTGCTCCGGCAAACTTCGTCGCGACGAACCCCGAGGTGCTCTCCCGCACGCAATCGGAAGCGGGGCTCAATCTGCTCCGTGGTTATTCCAATTATATCGACGATGTGAAGCGCCTGCGCTCGCGCGAGGCGCCGCCAGGGGCGGAGAAATTCAAGGTCGGCGAAACCGTCGCCGTGACGCCCGGAAAGGTCGTCTATCGCAACCACCTGATCGAGCTTATTCAGTACGAGCCGACAACTGAGACGGTGCACGCCGAGCCTCTTCTGATCGTGCCGGCCTGGATCATGAAATATTACATTCTCGATCTGAGACCCGAGAACTCGCTGGTCAAATACCTTACCGCGCAAGGCTTCTCGGTTTTCATTATCTCGTGGCGCAATCCGGATGCAGGCGATCGCAATCTGGGCTTCGACGATTATCGGCGCCTTGGCGTGATGGCTGCCATTGATGCGATCACGCGGATCGTCGGCGATCGCAAAATCCACGCGGCAGGTTATTGCCTTGGCGGTACGCTGCTTTCCGTAGCGGCTTCCGCCATGGCCAACGAGAATGACGACCGTCTCGCGACGCTGACTTTGCTCGCTGCGCAAGCCGATTTTCGCGAGGCCGGCGAGCTGACTCTCTTTATCGACGAGAGCCAGGTCACGCTACTCGAAGATATGATGGCCGAGCAGGGTTTTCTGGACAGCGCGCAAATGGCGGGTGCCTTTCAGTTACTGCGATCGAACGATCTGATCTGGTCGCACGTCGTCAACGACTATCTGCTTGGCGAGCGGCAGCCCGTTTTCGATCTACTCGCGTGGAATGCCGATGCGACGCGAATGCCATACCGGATGCATTCGCAATATCTGCGATCGCTATTCCTCAACAACGATTTCGCCGAGGGGCGTTTCAAGGTCGACGGCAAAGCGGTTGCTCTGACGGATCTTAAAATGCCGATCTTCGCGATCGGCACCGAGACCGACCACGTCGCGCCGTGGCGGTCCGTCTACAAATTCAACATTTTGAGCGATACGAGCGTGACGTTCCTGTTGACAAGCGGAGGTCACAACGCCGGTATCGTCTCGCCGCCCGGCACGCCGCATCGGAGCTATCGGATGGCCACCAAACTCGCAAACGACAAGTTCGTCGATCCCGACACTTGGTATGCAACCGCGCCGAAAACCGAGGGTTCGTGGTGGACAGCGTGGGCGGATTGGCTCGCGCGCATGTCGTCCGGAATGGTCGATCCGCCGTCAATGGGCGCGCCAGAGAAGGGTTTGAAGCCTCTGTGCGCCGCACCAGGCACATACGTGCTGCAAAGGTGAAGACCGAACGCTGCCTTTCTTGACCTTCATCAAAGCGCTGGAACGGTTCACGACGGAACGTTATCGTTTAGCGGTACAAGCATAGGAGTGACGAGCATGCTTGATCGACCTTCCAAGAATGACGCGAGCACACAGGTTCCGGCGCCCGGCATCGCACCGATGCTCAACGCCTTCAACCCGATGACCGCATACGTCGCGTTCTGGGGCGGACCGGCAATTCAGCTCGGCGGCGAAGCGGCGCAAAGCTGGCTGCATTTTCTCGGCTCACGCTTGACGAAGGACATGAGGTTTCCTCAGCAAATCGCCGACTGCAAGACGGCAGAGGACGTCGCGACGGCCTTTGCCGAATTCTGGCAGCAGGCGTCGAAAGATTATTCGTCTGAGTTCAATCAGCTTGCCAATTTGACCTGGACAGCGACGCGGACGGCTTTCGACGGAGCAGGCACTTTTACCGCAAAAGATTGCGGCTGCTCCGGCAAATGCGCGTCACAAAAGGCCGGTACCGCTTAGGAGAAGCGTCATGAAAGCCAGCGACGTGATGACGACGAAGGTCATCTCCATTCATCCTGATGCAACGCTCAGCGAAATGATCAAGCAGATGCTTGATCATAGGATCAGCGGCTTGCCCGTCGTTGCCGATAACGGCACGCTTGTCGGCGTCGTCACCGAGGGCGATTGTCTTCGGCGCGCCGAAACCGGGACGCAAGTGAAACGCTCTTTCTGGCGCGATTTTCTGACCGGCTCGGAAACGCTTGCAGACGAGTACATTCGCACGCACGGCCGCAAGGTCTCGGAAGTCATGACGCGTGATCCGATCAGCGTTTCGCCAGATACGGATCTCAGCGAAGTCATTCACATCATGGAGAAGAACCGGATCAAACGCGTGCCGGTCGTAAAAGACGGCAGGGTTGTTGGTATTCTTAGCCGGGCGAACCTGCTGCAAGCGTTGTCCGGCCTTGTCAGAAACACCAGCGTGACAGACAGCGATGCGGATATCCGCAAAGGCGTTATTGCGGCGCTCGGCACTTTGCCCTGGGCTGCTAACGAATTTCTAAACGTCACCGTCAAGGATGGTGTTGTCGATCTGTGGGGCTGCTATACGGCCTATCGGCAGGACGAAGCGGCTGTTGTCGCGACCGAGAATGTTCCCGGTGTCAAGCAAGTACGCAATCACTTGTCCTGGGTCGATCCAATGTCCGGTACCGTCGTCTATTCGCCGGACGAAAAGGCTTCGCTGGCCGGCGCGTAAAGTGGGTCGATCGCCTTTAGCGCGATTGATGCCCGCGCGATGATCGCATTAAAATTGCCGCCATCGCCAATTGGTTTCGAAAGATAGTCTGCCAATGAAAGCCATGGTCTTCCGAGCCGTCGGACAGCCTCTGACCCTCGAAGAAAGACCAGATCCGCAGCCGGGAAAAGGCGAGATCCGCGTTCGCGTTGAAGCGTGTGCCGTTTGCCGGACGGATCTGCACGTTATCGACGGTGATCTTCACAATCCGAAGCATCCCGTTATTCCAGGACACGAAATCGTCGGCATCGTCGATGCGCTTGGCGCCGACGTGCGCGACCACACTATCGGCGAGCGCGTCGGCGTACCTTGGCTTGGCCATACGTGCGGGCATTGTTCTTACTGCGTTTCCGAGCGCGAAAACCTGTGCGATTTTCCCCTCTTTACCGGCTATACGCGTGACGGTGGATTCGCCACGCATGTGATCGCGGACGCCGACTTCGCCTTTGCTATGCCGGGCTTCAGCGATCCCGTTGCGGCCGCGCCGCTGATGTGCGCAGGCCTTATCGGCTGGCGATCATTGCGTATGGCTGGCGACGGCAAGCGCATTGGGCTTTATGGATTTGGCGCAGCAGCGCATATCGTTGCGCAGGTCATCATCTGGCAGGGGCGCGAAGTTTACGCTTTCACGCGTGCCGGCGACGCCCAAGCACAAGACTTCGCGCGGTCGCTCGGGGCGATATGGGCTGGCAGCTCGGATGATCTGCCGCCCGACAAACTGGATGCCGCAATTATTTTCGCGCCTGTGGGCGACCTCGTTCCGGCAGCACTAAAGGCTGTACGCAAAGGCGGCCGCGTCGTGTGCGGCGGCATCCACATGAGCGATATTCCGCAGTTTCCCTACGGTATTCTATGGGACGAGCGCGAAATCCGGTCGGTCGCCAATCTCACGCGCCAGGATGCACACGAATTTCTCGCTATCGCGCCCCAGGCCGGCGTCCACACGACGACGACCGTCTATCCGCTTTCGCAAGCCAACGAAGCGCTTGCCGACTTGCGGGCCGGACGTTTCTCCGGCGCCGCCGTTCTGGCTCCTTGATGTCTTTATTGCGCGGGCATATCGCGAATCTCAACCTCGGGAAGCGCAACGCGTGGACGCGAGATCTTTTCTGTCGGCGCCATAACAGTCGCAATGCCCGTGATGACGTCCTCGCCCTTCTGATTGACGGCTCGGCAATCGAGATTGACGCGGTGGCCCGTCGGCATTTTCTCGGCGACCGTTAGCGTAACCGTTACGGTATCGCCGACGCGAACCGGATGACGGAACTGCAGTGTCTGGTCGAGATAGATCGTGCCAGGGCCGGGCAGCTTCGTACCCAACACCGTCGAGATCAACGCGGCGCCCAACATGCCGTGCACGACGACGCCATGAAAAATATCCGTCTTCGCGAATTCGGGATCGACGTGCGCCGGGTTGACGTCTCCGGATACCGCAGCGAACAGCTCAATGTCGCGGTGGGTCAATGTCCGAACGAGGCTGGCGCTATCGCCGACCTTGAGTTCGTCGAAGGTGCGATTGGTCAACGTTTCCATGACGTCTCCTCAGCGCTATCCGAGAATGTGATAGCCGCCATCGATGTATTCGAGATTTCCAGTGAGCGCCTTGGCGCCATCATCGACCAGGAACGTTGCGACGTTGCCGACATCGTCGATCGAGACGAGTTGATGGTCGGGCATGCGCAGGCGTGTGCGGTCAAGAAGCTCGTCGAAGCGATCGATGCCAGAGGCCGCGCGGGTCTTTAGCGGCCCCGGTGACAGGGCGTGAACGCGGATGTTCTTTTTGCCAAGCTCGGCGGCCATGTACCGTACGGACGATTCGAGCGCGGCCTTCACCGGCCCCATTAGATTGTACTCTTCAACGACCTTCTCCGAGCCGTAGAAAGTCACGGTCAGAAGGCAGCCGCCGTCCCGCATCAGAGGTTCAGCCAGATGAGCCATGCGGATGAAAGAGTGGCAGGAAACGTCCATCGCGAGTGAAAATCCGGCCTGCGAGCAGTCGACGACGCGGCTGTGCAGATCATCCTTCGGCGCGAACGCTATCGAGTGCAGCAGGAAGTCGAGCTTACCCCAATCCTTTTCGATGCGCGCGAACACTGCTTCGAGCTGGCCAGGCTCGCGCACATCACAAGGGACGATGATCGGACTTTTAAGCTCTTCGGCGAGAGGTCGAACGTAAGGTTCAGCCTTGGCATTCAGATAGGTGATCGCGAGATCGGCGCCAGAGTTGTGAAATGCTTTCGCACAGCCATAGGCGATGCTGTGTTCGTTGGCGATGCCGACGACGAGACCCTTTTTTCCAACAAGCGACATATGATGTCTCGCTTCACTCGGACAGAGTTGCGATTAAGGCGCCGGGATCGACGACACTATTTTCGCCCGCGACGATAGCGATGCGACCGTCAGATGGCGCGGTGATCTCGTGCAGCGCGTCCTCGATGCGGACGACCGCGACGCCGTGTCCAGCCGCGACTTGCGTGCCGTCGGGAACGAGCCAGCGTACGAGCGTGCCTTCCGGGAAAATGCTTGAGGCCCACAAGGCTTCGTCAACTTTGATATCAGACATGTCAGCTCCGATTGCGCCTCGGCGATGTGCTGTTGTTTGCCGGGCGGGCGCACTCTTGCTGCAACTGCGTACGATTATAATGATCTCGGTCAAAAAATTCGCTGCATCGCAAGAGGCGATGCAGCGACAAAAGCACAATATATTTTTCTGACTTGTTCTGAGTTACGCAGCAGGGCCGATCTTACGAGCCTGCAGAGCCATCGCGATCAGAGCGAAGCCGCCGAAGATCATGTTGATGCCGACCAGCAGACCGATCGCCCAGGCCGCCGACGAGGGTAGCCCGAGGAAAATCATGGCGCCGAGCACGAGATCGACGATGCCGCTCAGCAGCATCATGACCCAGGCACCGGGAAGCTCGTTGCGATGCTCAAGCGCGAACATGATTGACGCGATGCCTTCGACGACAAAAAAGGCGACAAGCACGATGGTGAGCGAGACTGCACCTGTTGCAGGTGAAAAGAGCAGAACGAGACCGGCGCCAATGCCGATGATGGCCGATAGCAAGGACCACCAGAAGCCCGGCATTGGGCGCATGGAAAATGTCGTAAACAGGCCGGCGACGCCGCTGAAGAGCAGGAGCCAACCGATAAAGAACGTAACGGTGAGGGTCGCGATCGGGGGCACAATGATCGCAGCCGCACCGAGGACAACAAGGACGATCCCTTCAATAAGGAACATTTTCCAATTTTCACGAAGCGACGTTACAAGCGCCTGCCTCATTTGGCGGACGTCTGATGGATTGAATGACATTTCAAGCTCCTGTCTGGCGGCTAACGCAGCAAGCACGTGAACGGATATTACGATAATTCGCGGCTTAGCGCCGTACCAAGCATGTAAGGTCGTGAACGTCTTACGACCGAAGACCTTAAAATGCCCGCATGGCGTTGATCCGCCGCAAGGTACAGCACTGCATTTGCGCCTCTGGTGGCGCTCATTCGCGTTAGTCGGCGCGAGAGAAAAGTTGTAGAGGCCGGGCGCATGGCGCCTTCGGCGTATGGAACTTGGCAGCTAGCGGCACCGGTATAATCCGCCATCTGATTTTATCGCCGCTCGCGCACCCGATTTCTTCCTTGCCATGATTTGGCCGCAACCTATTCACGCCTGCTTCATACGGCTGCCCTTATCCGCTTAGGCTTCGAGAATAGGTTGCCCACGGCACAATCTGGCATGCAAGCGCGTTACCGACCGCACTGACGACGAGGCCAGAATCGATACGCAGCGTCCAATCAGACGCGAGAAAGTTTGAGGAAATGCCCATGAGACCCAGCCGACATGTCGCTCTGGCCGCCGCTTCGCTTCTGACAGCAGTTGCGGCGATGCCCGCGTTCGTCAAAGCGGACGATCAGCAGCCAGGGCCGGGAAAGACGGACAAAGACAAGAAGCATGAAAAACAAGGCGGGGGCGAACCAAGGCAATGGCAACAGGGCAACCCCCCGGGAAAGCCTCCGGGCTTCCAGAAGCAAGGCGGTCATCAAGAAAAACAACGCAACCCGGCATTCGGCCAGCAGCAACAACAGCCAAATGCGCCTCAGAAGAAATTCAACGCTGGCCCAGGCGGGCAAAATCCCAATGCGTTCGCCAAGC
>JAFECH010000344.1 GCA_018242255.1 Pseudomonadota bacterium | reverse complement strand
ATGACATCTCTCGCCTTCATCCTCGGCGTCGTGCCGCTGGTCTTCGCGGAAGGGGCCGGCGCCGAAATGCGCCAGTCGCTCGGCACGGCCGTGTTCGCGGGCATGCTCGGCGTGACGGCTTTCGGCCTGATCTTTACGCCGATCTTCTACGTCGTCGTCCGGAAACTGGCGCCGCGCAAAAATCCGAATGCCGATCTGCACCAAACGCCGCCGGCCCCGGCATCGGGCACGCCTTCGGCCTAAATCGGAGCGGTGCAGGCCAAATTAACTTGTCCGGCCTGCCGGGGTCGACAAACCGCCAATCGGCCACCATCTAAGGGGGCGGCAACAGATATTTGCCGTCCCAAAACCAATGGGTCTATAAGGGCGCTTCGTTTGCCCCCGTTGGCATGACCGTCTTCACACAACAACTCAGTGTTCTCATGAATTCAGATAAGAAGCCAACGCGCGCCGACGTCGAATCCGCCATCAAGACCATTCTGCGCTGGACGGGCGAAGACCCTGACCGCGACGGCCTCAAGGAGACGCCGGCCCGCGTCACCAAGGCCTTCGAGGAATGGTTCCGCGGCTACGGTGAAGATGCCGAAGCGATCCTCAACAAGACCTTCGAGGAGATCGAAGGCTACGACGAGATGATCGTGCTGCGCGGCATCCGGTTCGAGAGCCATTGCGAGCATCACATGGCGCCGATCATCGGTCGCGCTTGGGTCGGCTATATCCCCAACGGCCGTGTCGTCGGCATTTCGAAGCTCGCGCGCGTGGTCGATGCCTATGCCAAGCGGCTTCAGATCCAAGAGAAAATGACGGCGCAGATCGCCAATGCGATCGAGGAAGCGCTGCATCCTCAGGGAGTTGCCGTCGTAATCAAAGCCGAACATCACTGCATGACGACGCGCGGCGTCCTGAAGCCAGGAACAGACATGGTGACGAGCCGCATGCTCGGCGTCTTCCGCGACAACCCGATCACACGTCAGGAGTTTCTGGCGATGGTGACGGAAGATACGAAGACGTCGTGACGTCGGCGGGCGGGTAGTTGACCGCGACGAGGTAAAGGCCAGACGCGGGCGCCACGGGCCCGCACGCTTCGCGGTTCGCCGCCGCAAGCGCCTTCGCAAGGTCCTCGCGCATCCATTTTCCTTCGCCGATTAGCTTTAAACTTCCGACCATCGACCGCACCTGATGGTGCAGGAACGACCGCGCCGACACAGCGCAGACGATCTCATCGCCGTCTCGGGAAATCTCAAACCTGTCGAGCGTCTTGACGGGCGACGCCGCTTGGCACTGAGCGGCCCGAAAGGTCGTGAAATCGTGTTTGCCGACGAGAACTTGCGCGGCCTCGTGCATCGCGCCCGCATCAAGCTCCTGCATCGTCCACCACACGCGGTTGCGATCGAGGATCGGCGGCGCGCGGCGCGTCAGCAGGCGATACTTGTAGTGCCGCTTGATGGCGCTGAAGCGGGCATCGAACGCGGCATCGACGGCCGCGCATGAAACAACCCCAATCGGATGCGGACGCAGATGAAAATTCATCGCGTCGCGAACACGGCCCGGCGCCCATTCTTTGCTCAAGTCGAAATGCGCCACCTGTCCCAGCGCGTGCACGCCCGCGTCGGTGCGCCCCGCGCCTCGCACGCCGACCGTCTCTTGCGAGAACTTGCGGATCGCATCTTCGAGCAGGCCCTGGATCGATAGGCCCTGTGCCTGCCGTTGCCAGCCGACAAAGGGCGTTCCGTCGTATTCAATGGTGATGCGATAGCGGGGCATTCAAACTCGGCGATGAGGGATGATCGCATCATCCCTAGCCGTTCCGGAGCGCGGGCTCAACGTTTGGAGGCTATTCTTCGTCCTGCTTGTCGGGCGTTTTAGGCTTCGCTCTACGGACGGCCTTGGGCGCTCGCGCGCCCGGAACCCGGTAGATGGCGGCGCCGTGATACACGACCCCGCCGGGAATCTCGGTCTCGTCGTCGACAAGCCATGCAGGATCGAACGGCACGGGGCGAATGACTCTGACGCCCGCTTCGATCGTCACATCGGCTCCCGGCACGAAATATCTGCCGGCCGCCCCACTCGGCGCTCCGAAGTCCGCAGCCATGGCCGCAACAGGAACAGCAGCGATCAAAATCAAAGCAACGCAGGACTGCCGAAACATTCTCGCACTCTCAGCTACCAACCACTGAGTTGTAGCCTCAAGCGCCGCTCTTTGCAGCCCGGACGTCCGATATCATTAACGGGAAAGTGGAGTTCCGGCCGCGACCGGCGTGCCACGCAGAAAATCCGCCGCCGCCATCGGTTGCTTGCCTGCCCGTTGCAGCTTGACGATCCGGATCGCGCCGCTGCCGCAGGCGATGGTCAACCGGTCATCGATCAGCGTACCGGGCGCCCCCGAACATTCAACGACGGCCGCGAGCAGAACCTTGATCCGCTCAGGCTTTCCGCCGAGCGAAATTTCAAACCACGCGCCCGGAAACGGCGACAGCCCTCGAATGTGATCTGCGACCTCTTTCGCCGACCTTGAGAAATCGATCCGCGCTTCGCTCTTATCGATTTTGGCCGCGTACGTCGCGCCGTCCTCCGGCTGCGGCACACATTGAAGCGTACCTGCTTCAAGTTTGGCGAGCGCTTCGACCATCAGCTCCGCGCCGAGCTTCGACAGAACATCGTGCAACTCGCCTGCCGTCATCTCCTGCGAAATGAGAATATCGCGCCCGATGCAAACCGGTCCAGTGTCGAGCCCCTGCTCCATCTGCATGATGTTGACGGCCGTGACCGGATCGCCCGCCATGATCGCGCGTTGAATCGGCGCCGCGCCGCGCCAGCGCGGAAGCTTCGAGGCATGGACATTGAAACAGCCAAGTCGCGTGGCATCGAGGACTGCCTTCGGCAGCAGCAGGCCGTAAGCGACGACCACCGCCGCGTCGGCCTGCAACGCCGCAAATGTTCGGCGATCGTCTTCGCTTTTGAAATTCACAGGCGTCCGAACCGGAATGCCGAGCGCTTCCGCACGCCGCTGCACTGGCGATTTCGCTTCCGCCATCCCGCGCCCAGCGGGACGCGGCGGCTGACTATAAACCGCGACGACCCGGTGCCCCGCATCGACGACCGCATCGAGCACAGGCACGGAAAAATCCGGCGTCCCCATGAATACGATCTTGAGCGGCATAAGAACCTCGTAGCTTTCCCTCGTCATCCTCAAAGGGCGAGCATGCGAGCCATTTGGGGATCCAGCATAAAAATCGCCGAAGGCGCAATATCGCGTCTTCGACGGCTCTTGCGCTGGATCCCCGGCCTTCGATACGGCTTCGCCGTTCTCGGCCGAGGATGACGTTTAAATTGGCGCGAACGACGACCCGAGTTTCGCGCGTGCGGCCGGCCGCCGGTAGGGCTGTCGCATGCGCCAACAAAAATCCTCGCGCTGGCGGCCGGCTCTGCGCAGCGGAGTCGCCAGCGCCAAACTAAAACTAGCTTCTTGACTGCTTCTTGAACTTGCGAATGACCATGTCGCGCTTCAGCCTCGACAGGAAATCGATGATGAGCTGGCCATCGAGATGATCGATCTCGTGCTGGATCGCAGTCGCGAGCAAACCGTCGGCTTTAAGCTCCTGCTCGTTGCCGTGCCGGTCGATGTAACGCACCGTCACTTCCGCAGGCCGTTCGATTTCGACGCGCACGTCGGGAATGGACAGACAGCCTTCCTCGTGCACCCGCGTCGTAGAACCCAGCGCAACGAGTTCCGGGTTGGCCATCGCGAGCGGATTGGGCGGCTCACCCTCATCCGCAGTATCGATAACGACGACGCGCCTCAGCACGCCGACCTGCGGCGCGGCGAGGCCAACGCCCGGCGCCGCGTACATCGTTTCCAGCATGTCGTCCATCAGCTTGACGACGGCATCATCCACACGCTCGACCGGATCTGAGATCTTGCGCAGGACTGGATCAGGAATGGTGAGTATGGGAAGTACGGCCATGGCGCCTGACATATGAAAGGCCGCAGCCGCGGTCAATGGCGTGCGTCTCTATACCCGTTCTGAGACCTGATCCCCGGAAGTTTGCCGCGCTGCCACAGAAGCCGCGAGCGCGGCGGCGGTCGTCTCCGGCGGCGTCCAGCCGATCCGGCGCAACCGCGCCGCGTCAACGACAAGGTCGCCCATCAGCCGGTCGGCAAAATCGCCCTTCCCGGCAAGGCGCAGCAGTCGGGCGAGCGAGGCATCCGGAACAGGCAGCAGCATTTCCGGGCGCCCGAGCCCCCGCCGCAGCGCCCGGATGATCTCCGCCATCGTCAAAGCCTCCGGGTCAGCAACAATAAATGCTGCGTTTTCAGCGGTTTGCGTTTGCAATACATACTGCAGAGCGCTAATCAGGTTGCCGATGCTCACAAGCGACCGCCGAGCCTTGAGCGCGCCGAATGGCAGAGGCAGCGGCAAAGCCGCAATCTTCAGGAGCGCCGCCATGTTGCCTTTGACGCCCGGCCCATAAACCAGCACGGGCCGGAGCACGGTCCAACGTGTAACCGAGCCATCGAGCATCTGCGCCATAACCGCTTCCGCCGCCTGCTTCGACCGTCCGTAGGCGTCGGTCGGCGCGGCTGGCGTCGTTTCCGTGACGGGCCCCGGATGGGTCACGCCCACCTGCGCTCGGATCGACGACATCAAGACGAAGCGTTTGACCCGCGCCGAGCGGGCAGCCCTGGCCAGCTGACGCGTTGCATCAACATTTATGGCCGTATAGGCCGCAGCCGGCAGATCCGTCCGCGCCGCTGAAAGCCCCGCCGCATGCACGACCGCATCGACGCCGCGCACGAGAAACTCTGCCGCGAACGGCCGCGACATGTCTCCGACGGCAA
The DNA here is from genome assembly GCA_018242255.1 of Pseudomonadota bacterium. GTDB lineage: Bacteria > Pseudomonadota > Alphaproteobacteria > Rhizobiales > Hyphomicrobiaceae > Hyphomicrobium_B. The sequence continues at coordinate 71,663 of JAFECH010000344.1, read as the reverse complement.
CGCCCTCGACGCGTGGACTGTCAAACACGATGGGATGCCGCGCCGCTGCCCGGACGCTATAGCCACGCTCCGCCAGTACACGGACAACATGCTGCCCGATAAACCCCGAGGCTCCGGTCACGAGAATGCGTTGGGCAATGGCCACACCCGCTCTCCGTTGCTCAACGCGGTGCTGCGATCGACTCTTCTGAGAAGATCTAGGACCGTCCTGTCCGAAAGTGCAACGCCGAGCGCGCTAAAGTCTCAGCGTTTCCCCAACGCGCGCAACCAGACGGTAGCCTACAAATATGGAAATAAAGCCAAAAGCCACGCCACCGACCAAATTACCCGCGAGTACACCCTCGGCTCCGTAAAGCTTTCCGCCCCAAATGACGAACGGCACGGTGCCAACCGTGGCCCGGCCCCAGTTGAGTATCGTCGAGACATGCGGCCGACCCAGCGTGTTAAAAACAGCATTTGTGACAAAGATCGCGCCCATGAAAACGAACAGCGGCGACAGCCACCGGCAGAAGAACACGATCAGATCGCGGACTTCGCCCGTTGCATGAAACAGCGTCGCCAACGGATCGGCCGCAACCGCAAGACAGAGCCACGCAACCGCCGTGAAGGCCGTCATCGTCAGCAGCGATAGCGTGTAGGCGTCGCGCATCCGCGTCGGCAAGCCTGCACCGAAATTCTGTCCAATGATCGGTCCTACGACGCCGGAAAGCGCAAAGATCGCGCCGAACGCCACCGGAATGATCCGCCCAATGATCGCCCACGCCGCGACCGCTGCATCGCCATAGGGCGCAATGGCGTGCGTGATGTAGGCGTTGCCGACAGCCGGCGCGATATTGGTAAGCACGGCAGGCGCAGCGATGCGCGAATAGGGACCGACGTCCTGCTTGAGCGTCGCGATCTTCGGCCGCCCCATCAGCTTATGCACACGGACGACTCCGTACAGCCCGACGGCCATCATCACAAGTCGCGCAAGCAAACTCGACATCACGGCGCCTTCAATTCCCAGCCCGAAATGCACAATGAAAATCAGATCGAGGATCGTGTTGACGATCGCGCCCGACAGCGTGACGTTCATCGCGCGGCGCGCATCGCCGACCGAACGCAGCACCGCCGACGACGTCATGCCGAGCGACAGGAACGGCAGCGTCGGCAGAAGGACATCGAGATAGAAGCTTGCGAGATCCAGCGTCCGCCCGCTGGCGCCGAGCAGCCGCAGCAACGGCTCGATCGCGAACCACAGCGCTAAACTCGCAATCGCCGAGAACACGAACGCCAGCACGTGCGCGTTGGCCGTCAGCCGCCGCGCCCGCACGCGACGCTGCGCGCCAAGTGCCGGCGCAATGAGAGACGTAGCAGCAATGGAAAGTCCGATGCCGATCGAGGTCGAGAAGAAGAGGATGGAACTTGCGTAACCGACAGCAGCGACGATGGCGTCGTCACCAATGCGCGACAGAAAATAGATGTTCGCAAGATCGCCGACGAACACCGCCATCAGGCCAAGCGCGCCCGCAGCGGTCATAGACAGGATGTGCCTTAACAACGAACCCGTGACGAACTTCGGCCCGTCGCCGCCCCGCCTGACGATTTCGACTTCGGCCATTCGCTTGACGTTCCCGCGGCGAGATATCCGCGTTCTCCGGAGTTCTTACAGTTTCCGCCGCGCCTTGAATGCGGCGGCGAGCGTGCCGTCGTCGAGATAATCAAGTTCGCCGCCGATGGGAACACCTTGCGCCAGCCGCGAAACAGTAACGTCAGTACCGTGAAGCTGATCGGAGATGTAATGCGCGGTCGATTGCCCTTCGACGGTGGCGTTCAACGCCAGTAGAATTTCCTTCACGTCCGGCGATTGCGCTCGCGCGACAAGGTTCGCAATATTGAGTTGTTCCGGTCCGACGCCGTCGAGCGGCGATAAATGCCCGCCGAGCACATGATAGCGCGCGGAAACGACACTGGCCCGTTCGAGCGCCCACAGATCGCCGACCTCTTCGACGACGACGATCAAGCTCGCATCGCGTCGCGGATCCGCACACACGCTACACGGCGACACCGTATCGAGATTGCCGCAAACGGGGCACTCGGTGATTTTGGCGATGGCCTGTTGAAGTGCGTCCGCCAGCGGCAGCATGAGATCGTTGCGTCGCTTCAAAAGCGCGAGCACAGCCTTGCGCGCCGAGCGCGGCCCAAGCCCTGGCATCCGCGCAAGAAGCTGCACCAGCCGCTCGATTTCAGGACCTGCCGTTTTACGAGACATGGTTTCAGTTCATGATAACTTACTTCGTCATCCTCGACCGAATGAGCGAAGCGAATGATGGTCGGGGATCCAGCGCAAAAGTCGTCGAAGACACAAATATATCGAGCCTTCGGCAGCTTTGTGCTGGATCCCCGAACGGCTCGCAAGCTTGCCGTTCAAGGATGACATAAAAAGAAATCAGAAAAGCTTCATGCCGGGCGGGATCGGCAGGCCGCCCGTGATCTCGGCCATCTTCGCCTGCATCACGCTATCGACTTTAGCCTTGGCATCGGTTGCCGCCGCCACGATGAGATCTTCGAGAATTTCGACTTCGTCGGGCTTCATCAGGCTCGGATCGATCCGCACGCGTTTCAATTCGCCGCGACCGTCGACCGTGACATGCACAAGACCGCCGCCCGACTGGCCTTCGATCTCGGCCTTCTGCAGCTCGTCCTGCATTTCTTTCAGGCGCGCCTGCATCTGGCCCACCTGCTTCATCATACCCATAATGTCTTTCATACTGTCCTCGCGGCAGAGAGCCGAATTCGTCCCGAAGTTTTAAACGGCTTCGCTCTCGCTGTCCGTATCTGTCTCGCGCCCAGCAATTCGCCGCACCTCGGCGATTTTCGCATCTGGAAAGGCTTCAAGTACTGCGCGCACGGCCGGATGCGCTTTCAGCGATTCGAGTTCCTGAGCTTCGCGCTCTCTGCGCACGACGCCAATAGGCGGCGCACCGGCATCCTTCGAAAGAACGACGACCCAACGCCGCGTTGTCCAGAGATTGAGCTTTTCCCGAAGGTCATTGGCGAGTTCTGGTGGCGCCTCGGGCGTCAGGAAGAGATCGATCGACCCCGCCACGGCGTCGAACTTGACGAGGCTCACATGGTCTTCCAGGTGCCACTTAAGCTTCGCATCACGCTTCTCACCGGCAAGCGCTACGACGTCGGCAAACGATCGGGGATCGGATCTCATCGATCCGCCTGCTACGGCCGGAAGCGCCTCGTCGTCGCCCTCGGCATCGCCCATCGGCTCACCGTCGTCGAATTCGAAAGCGTCGCCCAGATCGCCGAGATCATCCTGATCGTTTTCGGCAACCGGAACATCGACACGGGTATTGAGCGGTCCGCGCTGGCCCGCTGGCGCTTCGCCCGCAGGTAAAGCCGGACGCCGCGCCGGAACAGCCCCGCCGCCCAGCGCTTTGATCAACTCATCGGGCGTCGGCAGATCGGACGTGTAAGCAAGCCGGATAAGAACCATCTCGGCCGCGACACGCGGATTAGGTGCGCGCGAAACCTCATCGAAACCTTTGACCAGCATCTGCCACGCTCGCGACAGGTAAGGCATCGACAAACGCGAAGCGAGTCCGGAGATGCGGGCTTTTTCTTCCGCCGTCAGCGCTTCGCCCGCAGGCTCTTCGCCAACGGCTTTAACGCGCGCGATGGCGTGCACGGCTTCAGCCAGATCGGACACGACCTCGGCCGCTTCAGCGCCGTCACGATGCAGCGATTCCAACCCGCGAATGGCCGTCGCGACATCGCCTTTGAACAGTGACTCCGCCAGATCAAAAATCCGTGCGCGATCGGCAAGCCCGAGCATGTCGCGAACTTTCGCCGCCGTGACATGCCCTTCGCCCATCGCGATCGCCTGATCGAGAATGGAAAGGCCGTCGCGCACCGACCCTTCGGCCGCACGTGCGATAAGCTGCAGCGCGTCTGCATCAGCTTGAGCGCCTTCGAGACCGACAATCTTCTGGAAATGCTCGGCCAGCACCGGCTGCTCGACACGACGCAAGTCGAAGCGCTGGCAGCGGGACAGCACCGTGACGGGCACTTTGCGAATTTCCGTCGTCGCGAAAATGAAACGGACATGCGACGGCGGCTCTTCCAGCGTCTTCAGCAGCGCGTTGAACGCGCCCTTCGACAGCATGTGAACCTCGTCGATCAGGAACACTTTCGTGCGCGCAATAAGCGGCGTGTACTGCGCGCTTTCGATGATCTCGCGGATATTATCGACGCCGGTGTTCGACGCGGCGTCCATTTCGAGCACGTCCGGGTGACGGCCCTCCATGATGTCCTTGCAGTGAACGCCAAGGCCCGGCATGTCGATCGTCGGCTTGTCGTACCCCGGCGCTTCGTAGTTCAAAGCGCGGGCAAGAATACGCGCCGTCGTCGTCTTGCCGACACCACGCACGCCCGTCAGCATGTAGCCCTGCGCGATGCGTCCGGACGCAAACGCGTTCCGCAACGTCGTCACCATCGCTGACTGGCCGATCAAGTCGTCGAACGTCGCGGGCCGATACTTGCGTGCCAGCACGACATACGGCTTCGCCGGCTCGCCAGCAGCCGCCTCGGTACCGTCGTTGTCTGATTTCTTCTTCGCCATTGGTCCCGGAGTTAGCTGACTTTCGCCCGAAGGGCGAGGGGAGCAAGGCGACCCGCGGCAAGCCGCGCCCCCGCGGAGGGCCATCGGCCCGTGAGCGAGTAAAAAGTGAGCGAGTAAAGAGGCTGGCGAACGACCCGATTTCTGATCGTTAGGGCTGCTTCCTTCCGGACCTGACCCGGTTGGCGACGAACTCGTCCGCCGCCAGCCCGTTTCTATAATGGGACGTACAGCGGAAAAGTACAACCCTCTCCGCAAGTGACGCTAACAGCCTGCACGATAAAACAAGTCCAGGAGCTGCCAGCCAAATTTGCTCGCGAAGACGCGGCGCTAGTCGACCCGCTTGATGGACACGAGGCCGTTGGCCGCAAGCTCCGCCGCTTCTTTTCGATAGGGGCTCGCCGGATAGGTGCCCAGGATCTGCGTCTGCGTCGAGAAGAACGACAATTCCTCAAGCGCAAGTTGCACCGACCGGTCGACGGGATGGCCTTCGATATCGGCGAAGAAGCGGGAAGCGTTGAACGTCCCCTCCTCCTGATAGCTCTCGAGCTTGGTCATGTTGACGCCGTTGGTCGCGAAACCGCCGAGCGCCTTGTAGAGCGCCGCCGGAACGTTGCGCACGCGGAACAGGAACGTTGTCATTACCGGTCCGTTGCCGGGTTCGGCATCGTCCGGGTCCTTGGCCAGGATGATGAAGCGCGTCGTATTGTGGGACTGGTCTTCGATATCGCTCTTGATGATTTCGAGACCGTAGATTTCCGCTGCTAGGCGCGACGCGATTGCGCCCGTCGAAAGATCATCGCTTTCGGCGACGAGCCGCGCCGAACCTGCCGTATCGGCTTCCGGCACCGGCTTCAGTCCAAGCTTGCGAAGCGTCGTTCGGCACTGCCCCAGCGCCTGGGTATGGCTCATGACCCGCTTGATCGTCGAAAGGCTTGCGCCAGGCTTCGCCATGAGCTGATGGCGCACGCGCAGGAAGTGTTCGCCGATGATGTAGAGCCCGGCGTCGGGCAGCAGATGATGAATGTCAGCGACGCGCCCGGCGACCGAATTCTCGATCGGGATCATCGCATAATCGGCATCGCCGTTCTTCACCGCTGCGAGCGCGTCCTCGAACGTCGGATAAGCGACGCTTTCGGCATCCGGATAAACTTCGCGGGCAGCAAGATGCGAATTCGCACCCGGCTCGCCTTGATACGAGATTTTGAGGGCCCCGGCTTCGGAACCTGCGGTTTTTGTCATGGCGATCGGTTGTCCGGGAAAGAAACGTCAGGGCGCGATGAGGCGACGGGCGCGCTCAAGGTCGGCCGGAGTATCGACACCGAGCGGAACGGTGTCAACGATGCTGACGTCGATCCGCATTTGCGCCTCAAGTGCCCGTAATTGTTCGAGTTTTTCGCGCTTTTCCAGCGTCGCTTGCGGCAGCGAGACGAACCGTTCGAGGCTCTCCCTGCGGTAAGCGTAGATGCCGATGTGGTGGTAGAGCGGCCCGTCGCCGTGGGGGGCGGTCGCGCGGGTGAAGTAAAGCGCGCGCAGCCGGTTCTTGCCGATCGGCGTTCCGACCACTTTGACGACGTTCGGATTGGTACGCTCTTCCTCTTCCGAAATCACCGCCGCGAGCGTCGCGATGTCGGTCGCTTCATCCGCGAGCGGCGCGACGCAATCGGTGACGAGCGCCGGATCGAGCGTCGGCAGATCGCCCTGAAGGTTGACGATGATCCGGGCTTTTTTTTCCGGATCGAGCGTCGCAACGGCCTCGTGAATCCGGTCCGAACCCGACGCATGGTCGTCTCGCGTCATCACCGCTTCGCCGCCTGCCGCCTCGACCGCCGCCAAAATCTCCGGACTGTCGGTCGCGACGACGACGCGCCCAAGCCGGGCTTCCATCGCCCGTCGCCAGACGTGCACGATCATGGGCGTGCCGTGAATGTCCGCAAGCGGCTTTCCGGGAAGACGGGTTGCATGCAGGCGGGCGGGAATGAGGATCAGCGTTTGTTGTGGCACTGCGATCGAATTCTTTTGTTCGGTGACAAATCGCCCCAATACCGCTATCGACGTTCTTACAAAAAACGACGACGTGCTTGCAGGGTTGCCGAGCTTATATACCGCAAATCGATATCGTCACCTTGAATTGCGCGTCATGGGGAGCGACCGTCCAAGGAGCTGAGACATGACGATGGACAGTTTCGAATTCACGAAACTTGCCGGGGCCGTGCTGTCTGCACTGCTTTTGATTTTCGGAACGCGCACGATCATCGAGATGACCGTCGGTCATGCGCCGGAAAAGCCGGGTTTTACACTTCCCGCCGCCGCGCCCGCCGAAGCCGCCGCGACACCTGCCGAAGGTGCTGCACCCGCCGCCCCGGCTGAGGACATCGGCAAAGAGGTCATCGCGCTTCTTCCCAAAGCCAACGCCGAAAAAGGCAAGACAATCTTCAAGAAATGCCAAGCTTGCCACGTGGCCGAAAAAGGCAAAACGCCGACGGTCGGGCCGAACCTCTGGGATGTCGTAAACCGCAAAAAAGGCTCTTATCCCGGCTACAAATATTCCGAGGCCATGGAGAAGAAGGGCGGCGACTGGACATTCGATGATCTAGCGCATTTCATTCACGGTCCCAAATCGTTCGTCCCGGGAACAAAAATGATGTTCAGTGGCCTGCCGACGCCGCAGGATGAAGCCGACGTTATCGCGTATCTCGCCACCCTTGCAGATACGCCTGTTCCCTTGCCAAAATGACGGCGTTTTAACTCGCTAAGGGTACGAAAGTTTGCGACCTTGCCGGTCTTTGGCGGGGTCGTTTTTGTATCCGGCCCACGACTTGTCCCCGCTCCCCGGGGCTGTGTTAAGCTGGCCCCCGGATTGTGACAGTTTGAAAGGGACGAAGTCGAATATGCAGATGCGCCTGACGCCGTTTATCCTTGCCGCGCTGGCGTTCATGAGTTTTTCGCCGCTCCCGAACCTCGCAAAGGCTCAAGACGCCGCGACACCGCCAGCCGCAACCGCTCAACCTGCAGAAGCTCCCAAGCCCGCCGACGCTCCGACGACGGACGACGCGCCCAAACCCGCCGACACGCCGAAAGCGGATGAGCCCGCTAAGCCTTCGGAGGCCGCTGCTCCCGCAGAAGCCCCGAAACCGGCCGACGCTGAAGCATCTCCCGCGACGCCCAATCCGGCGGAAGCCGCAAACGCTGCTTCAACGACAACCGATGTCCAGTGCCATCACGCCCTGTCGCTCGTAGGCGAGCCGAAATACGGCCCGGACTTCAAGAATTTTGATTGGGTAAATCCAAACGCGCCGAAGGGCGGCACGGTCCGTCAGTGGGCGGACGGCACCTTCGACACGCTGAACCCATTTTCCGACAAGGGGGTCAAGGCCGCTGGCCTCGGCCTCATTTTTGATAGTCTATTCACGCCGAGCCCGGACGAGCCCTCGACGCAATACGGCCTGATCGCCCAGTGCGCCTCCTACCCGGCCGACTATTCTTCCGTCACGTTCAAGCTTCGCCCGGAAGCGAAATTCCACGACGGCTCGCCCATCACGCCCGAAGACGTCATCTTCTCGTTCGAGCAATTCAAGACCGTCAATCCGTTCTACGCCTTCTATTACAAGAACGTCGTCAAGGCCGAGAAGACCGGCGACCACGAGGTGAAATTCACTTTCGACAAGACCGGCAACCGCGAACTGCCGATGATCGTCGGTGAGCTGAATGTCGTCTCGAAAGCTTATTGGACCGGCAAGAACGCTAACGGCTCTCCACGCAGCCTCGCCGCCACCACGGTCGAGGCTCCGCTTGGCAACGGCGCCTACAAAATCAAGTCTGTCGATACCGGCCGCAAGATCACCTTCGAGCGTGTCGCCGACTACTGGGCGAAGGATCTGCCTGTCATGAAAGGGCAGATGAACTTCGACACGCTTGAGTTCACCTACTATCGCGATCGCACGCCCGCCTTCGAAGATTTCAAGATCGGCAACATCGACGTCTGGTCCGAGAACCGCGCCGACGCCTGGGCGACGCAATATAATTTCGACGCGTTGAAGAAAGGCCTTGTGAAGAAAGAGGCCATTCCGGTGAAGCGCGTCGCGCCGATGCAGGCATTCGTCTTCAACATCCGCCGGCCTCAGTTCCAGGACCCGCGCGTCCGCCACGCCTTCAACCTGCTCTTCAATTTCGAAGAGACGAACAAGAAGCTGTTCTACAATCTCTACAAACGTGTCGGCAGCTACTTCGAAAATTCCGACCTTCAGGCGACAGGTCTGCCGCAAGGCCGCGAGCTGGAGATCCTGAACGAGATCAAATCCGAAGTGCCGCCGGAAGTCTTCACGACCGAATACAAGAATCCGGTCAATGACCAGGAAGGCGACTATCGCAAAAACCAGCAGGAAGCGCTGAAACTGTTTGAGGCCGCGGGCTGGAAGATCCGCAGCGAAACAGTCAACGATCCCCATTGCGGCTTCTGGTGCAAGGCGATGCAGACGATCGGCCTTTCGTCAGGCTCGACCGCACGCGTCCTTCGCAACGACAGGGGCGACCAAATGACGGTCGAATTCCTGATCAACGGAGACACGTTCGAGCGCATCATCCTGCCGTACGTTCAGAACCTCGAAACGATGGGCATCAAGGCGACAGTCCGCAATGTCGATGACGCGCAGTACAAACAGCGCGAAGACAACCGCGACTTCGATATCATCGTCGACAGCTTCGCCCAGTCGAATTCACCGGGCAATGAGCAGCGCGATTTCTGGGGCTCGGCAGCCGCCGACAAACCCGGCAGCCGCAACACCATCGGCATCAAGAATCCGGCCATCGATCACCTGATCGACAAGATCGTCTTCTCGAAAGATCGCGCCGACCTCGTCGCCGCCACCCACGCCCTCGACCGTGTACTGCTGTGGAACTACTACGTCGTTCCCCACTGGTATTACCCGTACGACCGTCTTGCTTACTGGGATATTTTCGGCCGTCCCGACAAACTGCCGTCGCAAGGCGCCGCCCTCACTCAGGTCTGGTGGTACGATGTGGACAAGGCGCAAGCGGTCCAGGCAGCAAAGGGAAAGTGACCCTGTTGGAACGCCCCACTCGATCACGCGCGACGGCCGGAGCCAAGCTCTCCCTTCTGGCCGCGCTCGCGTTGCCGTTTTCGATTGCCTGTTGCGGGTTGGCGCAAGCCGAACCCCGCCACGGCCTTTCAATCTTCGGCGAGCTGAAATACCCGCCCGACTTCAAACACTTTGATTACGTCAATCCCGACGCGCCCAAGGGCGGGCGTATGGTGACGATGGGGACCGGCGACGTAAACACGTTCGACAGCTTCAACCAGTTCATCGTCAAAGGCGACGCCGCCCAAGACCTCGACCTGCTATTCGATAGCTTGATGGTCCGTGCCCAGGACGAGCCGGATGCCGTCTACGGCCTCGTCGCCAAAACGGCCGACGTCGCGCCCGATCGCATGTCCGTGACGTTCAAGCTTCGCCCCGAGGCGAAATTCGCCGACGGCACGCAGATCTCCGCCGACGATCTCGTCTTTACGCTTGGCCTTTTGAAAAGCACTGCGACCCGCCCTCAGTATTCGCAGCCGTTGCACGATGTGGTGAAAGCCGAGGCGCTCGATCCCGAGACGGTGCGCTACACATTCCAGGGCAAACTCGTGCGCGATCTGCCGATCCTGATCGCTCAGATGCCCGTTTTGTCGAAGGCGTACTATACTACGAACCCGTATGACGAAACGTCATTGAAGCCGCCGCTCGGCTCCGGCCCCTATCGCATCAAGACGTTCAACTCAGGCAGTTCCATCACCTACGAACGACGCGACGACTACTGGGCAAAAGACCTGCCCGTGAACAAGGGCCGCTTCAACTTCGACGAAGTCCGCCTCGACTATTATCGCGACCGCACCATCGAACTCGAAACGTTGAAGTCCGGCAACTTCGACTTCCGCGAGGAATTCTCAAGCCTCGGCTGGGCGACGCAGTACGACATTCCAGCCGTGCGCGATGGCCGCCTCATCAAGGCGCAATTGCCCGACCGTCGCCCCTCGGGGGCGCAAGGCTATTTCATCAATACGAGGCGCGATAAATTCAAAGACCCACGCGTGCGCGCCGCGCTCGATCTCGTCTTCGATTTCGAATGGTCGAATAAGAAGCTGTTTTACGGTCTCTACACCCGCACGACGAGCTACTTCGAAAATTCCGACATGAAGGCTGAGGGCCTGCCCTCGCCGGAAGAACTCGCGCTGCTCGATCCTTATAAGGACAAGTTGCCTCCGGAAGTCTTCGGCGAGCCTTATACGCCGCCTGTCACCGACGGCAGCGGCAACAACCGCGCCAACCTCAAGAAAGCGCGCGATCTTCTTATCAGCGCCGGCTGGAAGCCTGATGCCGAAGGCAAGCTTCGCAACGCAAAGGGCGAGCAGCTGAGCATCGAGTTCCTCGATTTCGAAGCGCAGTTCGAGCGCATCACGCTGCCTTACGTCCAAAATCTGAAGCGCATCGGCGTTGACGCCAGCTGGCGTCTCGTCGATCCGGCGCAATATCAGCAGCGCTTGAAATCATTCGACTTCGACGTGACGACGCAGCGTTTCTCGCTAGGCCTGACGCCGGGCGTCGATATGCGCGCATTCTTCTCCTGTGACGCGGCCAAGGCGCAAGGCTCCTTCAACCTCGCGGGTATCTGCGATCCCGTCGTCGACGCCCTGACCGACAAGGTCATCGCAGCCAAGTCCCGCGCCGAGTTGACGACGGCAACGCACGCGCTCGACCGCGTGCTGCGCGCCGGCCATTATTGGGTGCCGCATTGGTACAAACCGTTCTATTCGGTCGCCTACTGGAACAAGTTCTCGCACCCGGCCGTCCAGCCGAAGTATGATAGCGGCGTTGTGGACACCTGGTGGTTCGATGCCAAGAAGGCCGCCGACCTCAAGTCCGGCAAGGCTGAGCCTCAGAACGCATCGCAAACAACGCCGAACTCCACGCAACAACCAGTGAAGCAGTGATGGCCGTTTATCTTCTCAAGCGCGTGCTCCTGGTGATCCCGACACTGTTTGGGATCATGCTGTTTTCGTTCATCATCATTCAGTTCGCCCCCGGTGGACCGGTCGAACGCATGATCGCGCAGCTGATGGGCCAATCATCCTCCATCGTCAGCCGTATGGGCGGTGGCGGCGGCGACACGCTCAGCGGCGGCATGAACAGCCAGCTTGGCGTCGGCGGTGGCGATTCCATCACCTCGAAATATCGCGGCGCGCAGGGCCTCGACCCGGCCTTCATCAAGAGCCTCGAAAAGCAGTTCGGCTTCGATAAGCCGGCGCCTGAGCGCTTCTATTTGATGATGAAGAATTTCCTCACCTTCAATTTCGGCAAGAGCTATTTCCGCGACGTCTCGGTGCTCGATCTCATCAAGGAGAAGCTGCCTGTCTCCGTTTCGCTCGGCATCTGGATGACGTTGCTGACGTATCTGATCTCGATCCCGCTCGGCATCCGCAAGGCAGTGAAAGACGGCGAACCCTTCGATACGTGGTCCAGCGCCGTGCTCGTCATCGGCTACGCAATTCCCGGCTTCCTGTTCGCCGTTCTGTTGCTGATCCTGTTCGCGGGCTCGTCATTCTTCCAGTGGTTCCCGTCGCGCGGCCTCTTCTCAGATAACTGGGACCAGCTATCGCTGTTCGGCAAGATCACCGACTATCTGTGGCACCTCGTGCTGCCGATGATCGCGATGGCTGTCGGCTCATTCACAGCAATGACGTTCCTGACGAAAAACTCGTTCCTCGATGAAATCCGCAAGCAGTATGTCGTCGCCGCGCGCGCCAAGGGCCTCACCGAACATCAGGTGCTTTACGGACACGTCTTCCGCAACGCCATGCTGCTCGTCATCTCGGGCTTCCCCTCGGCCTTCATTAGCGCCTTTTTCTCCGGCGCACTGCTGATCGAAACGATCTTCTCGCTCGATGGCCTCGGTCTCCTGTCGTTCGAGAGCATCGAAAAGCGCGACTATCCCGTCGTCTTCGCTTCCCTTTATATCTTCTCGCTCGTTGGCCTGCTGGTCGGAATCCTGTCGGACTTCGTCTACACGCTCGTCGATCCGCGCATCGACTTTGAATCGCGCGAGGTTTGACGATGGACCAGCGCACCGACAACGCACCCGAGACGATCGCAACGCCCACCGAGAAAACAAAGAAATCCTGGTGGCAGCGTCTCTTCCGGTTGTCGCCCGTCAACCGGCGACGCTGGGAACGCTTCAAAGCGCACAAGATCGGCTATCGCTCGTTCGTCGTTTTCTCGATCCTATTCGTCGTCTCGCTGTTTGCTGAGTTCGTCGCCAACGACCGCCCGCTGATCGTCAGCTACAAGGGCGAGATCCTGTTCCCAGTGCTCGTCGACTATCCGGAAGACAAGTTCGGCGGCTTCCTCGCCATCACCGATTATCGCACGCCCGACATCCAGAATGAGATCAACGCCAACGGCTGGATGCTGTGGCCGCCGATCCGCTATTCGTATTCGACGATCAACAAGGACTATCCGGGCCGCATCGGCGATAACGGCGTTTGCCTCGGCTATCCCGCGCCGCCCCCGTGGTCTTCGTCGCTGAAGCTGTGTCCGGCACCGGCCGACCAGCTCGCGCGCTACAATCAGTGGGGCAACACCAACTGGCTCGGCCTCGATGACCAAGGTCGCGACGTCGTCGCCCGCATCATCTACGGCTTCCGAATATCGGTGCTGTTCGGCTTGATCCTGACGATCGTCTCATCCGCCGTCGGCATCGTCGCCGGTGCGGTGCAAGGCTATTTCGGCGGTCGCGTCGATCTCATCTTCCAGCGCCTGCTCGAAATCTGGAACTCGATCCCCGAGTTGTTCGTGTTGCTGATCCTGTCGTCGCTGTTCGTGCCGGGCTTCTGGACGTTGCTCGGCATCTTGATGATCTTCTCCTGGACATCGCTGGTCGGCCTCGTCCGCGCCGAGTTCCTACGCGGCCGCAATCTCGAATATGTCCGCGCCGCCCGCGCGCTCGGCCTTTCCGACTGGCAGATCATGTTCAAGCATCTTCTGCCGAACGCCATGGTTGCGACGTTGACGTTCCTGCCCTTCAAGCTCTCCGGTGGCATCGCCGCGTTGACGGCACTCGACTTCCTCGGGCTCGGCATGCCGCCGGGTTCCCCGTCGCTTGGCGAGTTGCTGCTCCAGGGCAAAAAGCATCTCGAGGCGCCGTGGCTCGGCATATCGGGCTTCATTGCAGTCTCGATCGTCCTCTCGCTCGCGATCTTCATCGGCGAGGCGGTCCGTGACGCTCTCGACCCGCGCAAATCGTTCAGGGTCAAAAGCTGATGGCAAAACCCATTCCCCTCGTTGACGTGCGCAACCTCTCAGTCGCGTTCGGTGAAGGCAAAGACCTCGTGCAGGTCGTCAACGGCGTCTCGTTCCACATCAACAAGGGCGAAACCGTTGCGCTCGTCGGCGAGTCGGGCTCCGGCAAAACCGTTTCCGCCATGTCAATCCTGCGCTTGCTGCCGAATTCCGCTTCGCATCCGACGGGCGAAATTCTATTCGGCGGCACTGACATATTGAAAATGTCGAGCACGGAACTTCGCGAAATCCGCGGCCGGCGCATCTCGATCATTTTCCAGGAGCCGATGACGTCGCTCAACCCGCTTCACACCATCGAGAAGCAGGTCGGCGAAATCATCAAGCTGCATCAAATGCTGCCCGAAGACCAAACACGCGTGCGTGTCATTGAGCTGTTGACGAAGGTCGGCATCCGCGACCCGGAAAAGCGCCTCAGCGCCTATCCGCATGAATTGTCCGGCGGCCAGCGACAGCGCGTGATGATCGCGATTGCGCTCGCGAACAAACCCGACCTTCTGATCGCCGACGAGCCGACGACGGCGCTGGACGTCACCATTCAAGCGCAGATCCTGGAACTTCTGAAGTCGCTTCAGCAAGAGATGGGCATGGCCATGCTGCTCATCACCCACGATCTCGGCATCGTGCGCCGCATGGCCGAACGCGTCTACGTCATGCGCAACGGCGATATCGTCGAGACCGGCGACGCCGAACAGATTTTCACGGACCCCAAGCACGCCTATACGCGCCATCTTCTCGATGCCGAGCCGAAAGGTATGCCTCCCGCCACCGACCCGACGCGCCCCGTCGTCGTCGAGACGGACGATCTGAAAGTCTGGTTCCCAATCAAGAAGGGCCTGTTGCAAAGGACCGTCGATTACGTGAAAGCCGTCGACGGCCTGTCGATGAAACTGCGCGCCGGAGAAACCTTGGGCGTTGTCGGCGAGTCTGGCTCCGGAAAAACGACGCTCGGCCTCGCCATCCTGCGGCTCATTTCATCGCAAGGTCCCATCGCCTACGTCGGCAATCGTATCGATGCCTTGACGAACAAACAGATGCGCCCGTTGCGCAAGGAAATGCAGATCGTCTTCCAGGATCCTTACGGCTCGCTCTCCCCGCGCCTCACGGTCGGACAGATCATCGAAGAAGGCCTGCTGATCCAGAGCCCCGAGCTTGACGAAGAACAGCGACGCGAACGCGTCGGCGCGGAACTGAAGGAAGTCGGCCTAGATCCGGCGTCGCAGGACCGTTACCCGCACGAGTTTTCCGGTGGCCAGCGCCAGCGCATCGCGATCGCCCGCGCGATGGTGCTCAAGCCGAAATTCGTCATGCTCGACGAGCCGACGAGCGCCCTCGATATGAGCGTGCAGGCCCAGATCGTCGATCTTCTCCGCAAGCTGCAAGAAAATAACGGCCTCGCCTATCTCTTCATCAGCCACGACCTGAAAGTCGTCCGCGCTTTGTGCAACTACGTCATCGTCATGAAGAACGGCAAGGTCGTCGAAGAAGGCCCCGCGCGCGATATCTTCGAAAAGCCGCAACACGAATATACCAAGGCGCTGCTCGCGGCGGCATTCGATATCAAGGTTGCCTACAAGGGGGTGCTTGCGAGCTGAGAGGAGATCGCCGATGGCAACACCGAAGCTCGTCCACTACCACGCACCGAAAACACGTTCGTTCGGAACGCGCTGGCTCTTTGAAGAATTGGGCTCGCCGCCGCACGAGCTTAAAGTCCTCGACATGAAGAAGGGCGAACACAAATCGCCTGAGTTTCTCGCCATCAACCCGATGGGCAAGGTCCCGACTGTCACCGCAGATGGCGTGCCCGTCAGCGAAGTCGGCGCCATCGCAATATTTCTCGCTGATCTTTTTCCGCAAGCCAATCTTGCACCGAGCCTCGATGATCCCGCGCGCGGCACCTATCTTCGCTGGATTATTTTCAATCACGGTGACGTCGAGCCCGCCGTCATGGACAAGGCGCGCAACATCCAGCCGGGTAGCCTGCCACCATCTGCCCTTTGCTACGGCAGCTATGATGACACCGTGAACGCGCTCGTCGGCGCCGTCCGCAACGGACCATACATTTTAGGCGAACGCTTCTCCGCAGCCGACGTCGTGCTCGGCGGCGCGATCCGATGGCTGAGGCTATTCAAACTCCTCCCCGACCGGCCGGAATTCGCCGGCTACGTAGAACGCATAACGGCGCGCCCAGCCTTCAGGCGGGCCATGGAGAAAGACGAAGCGCTTGCCCAGACGCTGGCGTCCTGAAACGCATCGCCTTTCCGTACCCGGAAGATCGGTTATTCTAGCGGTTCCCCGAATCGCAGATGCGAGACCGCCAGATGCTCCCCGATGATGTATTCCGCGACCGTCTTGAAAAAACGCTCGTGGAAATTGAAGCGGCCGTCGCCCGCATGCGCGACTACGCCGCCGTCGACGTGACCGCGACCCCCGCCTATTGGCGCGTCGTCGTCCTGCCGGTCTTGCCTGAGGCGTGCCTGTTCGAGTTGCTGATCACGTCAAAGCAAACCTTCAGCCTCAAACTTGCGGAGGAAACGTTCGAGAACCTCCCCGTCGAGCACTTCGAACTCTTTCCGCACCTGGTTCACGCGATCGAGGCCGGCCGCGTGGAAAAAATCTCGAAGTTCGACGCCATGACCGACGAGCTAGTGGCGATCGAGATGCGCGTCATGCTCGGTCCGGGATGGGATTGGCGCGGCGAACGCCGGATTGCCAAGGCGCCGCCGGAAGAGATCTGGCGCACGCACGGCTATCTTGCTTACCGGCGCTAGTACCCGTCCGTCGCGGCGTAGCCCGGAATGCGTTTGATCGCTGTAATCTGACTGCCCGTCTTGGCGATGCGCCGCACGGCCTCGGGCAGCGTTTCGACCGACGTCTGCATATGCCAGCCGTTGGCATGCACCATCATGATGCCGTCGATCATGATGCCGACGTGACCCTTCCAGAACACCAAGTCACCACGCATCAGGCCTTCGAGATCATCGGCCACAAGCACGTTGTCGCCAAGCTCGGCCTGCTGCATGTCGCTATCTCGCGGCGCGGGAAAGCCTGCAGCGGCGAGCGACGTCTGCACGAGGCCCGAACAATCGATGCCGATGCGCGTGCGCCCGCCCCAAAGATAGGGCGTACCGATGAAGCGTTCGGCGATTTCAACGAAATCGCGCGCGAAGCGATCCTTGGGCGCAGCATTGCGCGCAAAGACGAAGCCGCCGCTTTCAAGCTCTAGAAAGTGATCATCGCCATTGCGAACGGCGATCTCGGCGTTGAGTGGCAGATGCATGATTGGCGGCGTCTTGATATCGGGATGAGCGAACAGAAACGTGCCCAGCGATTGAATCCGATGCGTCGTATGGAAGATGCCGCGCCGGATCGCGTCGCTCGGCACGTAGCCGACATAGCCGTCGCGCGCGAGCTGCACCCAGCTCCAGCCGTTCGCATCTTCGAAGATCGTCAGGCTCTCGCCAAAAAGCGCTTCCGTCTCGAAGCCGCGCGCGGCGTCGGGGAATTTACGTACCGGCACCGTCGCGCGGACGACAAAACCCGGCTCTCCGACGACATAGCGTTCTGCGCGTACGATGCCTTCGAGCGACTGCGCCGCGAGGTCCGATCGGAACGCATTCCTTCGCGGATCGAGCGATCCGGCCGCTCGCTGGGAAACGTCGGCGGTCACGACGTCAACTCTCGCCTCAAGTGTTCCATCACGGCCCTCGCCGTTTGTGGCTCACCGCCTTTAGGTCCGAGAGGACGCGCGGCGGGACGCCAGCCATAGAGATCAAAATGCGCGAAGCGGCGCGCCTTGCTGACGAACCGTTTCAGAAACAGCGCCGCAGTAATGGCACCGGCAAATGGCGATTCCCAGACATTGTTCATGTCTGCGATGTCGCTGTCGAGATTGCGTTGGTAACCTTCCCAAAGAGGCATAGTCCACAAGGGGTCGCCGATAGAAGCGGCCAACGGCGGCAAACTCTGCGCCAAGGCGGTGTCGTTGGTGAAGAACGCCGGCAGGTCAGGTCCCAATGCCGAGCGCGCCGCGCCGGTCAGCGTTGCAAAAACAAAGACGCTATCGGGCTCGTCGGCGTCGGCAAGCGCCAGAGCGTCGGCGAGCACCAGCCGTCCTTCGGCATCCGTATTGCCGATTTCGACGCTAAGCCCTAGCCGGCTGGCCAGTACGTCGCCCGGACGGAACGCATCGCCGCCGACGGAATTTTCCGCCGTCGGGATGATGACGCGCAGTCGGCAGTTGAGCCGCTGCCCCATGATCATATGCGCGAGCGTCAGCGCCGTTGCTGCGCCGCCCATGTCCTTCTTCATCAGCAGCATGGCGCTCGCGGGCTTGATGTCGAGGCCGCCGGTATCGAAGCTGATGCCCTTGCCGACGAGCGTGATTTTCGGTGCGCCAATCGGCCCCCAGCTCATGTCGATGAGACGTGGCGGACGTGGGCTAGCCCGTCCGACGGCGTGGATCAGCGGGAAGTTCTTAGCCAGCAGGTCATCGCCGACGACGACGGAAATCTCCGCCCCATGACGCTCGGCCAGCACACGCGCGACGGCTTCGAGATCGGCGGGCGCCATGTCGGACGCCGGCGTATTGATCAGGTCGCGGCCGAGCCAGACGGCTTCTGCCGTATTGATGATGCGCTCGGCACCGTCGGCCGCCAAACGCAGCTTCGCGCGTTTCCCGTTCGGAGCTTTGCTGCGGTAGCGAGAGAAAGAATAGCTGCCGAGCGCCCACGCCAGCGCTGCAAGGTCGGGCTGAGCCAGTTCTGAGGCGATCCGATACGTGCCGGCGGGCAATCCCGCGCCGAGCAGCCCCGCCAGCAGCTCAGACGGACCACTCGGCTCGCCTTGCTGGCCGTTGCCGATGCCGAAAGCGACCGCCGAAACCTTCCCCTCGGCATCGGGAAGAAGAACCGAGCGCTTGGCGACGCCGGAAAAGCTCTGCGCCGCAAGCCACGCCTGCTGCAAGGCGTTGAACGGCGCCGGCGGCTGAGGTCCGTTCGATCCTATGAAATGAACCGGGATGTCGCCCGCGTCCGGCGTGCCAAGTGCAAAAGTGTCCGCTGCCGACCAGGCTGTCGTCTCAACCATTCGTCTTCGTTCTCTCTTTTACCGTTGCACCAAACTGACGAGATCGCGATCCGGCTGCAAACCGGCGGCCGCGTCGGGCCCGCGCGGACCCGGATCTTTCGCGTTTTCTCCAGCTATCACAGGTCCCTGGCAAGTCTTAAGCGTTTGTTGACCGATGCCCCAGAAACTGACGGCCTCGCCTTGATTCGTTGCTGATAAACGAATCACCATACGGAGACCGTCATGACGCGTTTTGAGCGCTCCCGCTCGCAGACTTTGCCGACCCTTCCGCGCCTGGGCACATTCGCGTCGCTGACGGCATCGCTTCTCCTGGGTGCCTGCTCCGCCTCCACCGACTTGCTGCCGAGCATCGCGATGAAGCCCAGCGAGACGACCACCGGCGCGACGGACTCTGACACGCCCCAGACTGAGTTGCAGAAGGCAACGGTATACTGGGGTCAGCAATACGCCAAAAACCCGGCCGAGTTGAAGCCCGCACTCAATTACGCAAAAGACCTGAAGGCGCTCGGCGAAAAGACGAAAGCAATGTCCGTTCTACAGCAGGCCGCGCTCATTCACGGCAGCGATCAGGAGCTTGCCGGCGAATACGGCCGCTTGGCGCTCGAAATGGACCAGGTCGGCATCGCCAACCAGATGCTGACGATCGCCGACGACCCGACGAAACCCGATTGGCGCGTGGTCTCGGCACGCGGAACCGTAATGGCCAAACAGGGCAAATATGCCGAAGCGGAACCGTTCTACGAACGCGCTCTGGCCCTTTCCCCGAACAACCCGACCGTCATGAATAATCTCGCCATGGCCTACGCGATGACGGGTGACCCGAAAAAGGCAGAAGGCATCCTGCGTCAAGCTCTGGTCGCCCCAGGTGCTACGCCGAAGGTCCGCGAAAACCTCGCGCTCGTGCTCGGGCTGCAGGGCCGGTACGATGAATCCAAGGCCATCGCGTCGGGCGTGCTCTCGACCGATACGGCCAGCGCCAACGCCGACTATCTGAAGCAGATGGTCCAGCTCCAACCGACCACGGCGATGCCTGACGCCAAAAGCTTCGCCAGCAATACGTCGGTAAGCCCCTCGCAGCCGCGGATCGAAGTTCAGCGCGCCTCAGCCACGACGACGTCGTCGCTTCCAGTGAGCCAGAGCGTCTGGCAGACCACGACCGACCAAGGCCCGCCACTGGTACGCTAAAGCCGATCGCGGACGGCCGTCGGCATCACTTGACCCATCGGGAAGTTGGAAATTCCATCGAGCGGCGTCCTAGCGCGCGCCGCTTCTGCGGACGCCGCGTTCCGCGGCTGGTTCGCCGACGACATACCTTCTCGCTACCCTTCGCAAACGCGAAGCGCGATCTAATGCTGCTTCAGCGCCATGTAGCTGATGACGGCCGGTCCCAGAATGACGATGAAAAGCACCGGCAGGAAGAAGACGATCATCGGCACGGTCAGCTTCGGCGGCAAGGCTGCAGCCTTACGCTCGGCTTCCGATTGCCGGATCTCGCGGTTTTCTTTCGCCATCGTGCGCAGCGCCGTTCCGACCGGCGTGCCGTAGCGCTCAGCTTGAGCGAGCGCCGTCGTGACAGCCTTGACGCCCGGCAGCCCCGTCCGCTTTGCAAGATTATCGTACGCCTGCCGCCGGTCCTGCAGGTACGACAGTTCAGCCGTCGTCAGCGACATTTCTTCCGCGAGCTCGATCGACTGGCTGACGATTTCCTTGCCGACTTTTGCAAACCCCGCTTCCACAGACATGCCCGACTGTACGCAGATCAATAGCATGTCGAGCGCATCCGGCCATGCCTGCTTGATGGAGGTCTGCCGCTTCTGCACGCGGTTGGTGATGAACATGTTCGGCACGTAGAAGCCGAGAAACCCGGCGGCCAATGCGATCAGCAGATTAATCGTCGGCGGATAGCCACTATCGTACAGTACGAACAGATAGAAGAGTGCAAAAAAGAAGATCGCGATCGGTGCGGCGACGCGGAAGAATAGGAACGCAACGATATTGGCCTGTCCCCGCAGACCCGCACGCTTCAGATTTTCACGCAGCTCTTCGTTATCGAACCGCTCCCGCAGATTGAGCTTGTCGACGACCTGCTGCATGAAGCCTTTCGGTGCCGAACGAAGCCGGCTGCCGCCGCCTTGCTGACGATCTTTCGACGTCATTTCCGCCAGCCGTGCAGAACGCATCTTGCTGCGCTCGATCGCCATTTCGCGCATGCGGCGGTTCATCTGGTCCCGCTGCAGCATCGGCAACGCCACCGTCAAAACAGTCGCGAAGACGCAGATCGCCGCCAGCGCCGTGGCGATGAACTGCGGATTCATGAGTGTATCGATAAACGTCGCCATTTTTGAACAACTGCGCCAGTTCGTGAGAAGATATCTAGAATTTGAAGTTGATCATCTTCCTCATGATCAGAACGCCGGTAAGCATCCACATGGCGCCGAATGCGACCATGAAATGCCCCATCGTTGTCGTGAAAAGAGGACGGATGTAATCGGGTGACGACAGATACACCATCGTCATGACTCCGGGCGGCAAAGACGCGAGCACGATAGCCGACGCCTTGGCTTCCGCCGACAGCGCCTTGACCTTCAACGCCAGGGACTGCCGCTCGCGCAACACGCTCGCCAGGTTGGACAGCGCTTCCGACAGGTTGCCGCCGGCCTGCTGCTGGATCGAAATGACAATCGTCAGAAAGCGCACTTCAGGAAGCGGAAGCCGGTCGCACATGCGTTCAAGTCCGTCCCCCAACGCGACGCCCATTTTCTGTTGCTCGACAACTTCGAAGAACTCGCTGCCCAGCGGTTCCGCGCTCTCGCGTGCAATGACTTGAAGACACTCATTGAGGGGCAGACCCGACTTGATGCCCCGGACGATAACGTCGATGGCGTTTGCAAGCTGGCCCAAAAACTTGGCTTGGCGTCGCGCCGTCATCTTGTTCAGGATCCACCGCGGCAGTCCGAAGCCACCAACGAACGCTGCAACGATTGCCGCCGGAAGCGGCAGCTCAAGAATGAAAATTGCGATCGATGCCAGAAGCACGCCGAGCAACGCACTTGCAATATAGAAATCGCGCGGCGTTCGCTTCATCCCAGCCCGCATCAGTCGCAGGCTCATCGTGATCTTTTTCTTGGCCTTCTCGCGGACTTCGATTTCCTTCAGAGTTTCCGCGACCGACTTTTTTCGACTGCTCTGAATATCAGCAACGACGCCGCCCTTGCGCGGAGACCGTCCAGCCGCAACGACTTCGACGCGCTTCCCCTTGCGGTCGTCGGAAAAATAAGGATACGCCACCGCGAACACGATGCCGGCGAAAGCCAGAGCGGCCAACAGAGGTGCGAGAGCCGTCGCCAACCCGAGATCAGCCATTCTGATCTCCCAGCGGATTGCCGAGATCATCCATGACTTCCGACCGCACGAGCGCAGCAGCGAGTCTTTCCGTCTCGTTGTAATATTCAGCACGCTCCCAGAAGCGCGGGCGCACAATGCCCGTCGAACGATGCCGTCCCGTCAGCTTGCCGTGCGCGTCTTCGCCGGTGATGTCGTAAACGAGGATGTTCTGCAGCGTGATCGTCTCTTCTTCCATGCCGAGAACTTCAGTGATGTGCGTGATCTTGCGCGAGCCATCGCGCAGTCGCGAAGCCTGGATGATGACGTCGACGGAGCCGCAGATCATTTCGCGGATCGTCTTGATGGGCAGCGCATAGCCGCCTTGCATGATCATCGATTCAAGGCGGCTCAATGCTTCGCGCGGGCTGTTGGCGTGAAGCGTGCCCATTGAGCCATCGTGGCCGGTATTCATGGCCTGCAGCAGATCGAACGCCTCAGGTCCGCGGACTTCGCCAACGATGATCCGCTCGGGTCGCATACGAAGACAGTTCTTGATGAGATCGCGCATCTTGATCTCGCCCTCGCCTTCAAGGTTAGGAGGGCGCGTTTCAAGCCGCACGACGTGAGGCTGCTGCAGCTGAAGTTCTGCGGAGTCTTCGCATGTGATTATGCGCTCGTCGTGGTCGATCGAACCGGTCAGACAGTTGAGCAACGTCGTCTTGCCCGAGCCAGTACCGCCGGAGATGACGACGTTACAGCGGACGCGGCCGATGACCTCCAGAATGGTCTTGCCCTCGGGCGTAATCGATCCAAATTTAACGAGTTGCTCGAGCTTCAGACGGTCCTTTTTGAATTTTCGGATCGTGAGCGCCGGGCCGTCGATGGCGAGTGGCGGCGCGATGACGTTGACACGCGATCCGTCCGGCAAACGCGCGTCGCAAATCGGACTGGATTCATCGACGCGCCGGCCAACCTGGCTGACGATGCGCTGACAGATATTCATCAGTTGCTGATTGTCGGCGAAGCGCACGCCGGTCTTCTGCACCTTGCCGCCGACTTCGATGAACGTCGTCGCCGCGCCGTTCACCATGATGTCGGCAATATCATCGCGCGCCAAAAGCGGCTCGAGCGGGCCGTAACCGAGAACATCGTTGCAGATATCTTCGAGCAGCTCTTCCTGCTCCGAAATCGACATCACGACGTTCTTGATCTGAATGATCTCGCTGACGATGTCGCGGATTTCCTCGCGCGCCGTCACGCTGTCGAGCTTCGACAACTGCGTAAGATCGATGGTGTCGATCAGCGCGTTAAAGACCGTCGTTTTGACGTCGTAGTATTCTTCCGAATGGCGCCGCTGCGGTTCCGGCGCGGGCTCCGGCTTCTTAGGCGGTGCGCTTGGCGGTGCCGCTGCACTGCGCGCCGGAGCGGCCGCGGCCGCTCTGGCCTCGGCTGCTGCGGGAGCGGCCTGCGGTTCGGGAGGACGCGGCGTTACGCGTCGGTCTGCTTGTGGCTCGTTTGAGCGCCTTCCGAACATGAACGTGAATTCCTCAACGCTTGAGCTTGAGCTTCTCCAAGATCGGCGCCAGGGCCGAAAGTGCCGAATTCTGCTTTTCGGCCTTCGTGTCTTTACGTCTCGTTAGCTTCATCGCCACTTCGTGAAACTTTTCGACGGCTTTTGACTTGGCGTTGAGCTCTTCCAGCATCTGGCCATTGTTGGCGGCTTGGCTGAACGTCTCGCTGTCGTAATCGACGACGGCGAGAACCTTCAAATCGAGCGCCTGTTCGAACTCCTTGACGCTGATTTCCTGGCGCTTCGGCAGGTTCGCCATATTAAGGATCAGGTGCGGATGCTGGTCGTGCCGCCGCGAGGTCTTCAAAAGGTCGATGATATTCTTCGCATTTCGAAGATTGGCGAGATCAGGCGCGGCGGTAATGACGATCTCGTCGGCCTGCAGCAAAAGCCGCTTCGTCCAAGGCGACCACCCGTGCGGAAGGTCGATCGCGACGAACGGCACGTTCTGCCGCGCGACATCGATAACGGTCTCGCAAGCATCAGCCGAGAAATCGAAGTCGCGGTCGAGAACGACTGGCGCCGCAAAGATGGAAAGCCGTTCGGAGCACTTCGTCAGCAACCGGTCGAGCAGCTGATCGTCCAGACGCTCCGGCGCCGAGAGGGCCTCGACGATCCCCTGAACCGGGTCCTGGTTGAAATCGAGCCCGGTCGTGCCGAACGCCAGATCCATGTCGGCAATCGTGACGTCGGATTGCAGGGCCTCCGACATCGTCCACGCCACGTTATGACAGATGGTCGACGAACCGACGCCGCCCTTCGCACCAATGAAAGCAAATACGTGCCCGACGGGATCCGTCTCGGGATTGTTGTAGAGATTGGAAATGCTCTCCATCACTTCGATGGGGTCCGTCGGCGCGACGAGATATTCGGCAACGCCGCGCTTCAAGAGCTCACGATAGAGCATCACATCGTTATGGCGACCGATAACGATAACCTTCGTTCCCGGATCGCAGCTCTCGGCAAGCTGATCGAGCTCCGACAGCAGCTGACTGCCGCCATGAGAACTGTCAATAATGATCAGGTTGGGGGTCGGGCTATCCGCATAGTGCGCGATGGCCGCCGATATCCCGCCCGCGTGCACGCTGACATGCGCCTTCGACAACCGCCGATCTTCCGCGGCGTGTTGAACCGCATCGGCGACGTTCAGATCATCGCAGAAGGCCTGAATGGAAATGCGCGGAATCGGTCGCGCGCGATCGCTGGGATGCGCGGCATGGGCCTCTTCACTCTCGAAATAAGGCTCTTCGGCGTCGGTGAGTTGGGCTAACTTCGACATGACGTCTCCAATGGATCACTGGCCGGCTGTGATACTCTGGATGGTCTGAGATTCGGGAGCCGCGCCGACAGCAGCCCCCTTGACGTATTTCGCGTACATGTCATCGCGACGGTTAGCGTCGCGGCTCGTCATCGTGCGCGGTCCGAGCAGATCGGCAGGATTGGCAACCATTACCGCCAGGTTCCGCTGCGCAGCGCAGCCCATGTTCGGATAGGGCGTGTTCTGATAAGTCCGCGCCAGATTTTCCGACCAGTCCTGCCCGCAATTGGGAGCGTGCGCGACATAGCGCATGTAAGAGAGCCGCACCGGCGCATCGCGACCGTAAGCAGGATATGCCTCGACCGCGATCGTGGTTTCTGAGTAGCCCGTATCAATCAGAAGCTTGCGCGCTTCATCAGCGGCCTGCATCGACGCACTTTCGTTCGACGCGCCGCTCGGCGCTGAAATCACGATCCGGCTATTGCCCGCGTCAGATGCACGGCTGCGGCTGGAAAATTCGAGCACCCGAGCCCGCTGCATCGGCGTCAGGCCATCTGCGTTTCGAGAAATATGCAGGCTAAGGGTCGCGGGCTCCTGCGAAACAAGAATCGGATGGCGCTGCTCCGGATCGACAAGCGTCCAGCCAGCAACCTGGGGCTTCATCGCGCGATCGTATTGACAGCCGCCCGCCACGATGGACATCAAGGCGATCGCAACGACCCTGACCATATCGGTCGGTGATCCCTTGGGGCCGCCGGCACTCGTGCTTTTCATCTGCATGACGCGTCTTGCCCCAGTTATTCGACGATAAAGCCGTAGTCACCCTTAAGTCCGCCGGACGGCATCGCTTCGCTCTTGCCGTAGATCCGGTTCAGGTGACCCAGAAAGTCCGCCTTGAGATCCGTCGCGGGCGCCAACCCATCGGCGGGCGTCGCAAGCTGCTGGCGCGAAACCGGCTGCACGACATAAGGCGTCACGATCACGACCAGCTCCGATTCCTGGTTCTGGAAGTCGCGGCTGCGGAACAGCGTGCCGAGGATCGGAATGTCTTTTGCGCCGGGCAATCCGTCGATGTTCTGCTGCGTCTTGGTGCTGATGAGGCCGGCGAGCGCCAGAGAACCACCCGACGGCAGCTCGACGACCGTCTTAGCTTGGCGCGTGTCGAACACCGGATTGTTGGCGATGAACTGCGAAATATCGCTGACGCTGGTATCGATCTTAAGACTGATGCGGCCTTCGGACAGTACGACGGGTGTGAAGCTCAACTGCACACCGAATTTCTTGAAAGCCACCGAGCTGACGCCGGACTGTGTATCGATGCCCGTGACGTAGGGCACCTCGCCGCCCGCCAGGAATTCCGCCGGTTCGCCTGAGATCGCAGTCAAGTTCGGCTCGGCCAGTGTGCGGATCAGGCCATCGCGCTCCAAAGCGCGGATAGCGGTCTGGACACGGTTGTTTCCGGTACCCCAGGACGACGTCGCGCCGCTGTTTTGGTACGTACCGCCGGCGCCGGTATTGATGTTGCAGAGCTGGCCCAACGCGCAGCCGGTCGAAGCTGACGTTCCGAGGCCGATCTGTGGCATGGCACCCAAGCCCTGTGCCACTGTGATCGGGAATGAGTTCTCAGTTAAGAGTGCGGTCGCGAAGCTCCCGGACTGGAGGATCGCGCCAACGTTGACGCCCATCTGTTTGAGCAACGTGCGTTGAACTTCCGCGACCGTGACCTTGAGCATCACCTGCTCCTCAGCCTCGACCGTCAACATGTTAATGACCGACTCTTTGACCTGGTTCGTCTGCCCTTCCGCTAGCGAAACACCTTCCTTGGTGCTCGCCGAAAAGCTGCGCAGCTGTTGGGAGATGAATTGCCCGGCGATATCGCCTGCGCGCGTCGAGTCGATTGGGCTTTTGACGGTGCCGGTCAGGATCACTGTCTGGTTCAGCATTTCGACCTTGATCTGCGCCCCGGTGATGATGCGATTCAGCAGCGATTCAAGGCCTGCGGTCTCGCGAGCGACGTAAAGTTCCATCGTCGCGAATTGATTGCCTGACGTATCGAAGAAGAAGGCGTTGGCCTCACCCATGTCTTTCGCGAGCAGGAAAACACGGTTCGAGCTCAGAACGACTGCATCGACGACGGCCGGGTTTGAAACCATCACGTCACGGACGGGACGAGGAAATTCCAGAAGTACCGACTTGCCGATGCCGATCTTCACGCTCTTTCGGATCGGGCCGCCGGTGTCCTTGATACGAATAAACGACTGATGGTCCGCGTCCGAAACGTCTTCGTCGTAAGACCGCTCGCCTGCACGTTGCGCCTGCGCAGACGCGGGCGATACATTCGCGCACAACACCCCGATGCCCACAAGCAGCATGACGGCGCGCATCGCGGCGCGCCACGAAAATTCTAATGAAATGCGCATCAGGTCTTACCTTATGACGACCACTGACTTTTGATGACTCAGTTCACGCCATACACACGCGACTTCGCGCCGTAACGCACGATACGCACGGAATTCTCTTTGGGCCGGCTTAGGCCCGCACCAGATCCACTTGGGTCCGAATTCAAATCAGCGACACTGCGCAGCGAAAGCGTGATGTCCCCGATGGTGTTTGCAAGCGCCATCATTTCGGACTGACGGGGTGTCAGCTCGAGCGTCGCCGTGCTCGCGGAGCTTTCGGCAACCATCTTGCCTTCTTTGGTCTGGATCTGCTGTCCGATCGCCAGAACGCGAACGTTGCGAAACAGCGTATCGGAGACGCTCTGGTCTTCGTTATTGCGTCCGCGCACACGACGGATCAGGATGACGTCGACGTGATCGTTAGGCAGGATTAGGCTGCCCGCGGCCGTTTCCGCGCGAATTTTCGTCGATATGGCGCGCATGCCCTGCGGAAGAATAGCTGCGAGCACACCGCCATCGCCGGGCTTGATCAGCTTTTGCTTTGTAATCGGCTCGCCGGCGAGGATCGGCGCCCGCGCGACAGATCCGGCAAGCTGCTTCATGATGTCGGCGCCAACCGTTTTCTGATTCAGATAATCCGGCGACACGGCGCTTTTCGGCCACGTCATCCAGCGGAAGCTGCCTGCGTTGACAATCTCGCCGACGGGGATGTTGGTGCCAGCGACGAGCACTTGCGTGCTGTCGACGTGCTTCTCGACGGTGATGGGTGCGGGCGGCTGCAGAAGAGCGCCAGCCACATAGTAAGCGAGCCCCGCGGCAACGAGTGCCACTGAAAATCCGATGAGCTGAGCCCGCTTCATACGACCCGCAAGTCCCTTCGCGTTCGAACGTGATTCCTTCACGCCGACGATGGCCTGCCAATCGTCAATTTGGAGTTAACCGTCGTGCCGGACTGGGGCTCTCAGGTAATTTGTTGTAGAGACAGTTATCGAGGCGTAAACGACTTCGATCGCGTTGATCGCCGACGCCTCTACGACATCAACGACAAGAAAAGATCGGTGGTGGGGAACACCACAAGCGCACTCGCTGCAATAGCGATACCGTACGGGACGGGGCCTTTGTCGGCGTGCAGCCGATGCGCCCAGCCGACAACCGCGATCGCCGTCGCCGGAACCCATCGGCGATAGGCCAGGATGGCGAGGCAAAGCACGCCCCCGAAGATCGTCGTAAACAGTAAATAGTCGACGATGTGAGCCGGACCGATCCAAAGAGCGCCGGCTGCGATCAGCTTGGCGTCACCGCCTCCGAGCAGATTGAGCGCGAATAGACTGAATGTTGCTGCAAGTACCGCAAACGCGACAGCCAAATTCATCCCAAAGACGTCAAGCGGCATGCGGGTCAGAAGCGCGACAACGACGAATCCGGCAACGAGCGCCATCGGAATTCGATTGGGGATTTTCATCGTGAAAAGGTCGTTCGCTGCTGCGAACGCCATCGCCACGGGAAAAACCATCAGAACGAAAGATGCCGCCGAACTCATACGCCAGGACCCGGTTATAGACCGCCAATGGCGAGCAGCCTGCCCGAACAGAGTAAAAGTCGAGCTAATAAGCAAAAGCTTCGAAAGCTTTATTGACCGTTTGCGTCGAGCTGCGTGCTAACGTTGTTGAATGTGCTTTTAAGAGATCCGGAAATCTGCGTCAGTGCAGCTGCCATGCAGATGCTGATGATGCTGGCGATCAGCGCATATTCGATGGCGGTCGCTCCGCTCTCGTCAGCGAAAAATCTCGACACTTTGGCGCGAAGCATAGCCGATCCCATTTTCAGTTGCCTCCGGCAGACGATCTCCGAAAGCATGGCGCTAATTTCTTAAAATCCAGTGGCGTCTGCCGTTGAGCGGATTTTTTGACCGTCGTTACGCTGACCGAAGCCCTAAAAAAAAAGCGCTCGGAGACGACCCCGAGCGCATAATGCGTGTCATTCCGAAGAGCGCCAGATCAAGGCGTCGCATTCAGCTGCGTTGCGACGCTATTGAACGTGGCATTGAGGCTGGTTTTGACCGAGCTAAGAGCGGTAATGATGCCGACAGCGACGATCGCGGCGATGAGGCCATATTCGATAGCCGTTGCGCCCGATTCATCCTTCACGAAACGCGAAAACATATTCATTCGTACTCTCCCAAACCAATCTTCAAGTCGTTACCGATCCATGTCCCATCGGGTCTTCGCCCTAATCGGGAACTTTCGGAAACATAGTCCTGAAAAATTAAAACAGAGTAAAATAGGACGATTTCGTCATAAACCTCAATTAACGGTCAATTATCCAAGCTTACATGAGTAGTATTTTATAGTTAAAAACACGACAAACATGATGGCGCTTCGAAAATAACTCTCAGTATGCATCGATCATCGTTTCGACGGACAGGTATTTTCAGGTTAATACCTGATTTAAGGCATATTATTACTGAAGATCAGATGCAGTGTATTCTGTTTTTCACCTTAGCTTCCGCATCAGCTGCGCCCGGACAATCTGGCGGCCGGGCGTCCCAACTCCAACGAGCCTTGGTAAGCGTCGAAGATCGATACGAACAAATTTATCGATTTGCCGAGCTTCGCTTCGCGGTTCAGATCGCCACCGCCTCAGCTTTTGGCGCCGTCTGAGACGGACGTTTGCAGATCGTTCACCAATTTCTGAAGTAATGGCGCCATGCATTACGAACTCGGATTCCGCCAGATGCCGACAACCGTCAAAACGCCCGCCGTCTCCTCTCAAGTTAAGAGGATCGTGCTGGGCATCGGTGTCTCTCTTCTGTGTGCGATGCCGGCAACGGCCGCCGATCTGATCGTCCGCTATGATCAATCGCAGCTGCTCCGGCTGCCGCGCGCTGCTTCCGAAATCATCGTCGGCAATCCATCGATAGCGGACGTGGCTTTGCAGGATGGCAACCTGCTCGTCGTGACGGGCAAGACGTTCGGCATCACCAACATCATTGCGCTCGATACCGACCACAACATCATCCAGGACCAGCGCGTGATGGTCGAGCGCGACGACAGTAGCGTCGTCAATCTCCATAAAGGAAGCGAGCGCTATACATATGCGTGCACGCCAAACTGCGAACCGACACTGACGATTGGCGATGATAAGGACTTCTTCAAATCAGTGGAGTCCGCCAACACTTCGAAGATCAAATTCTCGGCCGGAACATCAGACCAAGGCAACAACGCCAACAACGCTCAATAGCGAACCAGAACGGGACGGCGACAACGCATTCTTAACCGATAAAGAAAGAACACCTTTCGATAAATGCCGTCTTAATCTCCTGCATTTTAGCTCTTCGCGAAATATGTTGGTGATGCGGAGCTCCATCCCATGGCAGGCCAGGCAACGTCCAGACGATGGCCGTCTTTGAAATTTGCGAGCCTCCGCCGCTTTAATCGCGACGAGCGGGGCGCAACCGCAGTCGAATTTGCAATCGTCCTGACGCCATTCTTGATGTTCATTTTCGCGCTGATCGGTTGCTCGCTCTACTTCTTCGTCTCAAATTCTCTGGAACGCGGCATGGACCAGACCAGCCGACTGATCCGCACCGGCGAGGCCGTCACCGATAAAATGACAGTCGCCCAGTTCAAGCAGGCGATCTGCGATAGCGCCGGCGGCTGGATCAAATGCGATAAGCTGCAGGTCTGGGCCCAGAGCTGGAGCAGCTGGAGCGCCATCGGTGTAAACAATCCGACCGATGACACCGGCTTCAACTCCAACGGCATTCACAGCTGCGTCGACCAGAATAACACTGCAAGCGTGAACAATCGCAATCCGACTGATCCGATCGCTACCTATACCGGTGGCGCCAGTGACGTCGTGATCGTGACGACCTGCTACCAATGGGAATACGCATCGAGAATTCCGTACATCCGTCTAGGCAACATGCAGAACGGCACGATGATGATCCAATCGTCGACAGCTTTCCGGACAGAACCCTTTCCGGGGACGGGCAGCTGACATGCGCAAGTTTTGGACATCGTCACTTTCGGCAAAATTTCACGTCTTTCGCACCGATGTCGCGGGAGTCGCTGCCGTCGAATTTGGGTTGCTCGTGCCGCTGCTGTTGATGATGACGTTCGGCACAATCGAGCTATCGCGCGCCCTGATGATTCATAAGCGCTTTCAGCGCGCAACGTCGATGGTCGGCGACCTTGTTACGCGGGAAAAGCAGCTTTGGCCGGAAGGCGAAGCCGACGCTAGCGTGACGACGACGGATGCCAAGAACACACTCGCGGGCATCATGCAATCCGTTGCGCACGCGATGGAGCCCTACAGCATTACGCCGCTTTCGCTGCGCGTCTACCAGGTTTGGGCGAAGCTCAATGACCCGACGCAAACAAAAATCGAATGGTCCTATCAGTATCCGACAGGCGCGACGGTCGGATGCGGAGATCCCAAGACCGTCGATCAGGGCGTGTTGGTTGGCAATGGGCGCGCAGTCTTTATCGAGGCGACTTACACGTACACGCCAATGCTCACGAACCTTCTGCCGAGCATCATTCACCAGAGCACATGGTCTGATACGATGGTGATGACACCCCGCGATGTCCCGTCCGTCATGTTTTTGCCGGGTCTGAACAATAACAATACTTGGGACAGTCCCTCGAAGGCCGCTTGTCAGTAACGCCGCGCTCAGCCCCTCCCTTTGCGGAAGATAACAAAATTGTGTTCAGCACTTCTCAACGTTCAAAATCGTAGCATAATCAGCATACTGAGTTCGGGAATTTTTGACGCCGAGCGTATTCGGCAATTGCCACTCGATATCTATGTCGTTGAAAATAAATATAATTTCAGAAAATTATAATCTGCTCTAGGATTTCAAACTCGCAGTTCTATATTTCCTTGTGCCGTAATAAACGTCAGTTAAAGTCCATCTTACGAAAATGTAAAACTTTTTGGGGATCGTAGGAAACCTATGGGACGGAGATCCGTTCACTCGCCGGAAGAATTGAGACAGCTTATTCTCGATGCGTCTCAGACCATTGTTGAACGCAATGGGATCACAGGTCTTTCGGCCCGCGAAATAGCGCGGATGATAGGCTATTCGCCAGGCACGCTTTACAACATCTTCGAGAACCTCGACGACGTCCTGCTGACGCTCCAGGTTCAGCTGATGGGCCGTACGGTCGAGCACTTGAAACGTGTGCCCCTCGGACAAGACGGTGAAAAGAACATCGAACTCTTGTCACACGCATACGTCGACTTCGCACTGGTCAATCGGCGAATGTGGAACCTTTTCCTGGCTCACAATCTTCCGGCGGGAAAAACGGTTCCGGCGCCGTTCCACGACTACACGAACAGTCTTGTCGAAGTCGTCAAAGGCTCGCTTGCTCAAGTCGCACCGAACCTCTCGGCCGAAGACCTCGATACGACGGCGCGATCATTCTTGGCCGGCTTGAACGGCATCACGTCCGTCGCCGCCACTGAAAAGGGCGTTTATCTCACGCCAGCGACCGCTCAGACGTTCGCAAGGAATCTGACCTCGACGTTCCTTAAGGGCTTTCGTTGCCGCGCGGTGCACCAGTAACAGCGGCAGGATCTGAAACTGCTGGAGGCGTTTGCGACGCGGGAAGCGGCTGAGCTGCCTCCCCTGCGCCGCGTTGGGCCTGCGTCGCCGCTGGATGAACCCCCGTGGCGCCGGTACCCCCAGTCCGCTGAGCGGGGATCGATCCCGTCGTCATCGTCTCGCCAAGCTCAGGCTTGCGAGACGCGAAATGCGGCCCATCAAGAATGCCGAACCATTTGCCGCTTGGCAGCAACCGCTGCTCCAGCCCCGACCACATATCGTGCGAGCTGAGCCCATGAACGAATGTGCTCGTCTGCGGCGACAGCATAATCGCAAGTACCGTAGCGGCCGCCATTCCGACCGAGGCATAGAAATGCCGGCGATCGAACAGCTTTAGCGCCGTCCCGAACGACGATTTGATGCGTGTATCCATCACGTCGACCGAGTAGATCTCGTCGAGCGTCAGGTGCGTGATGTAACCGACGAACATGAAGGCGGCTGCCAGCCACGACACGCCCTCCGGCTTCCCGAGGAGATGGCGAAACACGATCGCCGTCGCCACCGCGCAAAAAACGGCGGCCAGTATCGAATGCCAGATGCCACGATGAACCGCGAGCCGATGGAAGATGGTGTGCAGGCCGTAACGCACGAGCAGTAGCGTCCCGAGCCAAAGCAGCCACAGCTCCGCTATCGAATAGTGTGTCGCGGCGTTGAACAGAACGGCAAAGGACGCAAAAATTGCGAGCCCAGCAAACATAGCCCGGCTCGGCCGCGAGTCCTTGAGATCGATGTCAGGTAACACCGACCCAAGCGCGCCAGCCAACGTCACCGCCACGAGATTCTGCGGAGCAACCACGTCAGCCGCAAGCGTCAGCGTCGCAAGGGCGCCCGAAACGACGGTCCCAATCGCGATGTGTGTCGTGAAATTGGCCATTGAGGTGCTCCAGCCTGCGTCGCGAACGAGATATGCCGCGACCGGGAGATGCGTCAGTCGATAATGCGACTATTGGAGCATCAGATTCTCGTCCTCGCGACGAGATGCAGGGCCAGCCCTCATGTGGATAACCGCAAGCGCCATCAATCTTATGACCGAGACAACGATCCCAGCTTCTGCGGTAGCGCAAGCTGGAGGAATGTGCGACTAGGTCACGATTTCAACGGACCTGAGTACGAATGCCAACTGACGCCGCTCCCATCAACGGCAAGATCTCAAAAGTTGCAGCAGCAAACATAGCTGTGGCGCTGGCGGTGATATGCCTGAAGTATGCGGCCTACGTCATCTCCGGCTCCGTCGCGCTGTACTCGGACGCACTCGAAAGCATCGTCAACGTCATTACGGCGGTCGCCGCCTACGTCGCCATCTGGATGAGCGCGAAGCCGCCGGACTCAGATCATCCTTTCGGTCATTCCAAGGCTGAGTTTCTCGCCGCAATGTTCGAAGGCGCGATGATCGCCGTCGCAGCCGTGCTGATCATGATCAAGGCTTACAACGGCCTCGTTCAAGGCGTGACGCTCAGCCATTCGATGCTGGGCCTTTCGATCAACACCGTCGCGACAGTCATCAACGCGCTGTGGGCTTGGGTGTTGATCAAATGGGGAACCGAATGGCGCTCGCCTGCCCTGGTCGCCGATGGTCACCACCTCTTCACTGATGTCATTACATCGGTCGGGGTTCTGCTCGCACTTCTCCTTACGCTCGCGACCGGCTGGTACATTCTCGATCCGCTGATTGCCGCCGTGGTCGCGGTCAACATCCTGATGATGGGTTATCGCATCGCCACCGAATCGATGTCCCGCCTCATGGACGAAGCCGCGAGCCCCGAGATCGAGGCACGTATCCGTGGCGCCATCGAAGCGAACGGCATCGGAGCACTCCAGGCGCACGACATTCGAACCCGGCAGGCAGGCCGCGCCCTGTTCATCGAGTTCCATCTCGTCGTACCGGGATCGATGACGGTCGATGAAGCCCACGCCATCTGTGACCGGCTCGAAAACTCTATCGAGAAAAACATCGAAGGCTCGGAAGTCGTGATCCACGTCGAGCCCGAGCACAAAGCGAAACCAGAAGAGTCGGGCGCTGTGCCGCTTTAAGGTCGATGTCATCCTCGGGCTCGTCCCGAGCATCCATTATTCAGTGAGCATTGCCGGAAGATGGATCCTCGGCATGAAGCCGAGGATGACAAGCTTGAGGAAGAATTCGTTCGTCGGAATAACGTAGCCGCAGACTTAAACCACCCGCTCGGCCCAGAGGTCGTATTCGTCCGCCTCGATGACCTTCGCTTTGACGATATCGCCGGGCGTCGCGGCGCTTTCACCGTTGAGAAACACGTTGCCGTCGATCTCCGGCGCGTCCCACTTCGATCGGCCGATAGCGCCATCCTCGTCCACTTCGTCGATGATGACGTCGATCGTGGCACCCACTTTAGCGCGGAGCAGTTCCCCGCTCACCTCTCTCTGCGCCGCCATGAATCGATGCCAGCGCTCTTCCTTCACCTCTTCCGGAACCGCGCCTTCGATCCCATTCGCTAGCGCTCCTTCAACCGCTTCGTACTTGAAGCATCCGGCGCGATTGATCTTCGCTTCCTTCAGCCAGTCGAGCAAAAACGCGAAATCGTCTTCGGTTTCACCCGGGAAGCCGACGATAAAAGTCGAGCGTATCGCGAGATCGGGGCAGACGTCGCGCCAGCGCCGGATCCGCTCTGCCGTCTTTTCCTGCGACGCCGGACGCCGCATCTTCTTCAGAACGGCCGGCGACGCGTGCTGAAACGGAATGTCGAGGTAGGGCAAAATCTTGCCCTCGGCCATCAGCGGAATGACGTCATCGACGTGCGGATAAGGATAGACATAGTGCATCCGGACCCACGCTCCGAGATCGCCCAGTGCCCGCGACAGATCGAGGAAGCGCGCCTTGAGCTGACCGCCCTTCCACGCGCTCTCTGCATATTTGATGTCGAGCCCGTAAGCGCTCGTGTCCTGACTGATGACGAGCAATTCTTTTACGCCCGCATTCACCAGCCGCTCTGCTTCCGTCATCACATGGTTCGCCGGGCGGCTCGCCAGATCGCCGCGCAACGACGGAATGATGCAAAACGTGCAGCGATTATTGCAGCCTTCCGAGATCTTCAGATACGCGTAGTGGCGCGGCGTCAGTCGCAAGCCTTCTGGCGGCACGAGATCGACATAAGGATCGTGCAGCGGCGGCACCGCGTCATGAACGGCTTCGACGACCTGCTCGTATTGATGCGGCCCCGTCACCGCCAGCACACCCGGATGCGCCTCGCGAATGCGTCCTTCTTCTACGCCGAAACAGCCGGTCACGATCACCCGGCCGTTGCCGTTCATCGCCTCGCCGATGGCGTCGAGACTTTCCTGCTTAGCGGAATCGAGAAAGCCGCACGTGTTGACGACAACAACGTCGGCCCCGGAATACTCGCGCGCGATCGCGTAGCCCTCCGAACGCAGCTTGGTGATGATGCGCTCGCTGTCGACCAGCGCCTTCGGGCAACCGAGCGACACAAAGCCGACCTTGGGCGTCCGCGCTTGCTCAGCCGTCGCGCCATGCGCCAGCCGCCGCACCTTCGCACTTGCCTTCGCCTTGATCTTTAGAGAGGGTCTCGCCATCTTCGGGCTTCTAGCCTCGGGACTTCCGAAGCGCAATCGCGACACTGTGGCAACCAGTTGAAGATACCCCCGTGACCGATCTCAAGACCGCTGAAACATCCCCAAAATCCGACGCCCCGAAGACCAATCCTCGGGCCGCCGCAAGGGCTTGGCTCGAAGCGGGACGGCCCGTCGCCATGGCGACCGTAATCGATACCTGGGGGTCGGCCCCCGTCCGCACCGGCGGCCAAATGGTTATTGCCGGTGAAGACGAGTTCCAGGGCTCGGTGTCGGGCGGGTGCGTGGAAGCCGACGTCATTGCCGCCGGAATGGACGTCCTCGAAACCGGCAAACCCGAGACGCTGAGCTTCGGCATCGCGGACGAAACGGCCTGGCGCGCCGGACTTGCGTGCGGCGGCAAGATCCGCGTCCATGTGAGCAAGCTCGATCCCAAAACCGATCTCGACTTCCTGCAAAAACTCGACAGCGCCGCCGCCGCGCGCGAACCCGTCGTCGTGATGACCCGCCTCACCGACGGCGCCCGGCAAATCTATGACGGCATGAGTTCGACCGATCCTGCTATTGTCGAAGCCATCCGCCGCGCTCATAGCGGCGTCGACAAAAGCGGCGAAACATTTCTCCACGCCCTGACGCCGCCGCCGCGCATCGTCATCGTCGGCGCGACCCACATCGGCCAGCACCTCGCGACGATGGCGACCGCCTCCGGCTACGACGTGAAGGTGATCGACCCGCGCACGGCGTTCGCGAATGCCACACGGTTCGACGCGTCGCAGATCATCGCCGGCTGGCCGGAGGATATCTTTAGAAAACTCGCTGCCGATCCGTTCTCGGCCGTCGTAACGCTGACGCATGTGGACCACATCGACGACGAAGCCTTGTCGATCGCGCTGAAGTCACCCTGCCGCTACATCGGCGCACTGGGCTCGCGCAAGACACACGCCAAACGCGTCGACCGCCTGAAGGCCGCTGGCTTCACCGACGCCGACATCGCGCGCATCCACGCTCCCGTCGGCCTCAACATCGAAGCCGAAACGCCGGGCGAGATCGCAACCTCGATCCTGGCACAGATCATCGCTGCATTCCGCAAAGCTCCCGACGCGTGACCATCTCTGCCGTCATCCTCGCCGCCGGGAACTCGTCCCGCTTCGAAGATGGCCACAAGCTGTTGGCCGAGTTTGACGGCATTCCGATCGTCCGCCGCGTTTGTCAGATACTGGCGGCCACCGATGTTGAAGAGATCGTTCTGGTAACATCGCAAGCAGATGGCGTGGCGAAAGCGGCTGGTTCGGGACGCTGGCGCGTTATCGAAAATCCTGACGCCCGTGACGGCCTCTCGACGTCGCTGCGCACCGGCTTAAAAACCATCTCGCAAGACGCCGACGGCCTACTTGTCGCTCTGGCCGACATGCCTGCTATTTCGACAGCATTGGTGAATGCGCTCGCTTCGACGTTCCAATACGACAAAGCCGCGATCACATTTCCTGTCGCGAGCGACGGCCGCCGCGGCCATCCGATTATCTGGCCTAAATCGCTTTTTCCGGAACTCATGACAGTCTCGGGCGATAGCGGCGGCAAGGCGATCTTGGCCGCTCATCGAGATCTCTGGCGGCCCATCCCATGCGACGACGAAGGTGCTTTCGCCGACATCGACACCCGAGCAGATCTTCAGGCGCTCAAGGCCCGCGATCAGGCTATGCGCCGCAAGTGATTGTCGAACGCGACGTCCTGCAGCGCGCGCTCTGAAATCTTGCTCGCCTGCGCAGTTTCGTACCGAATGACACCGAATCCCGACGACGCCGCAAAATCCCGCGCGCCTTCCGCCGCAAGCCCGCACACGTCCTTGAGATTGCTTCGCCCAATGACGGTTGCCGTCTCGGTATCGACGTAAAGCACGTGTCCGGCCTTCGGCGCACTCGCCGCAATGAAGCGGCCGTCGTTGCTGACCGCCATCGCGCCGATATAGCCCTTGAGATCGTCACCGCCCTTGCCCTGCGGTTCGAGAAGCTTGAACGGCCGATCGAGCCCGACGCTGCCGACGATCTGAGGCGGCGTTTCGCT
Source organism: Pseudomonadota bacterium (assembly GCA_018242255.1). Classification (GTDB taxonomy): domain Bacteria; phylum Pseudomonadota; class Alphaproteobacteria; order Rhizobiales; family Hyphomicrobiaceae; genus Hyphomicrobium_B. Next base: position 32,835 of record JAFECH010000344.1, on the reverse strand, counting down.
CGGGCTGCCCTCCCATTGGCCGCCGAACCAGACGACGCCTTTCGCATCCTGAGTGACGTGGCGAATTGAGAGCGACTTCACGTTGCCCGTCATCTCGTGCTTGGCGAGAAGCTTGCCGCTCTCCGCATCGACGAACGTCAGCGATGGCTGCATCGAATCGACGTTGAGATTTTCACGTCCCGCCTCCGGCGTCGTATCGAGACCGCCGTTTCCACACGCAATCGTCTTGCCGTCAGCGAGCAGCATGATCTCGTGCGGCCCCATCCCGAACGTCGAATGCTCGCCAATCTTTTTGAAGCTGCGCGCCACATCATAAATGCCGATCACGCCCATTCCGGTCGCAATGTCATTCTCGGATGCGTAAAGCAATCTGCCGTCCTGCGAGAACGAGCCATGCCCGAAATAATGGCGACCCTCGCCCGGCGTGAACACGTGTGGCGGCGTCGACTTGTTGATTTCGAAAGAAACCGCGAACGCTCCTGGGCGCCGCGCAAAGACCACAACGCGTCCCGATGCCTGATCGACGGCAATGTCGTGGCCGCGTGCCGACAGCGGCACTTCGCGCAGGACCGTCCCATCTGCACTGAGTAGCAGAATGCCGAACGAGCCATCGGCAAGGCGCGCCGCTGTCACATACGCAGCTGTTGTGGCTGCTCCCGCAAATGCCGGCCGCAACGCCGTTGCGCCGATGAACGCCAGCGTGCCAAGCAGCACGTGTCTACGATCAATCGCCATCGAGTTCATTGAAGCCTACCGTCAGTTTGGCCGCCACCGACAGCCTGTTCGCGACCATGTTGCGCAATCCGTTGGTGCGATCGAACACTTCGCGAAGCGTCGGCGCATCCTCGCGCTTCGCGTGAGGCATATGCCCGCCGACGCCGTCGCTCGATTCGAGCGTGCGCCATGTTCCCACCACCCAATCTTTCATCCAGAGACGATCGGGCGGCAACCAGCTTTCAAGATTCAGAACATCGTAAAGTTGATGCAGCGACGCGACGCTCGTCGCGTAATAAGCTTTCTGCAAGCCTGATTTATCGTAGGGCGGCGTCAGCCGGACCTTGGCATCGATCTGCGGCTTGACCTGCAGATCGGCCGTCAACCCCAAACCGACAATCAACGCCTTGACGACTTCCACGGCCGCTTCGCTATTGCTTTTGTATGTGTCGTTCGAGGGTCCGGGATGCAGCATCTTGTCCGCCCAACCGTCCGGCTTTTCCCAGCCGTCGGCCACTTCTGTTGCTAAGCTCGCAACATTGATGGCGATCGCATGAGCCACGAGACACCGGTAATGCGCGGCATCGCCCGGACCCAGCGGAACATTCTTATCGTGCATCAACGCTTCAAGCGCCGGAAGCCCCTGCACGGCCGCGCTCTGTTTGCGAATGGCGCCCGGCTGCGCAATGGTATCGTCCTTGTTCAAAAGAAGAAGCCGCATCTGCCGGGCAACGAAACCGCGCGGATCGGGCCAGAACGAAATCTGCTCGCGCCGGCCGTTCTCGAGCATCGGCCCGAACCGCAGAAAATCGACACCCGCATACGCGATGACGGCCTTGTCGAAATGCTCTTGCAGCGCTTTTTCGGCCTCAGGCGACCCTGTCTTGCAGACATTGTCGACAGCGTCGGGCAACGGCGCTGTCGCGGCCTTCAGAGCGTCGATGTGCGGGATGATGTACTGTTCGATCGCAGCCTTCACCATTCCCGCATGGCTCAGCGGTTCAGGAGGGAGATCGGCGCTGACCGCCTCCGCTGCGAATGCCAAAAACGCCAGCACCGCGATCATGACTTTTCGTACCATCATAGCCCATTCACATAATCGACCAGTCGCTTCTTGTCGTCGGCCATCAAAGCCTTGAAAAGGTTACGGCTGTGTTCTGCTTCTCCGCCGTGCCGATCGATCGCGTCTTCAACGGTCGCAGCCGAGCCGTCGTGAAGATAGCGCCGATCTTCAGGCCGCAAGCGGCCATTGATTAACGGCGCCGTCCGCCATTCGAACGATTTGACACCCGGCTCTCCGACCCCATCATCGAGCCCTGGACCCATATCGTGAAGCAGAAGATCGGTGAAGGCTGGAATTTGCCGCCCGTCCCGCGCCGTAAGCGCCGGAACGTGGCACGCAGAGCATCCGGTCGAAGCAAATAAGGCCGAAGCCTCGGTCACGGGCCGCGCTTTAAGCGACTTCAGATAACTCGCGACGACGCCAATCATCGCCGAGGAAAGCTCGCGCCCTTCGAACGCCGGACTTTCGCCATTCGGCGCGGACAGGCAGGCCGTCTCAGCCGCCGTGCAGTCGCCGTATGGTAGCGGGAATAGCGGACTTGATAGCCCGATATCGAACGCGAACGCGTGCGCTGTCTGCTCGTCGATCGAAACGTGCGCTGCTTTCCAGCCATATCGGCCAATGCCACGCGGAGTAATGTTCGCGCGACCTTTGACAGGCCCGCCGCTTTTGGCATTGGCAACGGCGCGCTTGACGATGTCTTCATCCGGAACGTCATCGAACGCGGCCTTGCCAAACAACTGCGGCGCAAGACGAACGCCCGCGTACACGCCCTCGCCAAGCGGCGGACCATTCAAAGTGTAGCTGAGGCTCGGAAGAAAATGCGCGCTCCCCTCGGGTTTCAACCCTGGGATCGCGTTGGTTTGTAGTTCAAGTCCGTAATAAGGGTCGGTTACTCCATCGGCCGTGCCGAAGCGTACGACGGCGCCGGCAATATCCGGTTTGCCGCCGTCGCGCACAACCAGATGTGCGCCTTCAGCCCGCGCGTGGCAGCCTGTGCACGAGCGCGAAACGAACAGCGGCCCGAGCCCATCCGTCCCATTCGTCGAAGACGGCGCCGGAATCCATTGCCTGTCGAACAGCGCTTTGCCAACGGCAGCGTCCAGCGGATCGGCCCGACCGTGAACAGGCAGCAACAACCCGGCGAGCAATGCCAGCACAAACCGCGCGTGCGAACGCCGCGTCATACGACCTCGATGTAACCCATCATGCCGGTCTCCTGATGTTCGAGGATATGGCAATGGAACATCCATTTTCCCGGAAGCCCGGCGACCAGCCCGACTTGAATGCGCTCGTTCGGGATCAGTAACACCGTATCGCAACGGAAGCGCGGAAGCTTTCGCTTACTGGAATTCAAAACTTCGAACGTGTGTCCATGGATGTGGATCGGATGCGACCGCGGCGTCGTATTATCGAGTTCGAAGATATAGCTTTGTCCCGATTTCAGAACAGCGAGCGGCGGCCCGAGATCGCGATGATCGTGTCCAGGCCACGCACGCTTATTGATCGCCCAAAATGTGCGCTTCGTCAGACAAAGCGGTCCAAGCTGGATGCCGGGACCGGCGCCGATATCGGCAATGGCCTGCCCCGTCGGCGTCGCAGAAAACTCGAACGGAATGATTTGTGCGTTGGCCTCGTCAAGCTTCGGAAACGGCATCACCTTGAGCGGCGTCGGCTCGAAGGCATCCGAGCGCTTCGGCGGTCCCTCCGATTTGAACTCGGCGAGCACGAACGGCTCTTTCGCGAAGTAATCGTAGAGCTTTAAGGACCCGCCGGAGGCAGCCGTGCGCAACAGAATGTCGACGCGCATCGCGGTGCCGAGACGCCAGGATTCGAACGGCATAGGAGGCAGGCCGTTGCCGTCGATCGCGATGATTGCTGCTTGCGCATCTTCAAAACCGATTTCGGAAATGCGCATCGGGTCCATGTTGTAAAACCGGATACGAATGTTCGCCGACGACGGAACCATGATCACCGGTGACGTCGCTCCGTTCACCGACCGGATTGTTCCCGGCGTTCCTCCTTTCGCAGCCCCCTCGTCTGTCGAGAACGGCAGAAATTTGCCGTCGGGTCCGATGCGCCAGTCTTTGGCAAGCAGCACGTATTCCGCATCCGGCGGCTCGATCTCGTCGCCCTCGACGATCAGTGCGCCAATCAATCCGCGGCCAAAATGCTCTGTTGAATTGCAGTGCGTGTGAAAAAAGAACGATCCGGTGTCGGGCGGCACGAACGAATATCGTCCCTCCCCACCCGGTGGAATCGGCTGCTGCGTCAGATACGGAACGCCGTCCTGCGTGTTCGGAATTCGAAGCCCATGCCAATGGATCGAGGCGACTTCGCCGTCACGGGGCAGATGGTTACGGAAAACCGTATCGAGCCGCTCGCCGAGCTTGACCCGCACGATCGGAAACGTCGGCCCAGCTTCAAACGTCCAGAGCGGCAACGTCTTACCGCCGAAACAGGGAAGCGCCGTCGGCCGCTCTGCGAGATCGAGCGCGAGCGACTTGACGCCGTGCGCAATCGGCTTGGCGATCACTTCCTTCGCCTGAACGTTCCGCCCGGCGCCGACAAATCCCAACCCAGCGCTCGCGGAGAACGCCGCGGCTCCAAGCATGAGGTCGCGGCGCGTTACCATGCCTGCGCCTCTTCGGCGTGAAACCGCAGCGTTTTCGATGACATCAACTTACTTCGCCTTAGCGATCTTGCCGGGATCGTCGAGACTGTCCGACCCCTCGATCTTGACCTTGAGGTTCAGCGCCGCAACGACTGCCTCAATAGCACGCGCCTGGGAAACGAGCGCGTCGACGGCATCGAGGATCATCTTGTTGCCCGTCTCATTCCCCGCCGCTAGCATCTGGTCATACGCCATTTCGCCGGAGTCGGCTTTGGTCTTGATCGCTTTCATCTTCTCCAGCGTCACCGCCATAGCATCGTCGACGCGCTTCGCGGCATCGGGCGCTTTATCGCGCGCAAGTTCGGCGATGCTTGGGCCGCTGACCGGGGTCGAGCCGTCATATTTGCCGTTCCAGATCTCCATCATCCCGACCTGATCGTAGTAGTGACTGTTCTGGGTGTTGTCGGAGAAGCAATCGTGCTCTTCCTCCGGATCATGCAGCAGAACGCCGAGTTTCATGCGCTCGCCCGCAAGCTCGCCGTACGACAGCGAACCAAGGCCCGTGAGGATCGTCGAGAGCTGAGCACTGTCGTTCTGCTCCACGAGCGCCTTGCGTGCTTTGCCGTCCGTCTTCCAGTCATCGACCATCTCCGCAAGATCATCGACCAACAGCCCCGAAGCGGCTTTCAAGTAATCGCGGCGACGGTCGCAATTCCCGTGCGTGCAGTTTTTCAGATCGTAATCGCTTGCCGGACGCTCGCCCGCACCCGGCCCAGTACCGTGCAGATCCTGCCCCCAGAGCAGGAACTCGATAGCGTGATATCCGGTGCCGACATTCGACTCGACGTCAAGCGCGCTGTTGAGCTTCTTGATGACCGCCTTGTCGATCGTGCTGGCGTCAAGCATCTTCGGCCCGAGACGGATCTTCTTGTTGGCAATGACGTTGGCCGTGTAGAGCGGATTTTCTTCCTTCGTGTCACCGTAGCTCGCCTCGTCGACGTAATCGATGAGGCCTTCGTCGAGCGGCCAGGAGTTCACCTCCCCCTCCCAATCGTCGACGACCTGGTTGCCGAAGCGGAAGCCTTCGGTCTGCATGTAGGGAACGCGCGAAGCTTTCCAGGCGGTGCGCGCCGCTGCGAGCGTCTCGGCATTCGGGGCCGCTAAAAACGCGTCGATCGACTTATCGAGATCCTTGGCCTTCGCCAGCGCATCGCCATACATCGCCTCGGCCAAGTCGCCGTAATTTTTCATGATGTCTTTTGTCGCCGGCGGGGCGGCAAAAGCCGGCCCCCAGCCCAGCGCCAGAACAGCACCGGACACGGCCGCTAATTGAGTTGCGTAGGTCCACAAACCCGATTTTTTCGACATCACAGTTCTCCCCTAGCTTGTGGCCTCAGCAGTCCGCAACGAGCCGCGGAAACGCCGATCCCAATTATTGACCGTGATGGTATAGAAAGCCGGCGCGGTGAAGTGTCAAGTGAGCTCGGGTCGGTTCGGCCACTTGCCACCCCGACAAGAATTGTGAAACAAGCAGACATAGGAATTTTTCCGCCGCAAACGCGCGGTCCAGGTAATTCGAACATGCGCTTGACGAAGCAAACCGGCCACGCGATCCGCATCTTGATCGATTGTGCCCAGGCCAAGGACAAGCTTGTAAAGGTTGCCGACGTCTCGGACCGCCTGGGCGTCACAAAACAGAACGTCTTCAAGATCGTTCACATTTTGTCGCACGCCGGATTTCTGACGGCTGTAAGAGGCCCGAACGGCGGCGTCCGCCTCGCCAGGCCGGCATCGCAAATTCGGATCGGGGACGTGGTCCGGGCGATCGAAGTGACGCGCGTTCAAGTCGAAGGCGGCAATTCCGACCAGCAGCCTAATGAATCCGATCCAGGCAATATCAACGCGATGTTCGACGACGCCTTGACGGCATTCATCTCTGTTCTCGATCAGCACACACTTGCGGAACTCGCCGTCAAATCTCCAATTGGGTTCGCCGACATCGCACCGAAAGGTTTAAGCGCTTCTGACGGCAAGCAGCGCAGCAAGAAGCCGGCAGCACGCGGCACACGGCGGACCTGAATTGCTGACTAGCTTATGGGCCGCTTCAAGATTACTCAGACGGGCATGATCCGTGAGAACGCTCGCCTAAGTTTTGCAGCCCTTTGTGCTGTCGCCCTCATTTTGCTTGCTCTGCTGTCGATCTGGGCGAGCGGGCCACTTCGCGATTTTATTTTCTTCGGCTGTGGATTGTTTGCTGCCATTGCCGCGTTATTTGCATGGCCACACGTTACGCTCGATCAAAAAGCGAGTGACATGACAGGCATTGGCTCAAGTTCAGACAAGAATTTGACGTGGATCGATCTCGCCGCCGCGATGCCCGATCCGGCGATCGTTCTCGACGAATCCTCCGTCATCCTGAACTTTAATTCAGCCGCACGCAGCCTGTTCGACCGTCTTCGCGAGGGCGTCCCGCTAGAGCACGTCAACCGCGATCCCGAACTGATTTCAGCTGTTTCGAACGCGCTTTTGAGCGGCGAAAAAGGCTCCGCGCGCCTCGTTCCGCGTGGCAGCGCCGGTCAGCGTCTCATCGCCACCGTCGCGCCGCTCGGCACCGTAGGTGGTCGCCCGCCGATCGCGGCGCTGATCACAATCCACGATGAATCCGAACAGCATCGCCTGCTTGAAATGCGCACGGACTTTATCGCCAACGCCAGCCATGAACTCAGAACGCCGCTGGCATCCGTGCGCGGCTTTATCGAAACCCTCCAAGGCCCAGCGCGAAATGATGAGAAAGCGCGGGAGCGATTTCTCTCCATCATGGCCGATCAAGCCGAACGCATGACGCGCCTGATTGACGATCTGCTGCTGCTCAGCCGCGTCGAAGAGAAAGCGAACCTTAAGCCGGAAGGCCGCGTAGATCTCAACGATCTCATCGAAGATGTCAGCCGCTCTTTGATGCCTTTTGCCGAAGAAAGGCACATCACCATCGATGTTGAACCTTCAGGCAGCCCGCTGATGGCGATGGGCGATCGCGATGAATTGTTCCAGGTCTTTCACAACCTCGTCGAAAACGCGGTGAAATACGGCAAGGACGGCGGTTCGGTAAAAGTATCCCTGCTGAAGAAAAACAGCGCGCAAGGCGAGAAATTTCCAGCCCGTGCCCGCGTATCGATCTCTGATGACGGTCCCGGTATCGCGCCGGAGCATTTGCCCCGCCTTACAGAGCGATTTTACCGTGTGAGCGCCGAGCACAGCCGCCGCATTGGCGGCACGGGCCTCGGCCTCGCTATCGTGAAGCATGTGCTGAACCGGCACGAGGCCGAACTTTCAGTCCAGTCTGTGGTCGGGAAGGGCACAACTTTCAACGTCTCCCTGCCTGCTTACAAATAAATATAATAAAATCATACACATGGACTGTCACAATTCCATAGCTTGTACTCGCTAGAACGGTCCGGCGTTGGATGACGGTGTTATGACTGCCGCTGCGAGCCAGCCGGCCTAGTCCGAACCACCTAATCTTTCGCACAGCGCGCCTTGGGGGAGGGCCGCAGACGCTTCCCGAAATTATCCTCTCGGGGAGCATCTTTGCTGGATCCGTCGGAAGAAACCCGATCACCGCATCCGAAAGAGACGACAACGGACGAATTATACGGCTTCAAAAACAATCCGTTAACGTTTCACGAAGGCGTGAACTTACTGGACTAGAGAGTGCATGCCGGACGTCGTCCGGCAAATGGAGTGGCGAGGCCTCAAGCCCCCGTTCAACAAGGAGACCACGAGTGAGACAGTCTTTCATGGCGCTTATTGCGGCGTTTGCGGCTACAGCCGCTGCGACCGCTCCCGTGCAAGCCGGCGACATTTCCGGCGCGGGTGCCACGTTCCCCTATCCGGTTTACGCAAAGTGGGCGGACACCTACAAGAAACAGACCGGCGTCGGCCTGAACTATCAGTCGATCGGCTCGGGCGGCGGCATTAAGCAGATTACCGCTCGCACTGTGACCTTCGGCGCATCCGACAAGCCGTTGACGACCGAACAGCTCGCCAAGGGCGGCGACCTGATCCAGTGGCCGATGGTGATGGGCGGCATCGTGCCGGTCGTCAACATCGACGGCATCGAATCGAACCAGCTCGTCCTCGACGGCGACACGCTCGCCAAGATCTTCCTCGGCGAAATCAAGTCCTGGGACGACCCGGCCATCAAGAAGCTGAACCCCGACGCGAAGCTGCCGAACGCTGGCATCGCCGTCGTCCACCGCTCGGACGGATCGGGCACCACCTTCAACTTCACCAACTATCTCTCGAAGGTCAGCGCTGACTGGAAGAGCAAAGTTGGCTCGGACGCCTCCGTTGAATGGCCCGTCGGCCTGGGCGCCAAGGGCAACGAAGGCGTTGCCAACAACGTCCAGCAGACGAAGAACTCGATCGGCTACGTCGAAACCGCCTACGCCAAGCAGAACAAGATGGTGCAGACGAAGATGATCAACAAGGCCGGTAAGGCTGTTGTTGCCGATGGCGCGTCGGTTCAGGCCGCCGCTGCTAACGCCGACTGGGAAAAGGCTCCTGGCTTCTACCTGATCATCACCGACCAGCCCGGCGACGCGTCGTGGCCGATCTCGGCTTCGACCTTCATCCTGATGCCGACGAAGGTGAAGGATGTTGCCGCTGCCAAGGAAGCACTGAAGTTCTTCCAGTGGGCCTACGCCAACGGTGACGACGCCGCTTCCGCCCTCGACTACGTCCCGATGCCTGACAGTGTCGTCAAGCTCGTCGAGTCGAAGTGGAAGGAAATCAAGGGTCCGGACGGCAACCCCGCGATGTAATCTCGCCTCTTAACGACACTGGATGCGGGCACGTACAAAGCCCGCATCCTCTTTTTGCTTGAGCGTAAGTCCGCTGACCCCGTATTCGATTGAAGGCCAAAAAATGACGATCGATGCCTCGTTGACAGCCGCCCCTCGCGAAAAAGTCGATCGAACGGCCCGCGCCAAGATGCTGAGCGGGCTTAGTCGTAACGACCGCACCTTTAGCCTTTTGACGCGAGCCGCTGCCTTTTTCGTTTTGATCACCCTGGGCGCGATCTTCGTTTCGCTGATTTCCGGTTCCTGGCTCGCCCTGAAGACCTTCGGGCTGAGCTTCTTCACAACCGAATCATGGAACCCCGTTACGGAACACTTCGGCGCGCTGGCGCCCATTTACGGCACCATCGTCACCTCTGCGATTGCAATGCTGATCGCCGTACCGATCAGCATCGGTATCGCTGTCTTCCTGACCGAGCTTTGCCCGATGTCCCTTCGCCGGCCTATCGGCATTGCGATCGAGCTTCTCGCGGGCATCCCGAGTATTATTTACGGTATCTGGGGCTTGTTTTTCTTCGCCCCGGCACTCCAGCAGTACGTTCAGCCGGAGTTGATTGCACTCTTTGCGCCAATACCCGGGCTGAGCGATCTCTTCTCGGGCCCCCCTTACGGCATCGGCGTACTGACAGCAGCTTTGATCCTCGCGATGATGGTTCTGCCGTTCGTCACCGCCGTCTGTCGCGACGTGTTCGACACCGTTCCGCCGGTGTTGAAAGAAGCCGCCTATGGTATGGGATGGACCACGCGCGAAGTAGTTAAGAACGTCGTCATTCCCTACACGCGCGTCGGTATCATCGGCGGTGTCATGCTGGGTCTTGGCCGCGCACTTGGTGAGACAATGGCCGTTACCTTCGTGATCGGCAACGCGCACCGAATTTCGGCTTCGATCCTCGCGCCTGGTACGACGATCTCCGCGACGATCGCCAACGAATTCACCGAGGCTGTCGGCGACGTCTATACGTCGTCGCTGATTGCACTCGGCCTGATCCTCTTCTTCATCACGTTTGTTGTCTTGGCTCTCGCGCGCCTCATGCTGATGCGCATCGAGAAAAAGGCGGGAGCATAATCATGGCCTTGGACCTTGCGAAATATCGCCGTCGGCGTCTTCGGAGTACCATAACCATCTGTCTTTGCTGGGCAGCATCCGCTCTCGGCCTTACGATCCTTGCAGTTATTCTCGCGACGCTGGTGTTCAAGGGCTTCTCGGGACTGAACCTCAAGGTTTTCACCGAAATGACCCCGCCGCCGGGAAGTGACGGCGGTCTGCTCAATGCCATTGCCGGAAGCTTGGTGATGACGATCATTGGCGTAGCGGTCGGTACCCCGATCGGAATTCTCGCCGGCACTTACCTGGCGGAATATGGGCGCCACAGCAAAGTCTCGTCCGTCATCCGTTTCATAAACGACATTCTGCTCAGCGCGCCGTCCATCGTCACGGGTCTCTTCGTTTACGAGATCCTCGTCGCGACGATGGGACACTTCTCCGCGATAGCCGGCGCGGCGGCCTTGGCCGTGCTGGTCATCCCGACCGTCGTCAGAACGACGGAAAATATGCTGTTGCTTGTTCCGAACCAACTGCGCGAAGCTTCGTCAGCGCTTGGTCTGCCGCAATCGATCGTCATCCGGAAAATTATCTACAAAGCTGCCCGAGCGGGTATGATCACGGGTGTTCTGCTCGCCATTGCGCGAGTAAGCGGCGAGACGGCACCTTTGCTGTTCACCTCTTTGAACAACCAGTTCTGGAGCACCGACCTCAACGCCCCGATGGCGAGCTTGCCGGTCGTTATCTTCCAGTATGCCTTGAGCCCCTACGAGGACTGGCAACGCCTCGCATGGACCGGCGCACTCTTAATCACCGCAGCGGTGCTGACGCTTAGTATCGCCGCTCGTTACCTGGGTACTTCGAGGACATCCAAATGAACGTAATGTCAAAAGACGTCGACACCGGACTGACTGAGAAGATCTCGGTTCAGGACCTCAAGTTCTATTACGGATCGTCTCTTGCCCTGAAAGGCATTTCGTTGCCACTTTACGAGCGGCAGGTGACGGCCTTCATCGGACCTTCAGGTTGCGGCAAGTCAACACTGCTGCGTGTTCTGAACCGCATGTACGATCTTTATCCCGGCCAGCACGCCGAAGGTAAGATCATGTTCGACGGTGAAAACATCCTCGACATGAAGGACCTGAACCTGCTGCGCTCGCGCATCGGCATGGTATTCCAGAAGCCGACGCCGTTCCCGATGACGATCTACGAAAACATCGCCTTCGGTCTTCGCCTTTATGAACGCCTGCCGAAATCCGAAGTCGACGCTCGGGTAGAAAGCGCGCTCGAAAAAGCGGCTCTCTGGAAGGAAGTAAAAGACAAGCTCAACGCTAGCGGGCTTTCGCTTTCCGGCGGTCAACAGCAACGTCTGTGCATCGCTCGCACGGTCGCGATCCGTCCCGAAGTCATTCTGTTCGACGAGCCTTGCTCTGCTCTCGATCCGATTTCTACGGCGAAGGTCGAAGAACTGATCGACGAGTTGAAGCACGAGTTCACGATCGCGATCGTAACCCACAACATGCAGCAGGCCGTACGCGTGTCGCAGAATACTGCTTTCATGTACCTCGGCGATCTCGTCGAATTTGGCGACACCAAAAAGCTTTTCACAAACCCAACGGATAGTCGGACGCAAGACTACATCACCGGCCGCTTCGGCTAGTGGTGACGTTGAGGCCAAACCGGAATTCAGGATTACGACGATGAACGAACATACCGTGAAGTCATACGAAGAAGAGCTGAAGCTGCTCGACCGCCGCATTGCACAGATGGGCGGCTATGCGGAAAAGCTGCTTGTTCAGGCGATGGATTCGCTGGAACGGCGAGATCCCAAGCTGGCTGAGAAAGCCGTTTCTGACGATGTCATGGTCGACCAGCTTGAGCGTGAGCTGCAGGACCAGGTCATCCTTATGATCGCTCGCCGCCAGCCGGTCGCCAACGATCTGCGGCACATCATGACGGTCATCAAGATTGCTGGCGACTTGGAGCGCATCGGCGACCTTGCCAAGAACATCGCCAAGCGTGCCCTCACCATCGCCGGTGAAGCATATCCCAAACCGCTGATGACCGGCATGCGCCACATGACCGAGATGGTTCAGCAGCAGTTGAAAGATGTTCTCGATGCGCTGACGACGCTCGATTCCGAAAAGGCAATGGAAGTCTGGCGCAACGACCAGCAGGTCGACGCGATGTACAATTCCCTGTTCCGCGAACTCCTGACGTACATGATGGAAGATCCGCGCAACATCGGCATCTGCACGCATTTCCTTTTCGGCGCCAAGAACATCGAGCGCATTGGCGACCACACGACCAACATCGCCGAAAACGTCTACTACCTCGTGCACGGCGTGCCCATCGCTGATGATCGGCCGAAGGGCGACAAGACCTCTTCGACGCTGATCACTCCGCGTCAATAACCATGCGATCCTAAGAGCAACCCTGAACCAATATCATGCCAGCTAAGATTATTGTTGTTGAAGACGAAGCGCCGTTAGCCGAGCTTCTGAAGTACAATCTTCAGTCGGAGGGCTATGACGTTGTCCCGGCCGCCGACGGTGAGGAAGCCGAGCTTCTGCTTGCCGAGCAAACCTTCGACCTGGCGATATTGGATTGGATGATCCCGAAGATCTCCGGGATCGAGCTTTGCCGGCGTCTGCGTAATCGCTCGGATACGCAGAGCTTGCCGATCATTCTGCTGACCGCCCGCGGTGAGGAATCTGACCGCGTGCGGGGCTTAACGACCGGCGCAGACGACTACGTCACGAAGCCATTTTCCGTCCAGGAATTGATGGCACGCGTGAAGGCCCTGCTCCGGCGCGCGGCGCCGGAGCGCATGAGCGATATTCTCGTCTCCGGCGAGATTACGATGGACCGGGGCGCCCACAAAGTGACGCGCGGCGTCCGCGAGGTTCGTCTCGGACCTACCGAATACCGTATGCTCGAAGTCTTCATGGAAAGTCCGCGCCGCGTTCTCTCGCGCAGCCAGCTCCTTGACCGTGTGTGGGGTCAATCTTCGGAAGTCGACGAGCGCACCGTCGACGTTCACATCGGCCGCCTCAGAAAATCGCTGATCCGCGGCAACGAGAGCGATCCGATCCGCACGGTCCGCGGCGCCGGTTACGTTTTCGACGGCCGCGAAGCCGAAGCGCAGGCCTAACGTTTGCAGTCGTTTGTGAGCGTCGGCGCGCTTTCAGTAAGCACTTAGCTCGGCGCCGTCAGACAGCTCGACAAATTGTGCGCGACGCCTCGCATAAGATCGAAATAGAGCTTCGGCCCTGGCGTCAGCAATTGCCCTTCGACGTCGATCGTTCCCGACCGAGCGTGCGTGCCCTCCGTTACCGCAGCGACGAGGTTCGGCTGAAACTCCGGTTCAGTAAAAACACAGACTGCGCCAAGCGACGAAATCTTGCTACGAACCTCCGCCAGCCTTCTCGCGCTCGGCGGCACATCGGGGCTGACCGTGATCGATCCTACGGCGTGAAGCCCAAAGTGATGCTCGAAATATTGCGTCGCGTCGTGGAAGACGATGAACGGCTTACCTTGAGCCCCTTTGAGCTCATTCGATAGATCATTGTTGAGCCGATCGAGGTCAGCATCGAGAGCCGCCTCGTTGCTTTTCACTTTACTCGCGTACTCAGGATAGCGCGCAATCAGAGCCTTCGCGACGTCGGCCGCAATGGCCTTGCCGTTCGATGGATCGAGCCAGAGATGGCCATCTTTGCCGTCCTCATCGTGATCATCATGGTCGTGCGCGTCCGCCTCATGCTCATGTTCATGCTTCTCGAACGTGCCGCCTTCGCGTTGATCGAGCAGCTTTACTCCATCCGCGCCGGCGAGCGTCACGACTTTCACATTCGACGGCAGCGTCGTCACGATTTTGCGCGTGAACGGCTCCAGCGTATCCGACACGCGAACGAAAATATCGGCCTCGTTGATGGCTCGCGCCGTCGACGGCTTGAGGGTGAACGTATGCGGCGACGCCGACCCTTCGACGATAAGCTGCGGCGTACCGATACCGTCCATCAGGCGCGTCACGAGAGAATGCACCGGCTTGATCGTCACAACCACTTTCGGCGGCTCGGCAGCGACAGCGGTCGTTGCGCTTATCAACGCGGCCGCCAAAAACCAGAAAACTCGTGCCGCTGAACGCGTCATGCCGACCACTCCGCCAAGGAAAAGGATATAATATAACTATTGCTGCAGGGCGCGCAACTGCACCAGCGAATTGGCCTAGGTCCGTCAAATCGAGCAGCGCGTCGCAATCTCGCCACGTTCAATGTGCGTTTCGTAGGAAGCGCACTCAGAGAATCACACGCGATGCCAGCAAAGGAATTGGGGCCGACCTTGCACAAGCTGTTCAACAAATGTCTCGTCCTAGCGGCCGGCGCATTGACGCTCCTCGCTTACTCTGGCCCAGCCTCCGCGCATCCTCACATGTGGATCACGTATGAGATGACGGTGGACTACGACAACGGCACCGTTACCGGCGTCGACCACGTCTGGAGCTTTGACGATTCCTATGCCGCGATGGCGCTCGAAGGTCTCGACACCAATAATGACGGCAAATACGACCAGCACGAGTTGGAGCCGCTCCTGAAGGTCAACATGGACGGTCTGAAGGAGTTCAACTACTTCACCGTTGCCAAGCTCGGCGAAGAGCAATTGGCGTTCTCTCCGCCGACCCAAGCCCACCTTGAATACACCAACGGCGTCCTCCAACTTTACTTCCATCTATCACTGGCCAAGCCCGTGCTTGCCGATGCCGAGGGCCTGACGTTCGCCGTCTTCGATCCCTCCTACTTCATCGACTTCGAGCCGGAGAAAACCGACGCCGTCAAACTTGCATCAGCGCCTGCAGGGTGTGCAGCAACGCTGCTCGATCCCGATGCGGAAAAGACCGACGCGCAGGCGCGTAAGCTTGGCGCCGCAATGGCGCAGCAGTTCGGCGCTGGTGTCGTCGGTTTCGGCTCCTACAAAACCGTGGCGATCACCTGCAAGAAATCATAGCCGTCCCGCATCGGCACATCGATTAACGAAGCGGTGAGAATCCTCGGCCGCGCCAGACATTAATGACTTAGAAAGGATGTCTTCTTGCGGACCGCGAGGTGACATCAAATGCGTTCGGCCCTTCGCACATTCCTTTTCATCGCGCTGATGCTCGCGCCCGTTACGATCTCGCGCGCAGATATCGATACCGAAGCCCCCATCCCGAGCGGTGCATTCGAACTCGTTGTCGTCGAAGCCGAAGGCTGTATCTATTGTCAGCTCTTCCGCCGCGATGTCCTCCCGGCCTACGAGGCATCGTCTCAGGCCAAGGATCTGCCGGTCCGCTTTGTCGACATTAACGATATCGCCGCCGATCATTTGGTTTTCAAAACCGGCGTCGACATCGTGCCGACGTTCGTGGTCGTGAAGTCGCATGCCGAAGTCGGCCGGATTTCAGGTTACATCGGGCCGGAAAACTTCTTCCACTCGATCAGCTATCTGCTGGCTTCCGCCCCCTAAAAGCGCCCAAACGCCACCCGCGCGGCCAAAAGCTCATGCAATCGGCCTCTTCAGATCGAATTCCCCACGTATCGGTGCCCAAAACCCTTGTAAACTCGGGCTCGCTCCTGTACCGACGCGGTTTCCGTTTTCGGGGGCTTTGGACGCCATCATGAGCCGGATCAGGCCACACGTCGGCATTATCATGGGAAGCCAGTCTGATTGGCCGACGATGAAGCATGCTGCCGACATTTTGACGGCTCTGGGCGTGCCCTTCGAGACCAAGATCGTCTCCGCCCACCGTACGCCGGACCGTCTCTACAGCTACGCCAAGGGCGCCAAAGCCGCAGGCTTGAAGGTCATCATCGCCGGGGCCGGCGGCGCCGCGCACCTACCCGGCATGGCCGCAGCGATGACCGTGCTGCCGGTATTGGGCGTGCCGGTGGAATCGAAAGCCCTCAAAGGCCAGGATAGCTTGTATTCGATCGTACAGATGCCGGCCGGCGTTCCTGTCGGCACGCTCGCCATTGGTGAAGCCGGCGCCAAGAACGCGGGCCTGTTCGCAGCAGAAATTCTGGCGCTCTCCGATCCCGCGTTGGCGGAGCGTCTCGAAGACTGGCGCGAACAGCATTCGGCCGACGTCGCCGAGACACCCGTCCAGGGCTGAAGACCACGCGATGACCGCATTCCCACCCGGCTCAACCATCGGCATTCTCGGCGGCGGACAATTGGGCCGCATGCTCGCGATGGCCGCCGCGCGCCTCGGCTTCAAAACGCACATCTACGCGCCGGAAGCCGACAGCCCGGCCTTCGATGTCGCTTCCGCACACACGATCGCCAATTACGAAGATGAAGCGCACCTCGCAGCGTTCGCCAAATGGGTCCACGTCGCGACTTACGAATTCGAGAACATTCCCGTGCGCACGGTCGAATTCCTGTCGGCGCGCATTCCCGTTCGTCCGGGCGCTAAGGCTCTCGCCTGTGCCCAGGATCGCATGAATGAGAAATCGCTCGCGCGTGAGCTGGGCGCAATGACGGCCGAGTTCGCCGCCATCGACAGCTTCGCCGATCTCGCCCGAACGCTCGACAACGGCTTCGCTATTCCGTCCGTTCTAAAGACGCGCCGTTTCGGCTACGACGGTAAAGGCCAAGCGAAAATTTTGACGCGCGCCGAAGCCGAAGGCGCCTGGGCCGCCATGAGCGATCAGCCGTCGATCCTGGAGAGCTTCGTCAATTTCCGCGCTGAAGTTTCCGTCGTCGCAGCCCGCGCCATCGACGGCAGCTTCAGAGCTTTCGACGTCACCGAGAACGAGCACCGAAATCACATTCTACATCGGTCCGTCGCGCCTGCCGCGCTGTCACCCGACGTCGCAGCTGAGGCCGTAGCCATCGCGCAGAAGATTGCCGAAAAGCTCGACTACGTTGGCGTCTTCGCGATCGAGTTTTTCCTCGTCGCCGAAAATGACCGCGACCGGCTCTACGTCAATGAGATGGCGCCACGCGTACACAATTCCGGTCACTGGACGATGGACGGCGCGCTGACTTCCCAGTTCGAACAGCACATCCGCGCTGTCGCCGGCTGGCCGCTCGGCGCGACGGCACTGAAAGCCCCCGCGGCAGAGATGATCAACCTCATCGGCGACGACATTCTCGGCTGGGAAAAGATCGCAGCCGAACCCGGCGCGTTCTTTCACCACTACGGCAAGAAGGAAGCCCGCCCAGGCCGCAAGATGGGCCACGTCAACCGTCTGCTGCCGAAGAAGTGACCTCAGCGCTGACGGCGCACACCCTCAAAGCATCGAGCTTTCCAACGGCTGATCGAGCTTTCTAGCGTCACCGCCGAGCGTATGCTTCACGATCCGCCAGTTCCCATTCTGAAGCGCGAACTCAGCGGTAAACTGCCCTCCAAGCAGATCGCGCGTGCCCTTGCGAACGCCTGTCACGCGATAAAGAATGAAACCGCTCGCAACGGCAGAATTACAGCCCGGCGTCACAGACATCTTGACGACGACCGGCTGCGGATGCCGGGCAAGCAACCCAGCGTAAAAATTTCGGATGGCGTCTTTTCCAACCAACGGCTCCGACGCTTTAGCCGGGATCAACGTCGCGTCATCGGCGTAGAAATTTGCAAGCTCGTCCGCCGATCCAGCCGCGACGGCCGAATTCCAATTGTCGAACATCTGGGAAATGACCTGCGGTGACGGCGTCGTGCAGGACGACTCATCGGCATGCGCAATGCGGGGAATAAGAAGTGCAGCCGCGACGAAAGCGGCCATGGCGAAGCGAAGAACAATAGCCCTCGCGACTGTGTCTATGTGCAGCGAAGAGATCATGGCGATACGTTCCTATCCTTCCCTCGAAGGCTATCCCCGTCGCGATTTCCAGGCCGTTAGAAAAGCGGTTCGTGTAACAGCTACCCTGCACAAAGCCCTGTTACAGTGAGCTAAATCAATCACTTGCATTTGAGTTTGTTTTTAACGCAGATGCCGACGACGCCGGTTCGCGAGAGCCTTTTCGACGGCGCGAGGCATATCGTTTCAATTGCACTTTCGGACGGTCGAGGGCGCAATTGCCGTCGGGCCGGGGGAACCGCAGCGACTGAACGCGGTTAAGACAATACCGATTGCGTCGGGCTACGACGCACCATCCGGACCCCCAAAAAATACCCAAGGAGCCATAATGAAGCGCATAATCATATTCGTGATGGCGTTGATGACGGCTATGGCAGTGCCGGTCATCGCCGAAGCGAGACACGGCGGCCATCATGGCGGCGGCCACCACGGACACCATTTCGGTGGGCACCACCGTGGCGGACATCATTTCCGCGGTCATCGCGGCTTTCGCGGCCATCACTTCCGCGGTGGACGCCACTGGGGCCATCGCGGTCATTGGCGGGGACGTCATTGGCGCGGACGCCATTGGGGCCATCACAGGCACTGGCGCCACCATCACTGGCGTGGGCATCGCCGCTGGTGGCACGGCCGCTGGTGGGCCTATGGCGTCGGATATTGCTGGCGCTGGTCGCCGTACTATGACCGCTTCGTCTGGGTCTGCTATTAAGCCAGTCTGAGCGTCAAAAGTACGCGTCAAAATTTAGACGGCCCCAGTAAAGGCGGGGCCGTCTTTTGTTTGAACGCAACAGCCATCAACGTTGACGCATCCTCGGCGCGTCGCGCACTTGACACCACACCGCCGCCAAGGCGATTGATGCGTCAACGTTTGAATTCAAAATGCTTCAGGAGACGCAGGCGATGGACACCAAATCAGTCATGATCGGAATGCTTGTCGTCGCCGTCGGCGTCCTCGGCTATCTCCTCTGGGACGCCAACCAGACGAAGGTGAAAGTCGATCTGCCTGGGATCAAGATCGAGGGGCATTGAAACTATGCGTGAAGCCCTGACCGGGGCCCATCTTGCACTACAACTCCATCAATTTGATGCTTAAAAATGCCGGCTAAAATCAGTGTTCGAATAGCTTTCTGAACCTGAGCGGAAGGCACACCTAATCGCTCCGCCACTTTTTTATGAACGCCGGTAGGCCATGGTTGAGCGGGTAACGCCATCCTGACGGCATCGACGAATTCAGGAGTCACCGAGACATTCGTATCCGACAGAGGCTGGCTTACTGGAGGTATAATTCTGACGGCTACGCCGCTGTTAGTCCGCGTGACTAACAAGGTCAGGTGGCACTTTGCACACGCAAACTTCGAAGAAACACCAGGTAGGTTGTCGACTAACGTCACCTGCTCGGAATCGCATGAGGGGCAAGTTACCGCCGCATCCTCTTTTTTCCGCGGTATCAACTGTGGCTTGTCAGAATCGTCCGACAATACGACAAGAGCCGTATTGCAGGCCGAACAGCGGTAGCCCCGGGCGCCTATCCGTCCTTTTCGATTGACCTTGATCCTTATCTCATTCCCACATTCTGGACAGGACGAGAAAACTACTGGCTTGCGCGCACTGAATGGGTAAATTCTCGGAGAAGAAACCCCCAAACGACCTGCTTGCTCCGCCATCAGCTCCGCCCTGATCGCAGCAAACTCCTGCCGCAGTAACTGGACCGAGTTGCTATTCGGCTCCAGCATTTTCACACTTGCCTGCACCTGCTCGACTGTTCTGATTAAAGCCTGCAAATGGCGATCTTCTTCTTCCTCCTGTTCCTGTTTTTTTCGCTCGAGTTCGGCTCCTATAACGCCCTGCCAATCGCTCAACGACGTATCATTGACGGATTTCAATGTTGAAACGATATGTATTACCGCCGAAATGTGATCTTCCTTGCTACACAAGACGATATCTAAGTTATCGTCTTCTTCTGCATCACGATATGCCAAGAGATAGGCAGCCAATCGGTCTAATTCCCGCGAAAGATTTGTAACCTTCTCCGCTGCCTTAAGAGCATATGTCCTGAGGC
The DNA here is from genome assembly GCA_018242255.1 of Pseudomonadota bacterium. Taxonomy (GTDB): domain Bacteria; phylum Pseudomonadota; class Alphaproteobacteria; order Rhizobiales; family Hyphomicrobiaceae; genus Hyphomicrobium_B. Next base: position 12,655 of record JAFECH010000344.1, on the reverse strand, counting down.
TTTTGTCATGCACAGCATTTATGCGCTCGATCTCGGCTGCGCTCGCCTGAAGATAATAGTAGTGCGTGACTATCCAACCGACCAAGAGAGACATAAGAGTCAGCATTATTGCTGAAAGGGCGCTCTCCTTTGGAGTCGAGGCCTGCGTGGTAAGATAAAGGCAGTAAAATCCGAGAGCTGTCGAGATCGCGATCCCGATTAGCCTAACTACATTTTTGAAACCATCGCCGTGCCACATTTCATTCGCTCATCATTGAGTATGAGATTAATTCGATCCGGTTATTCTTATACCCCCAACCCCCGCGCCTCTTCCTGCACCTTCACGTCCGCGATGATGCGATCGAGCAATAGGCACGTGCGCTTCCACAAATCCGAGCCTTTGCGATAGTCGGCGCTGGCGTAGAAATCGCAGCGGCCGGCCCGGAAAAGCTCGACGCATTTCTGCTCGCTCTCATCCGCGCCATGCACGGCAATCGCGTGGCCGCCGTTCTTTTTCAGCAGCGCCATGGACGGCACGTCTGTGTCGCCGTCGCCGAAATAAATGAAATTTGAAAACGGAATGGGCCGCTCGTCTTCCGCCATGTGCACGTTGATGCTGCGCCCGAGATCTTCGATGCCCTTGTTGATGCGGAACAGAAACTGCGTCTTGCCGGTATCGGAGATCACGCGCTTCGGAAACGGCAGGTCGTACGCGTCGAACCAATATTCGCTCGCGAACACGTTGGCGAAGTGCCGATAGATCTTCGTGCCCTCGATGATCTCCGTCAGCCCCGACGACACGAGATAGTGCTTCACCGAAATTTCTGCGTCGCCGGCGCGCTTCTTCACATAGGCGTGCATCGCCTCGAACCATGCCTCGACGCCGGGATAAAGCTCGACCGTCTTGCCCTGCGCGACGAGATCGGCGCGATCGATGCGGACGTTCTTCTCCTTCGCCTTCTTGTACATCAGGTGCATGTAGGTGATGAGCCCATCGGCCCGCTCTGTCTTCGCAATGCGCGTGCATTCGGCCCAGAACGCTTTTGGATCGATGCCGAGCTTGGGAAGGAAGGCATATTCCTGCATCGGCTTCGGCGACAGCGTGCCGTCGAAGTCGTAGACGAGGGCAATGACTTTCTTGTCCGCCGCAGCCGACTTAGATTCGCGGAGCCGGCCGGTCGCAGCGGCCTTGGCTCGGGCGCGAGGAGAACTTTTGCCGGACGCATCCGTCTCACGTTCCGCGAGCCGGCCCGATCCACCGTGTCCCTGCTTGCCGCCAATCCGCTCGACCATGAGCTTCTCTCCGCTCTCGACTTGTAGGGCGGAGAGAAACGTGATTCGGGTGGCGCAAGAAAGTCGGACGGCTATTTAGCGTCCGGATCGGCGTAGATTTCCTCACGAACCTGGGCGTAACTCAACACCGAAAAGAGGACCGTACCGCCGAAAACGTTGCCCGCCAGCGTCGGCAAGAAAAACCTGAACACTGCATCCTCAACCGTCGTCATGCCAGTCAGAACGCCATAGATCGCTTCGGCGCTTCCGGCGACGATATGTGTGAAGCCGAACAGCGCGATCAGATACGTGAGAAGCGTGATGATCATAAACTCGACATGCTCGGTCGATGACAAAATCCAAACCAGCGCCGCGATGATCCAACCGGCGCCGATGCCCTTAGCGAACATCTCGCCAGGCGAATTGACCATGACTTTGCCGACGATATCGCTCATAGCCGTCGCGACGTCGGGCGGCACGATCGGCAGAAACGCCATCGCCATCGCAAATATCAAACAGCCGACAATGTTCGCGGCGAGCACGATGCCCCACAGGCGAACCATCCGCAAAAACCAGTGCACCTGCTTGCGCGCCATGATCGGCAGAACTGCCGTCAACACGTTTTCGGTAAAGAGCTGCTGGTGCCCTAGAATGACGACCAGGAACCCAACGGCATATCCGAGCTTGGCGATGAGCGCGCTCGATCCCTCTGCAGGCAAATGCGCGGCAAGCGCAGCTTCCGTCAAAAACGAAAATCCGATCGAGATACCCGCTGCGACGCCAGACCACCACAGCGCCGAAACCGGTCGGCGAAGCTCGATCTCGCCCTGCACGCGAATGATTTCGTAGACGACGGCCGGACGATGGCGCACGCCCTCGCGGACCTGCTGCTTTTCCTTGCGGCTAAGTCCAGAGCCCGGCGTCGGATCGCTAGGCTTCGAGGGCTTTTCCTCTTGCGCCTTGTCGACTTCGTCTTTCGGAGGTTTGCTTCCCATCAGTGTTTGCAGTCGGGACCATGCACATGGCCGGGAAGCCCATGCGCGATGCCGTGTTCGTGCTCGTGGTCATGACCGTGATGATGATGATCATGACCATGATCATGGCCGTGATCGTGTCCGCAACCGCATTCATCGCCATGCTCGTGGTGATGATGCGCTTCCGGATCGACGAGCGCCGCGGCAAGCTTACGCTCAAGGGCAATCGACATCTCGCGCGGGCTGTCTTTATCCTCGATCAACAACGCCATCACTTCGGCGCCGAGACGGAAATCATCGACCGCACCGAGATAGTGTCGGCGCAAGCGCCCCTGCCGGTCGAACAGCAGCAGCGCAGGCGTGCCCTGCAGCTCATAAGCTTTCATCGTCTCCGGCAAACCATCGCCATTCGGCTTGTCGAGTGCGACCGGAATGGTGATGCCGTTCTCGTTCAAATAGGCTTCGACTTTCTCCGGCGTCTGCTCATCGTGCCGCTCAAACGGCATGTGCAGCCCGAACACCGCGACTTCGTTCTCTTCGAACGCGCCGCGCAGGCGCATCGCTTGCGGCAGACCGAATTTCTGCGAGCCAGGGCAGACGAGCTGCCAGACGGCGACGACGATGACTTTGCCCTTCTCGGCTTTCAGCGTTCGTTTTGAATCCGCGTTCAGCCAACGCTGTGCGACGATCTCGGGCGGGCGTTCCGGGTTGAACATATTTGAGACAATCCTCGGTTGATTTGTCAGTTATATAACACCGCTGCCGCCCTTGCGCAGGGGCTTCTGGCTCCGATACCAGTTACTTCAGTCGCAATCGCCCGATTTCTCGAACCCGATCGGGGCCGTCCTGTCGGAACAGGAGAACGCCGCCGGCATGGCGCAAGGTTCCGCCGGATTTGGCGAATAAATACGAAAATAGAGCGGGCAGCCGCGCATCATATTATAGGCGGAAACGCAACCCGTGGGCTGCGCCAGCCGGTTTTGCGATCTCGATTGTAGCGCCCAATTCGTCCGCTTGGCCCACCGATCTTCGACGATCGACAGCGTCGGCGCCTTGGCAGCAAAGCGCTCCGCCAATGCGTCAGGCGTTTGCCGGTCAGGCGGAATGTCGAGAAGAAATCGGCCCGAGGGCTCGCGAAATCCGATCATGACCGCATCTCGCTTTGGGCACGCGGCAATGGCTTTAGCAATCATCTCCGCGGGCCAGATCCTGTCGATGCCGGGCAACACGACGCCAAGCAACGTCAGTCCGAACAATCCGAGCGCGGAAACGCCAACTGCCGCCCAGCGGCGCAAGTGGCCCTCACGTCCAAGCTGGCCTGTCCAGATGAAGAGCCCCGCAACGATGGCGATCAGGACCAGCGCTAGAAAACTCGGCAACTCTCCGACGAACGCATAGACAGCCGCAAAGATTGCGAGCGGCAGGGCCGCGAGCGCAGTCGGCCAAATCCAGAAGCCGCTCCATTCGGGATGCTTGCCTTCACCCCTCTCGCCGGTGACGACCATGGCGACGGCAAGCGCCAGCGCCGGAAACATCGTCTGCACCATATAGGTGCCGGGCTTCGACGACAGCGCTTCAAGATAAATCAGATATCCGATGACCCAGGCGAGCAGGAAGCGCGGCAACCGCTGTCGCTCTCGCTCGGCCCAGAAGCGCTTTAAGGCAGTTCCGAGCAGCATCGTTCCGGGAATGAACCCCAGCAAAAGCGCCAGAACAAATGTGCCCGGAAAAGCCCGCAGCTTCATGTCCTGCGCACCGCCGAGTGCGGCGAGAAACTCGCGCCAGCTCAACCCAGAAAACGCCACGCCATCCTGATGCGCGCGCACCAGCAGCCACGGCACGCCGAGCACAAGCGCAATCGGCACGCCGACGATTGGACGCAGTCGCTTCAGCCAAGACAGATCGCGATCGAAGATGTAAAGCGCGATCAACGTCGCCAGAACGAGGATAGGCACGAGAAGCGCATTGATGAGAATACCGATGCCGACCGCGACCCAGAATAACAGCGCCGTCCTGATCGGTTCTTCGTCGTTGGTATAAATGCGCGCGAGCGCCAACATCGCGACCGTCGCGGGCAGCAGACACAATCCTTCGGCAATCGCAAGTTGCGAAACAAGAACCGTCAAAGGCGCGACGGCGAACAGCCCCGACGCAATCAAAGCGGTTTCCGCTCCGACTAATCCACGTCCGAGCCAAAACAACGCGAGCACCGCAAGTGTCACAGCTATAAATGACGGAATGCGATAAACGCTGATGTCGCGCTCATGCGCTTGTCCCGCCAGCCACCGCGCCGCACCTTGCACCCAGAACGTGCCGATCGGGCGATATTGGTGGACATCGTCGCCGAACCGCGGGCTCGTCCAGTCGCCGCGATCCACCATTGCCCTGGTCGTCTCCGACCAAATGATTTCCGTTCGATCCACAGGTGGCAAGCGCACGAGACCCGGCAAATAGATGACGGCACACAGCGCAAGCAGCGCCAGTGACGGCAGCCACGGCCGCCCCGCCAAGGTCGCCCACCAGGTCCACATCGTGCGCTGGCGATCCACTGCCTCTGCCCCCTCGAAACTTGACATGCTTTCGGAACTCGGGTGTTTGCGCATCCGAACGACAAAACGCAAGGGCTTCTGTCCGCATGCCAGGAAAATCGGCCGACCGTGCTGCCCGCCGGGCGCGACTTATTGAGCTCATTAAATCGCGGTCCTTCCAGGAGGGGCCGGAATTCAAGCTCGCGTCGGGTAAAACATCGACTTTTTACTTTAATATGAAACCGACGATGCTCGACAGCGAAGGGGCATATCTGGTTGCATCTTTGATACTCGATCAGCTCGAGGGCATCGATGTCGACCTGATCGGCGGTCTGGAAATGGGCGCCGTGCCGATTGCCTCAAGCGTAGCCGCTGTTGCCTTCACTGAGGGGCGGAAGCTGCCTGCGTTCTTTGTACGCAAGCAGGCAAAAGAACATGGCACGCAATCGCTCGTCGAGGGACTGGCAAAGGGCGAAAGCATGGCCGGCAAGAAACTCGTCGTCGTCGAAGACGTAACGACGACCGGAGGTTCGGCGTTGAAAGCAGCCGAAGCCTTGAAAGCAGCAGGCGCGGACATTGTCACCGTCATCACGATCGTCGATCGCCTCGACGGTGCGGCCGAAACCTTCGCCGCCGCCGGCCTGAAATTCGAACCCTTGCTGACGCTCGCTGATTTTCGGAGCTAGTGGCTTCCAGATGCGGCGTGAGACGACAGCCGTCCGAACAGGCCGAAAATACCGCTGCAATCAAGTGAGATAGGTCTTCAAGAACGCACTGGTACGACACCAGGCAAGTTCGGCACACTGTCGATCATGAACGGAGCGCTGCTCGTTCATAAAGGCATGGCTGGCATCGTAACGGTAAAATTCGAATGGCTTCTCGGCCACCTTCAGACCCGCTTCGAAAGCGTCGACGTTCTCAGGCGTAACGAAATCATCGCTATTTGCGAAATGCCCCTGCAGCGGAATTTTCACGTCTGCAGGCGTCGCAACCGCCTCAGGCGGAAGACCATAGAACGAGACCGCCGCGGCAAACTCCGGAACGCGGCACGCGGCCAACACCGTGACCGCCCCACCCATGCAGAACCCGGACACCGCGACCTTTGGACTCGACTTCAACAGAAACTGCGCAGCACCACGCACGACCTGATCGCACGCATCAAGAAAGTTCAGCGATTGCATTTCGCGCAGCGCACCTTCGCTGTCGTGATAGGGAATGACGGTTCCGGCATACAGGTCCGGCGCAAGTGCATCGTAGCCGAGTAGCGCGAAACGATCGCACAGACACTTGATCTGATCCTGGAGGCCCCACCATTCCTGGATGACGACGACGCCCGGCGCATTCGCAGTGCCGGCGAGCGAAAGGTAACCCTCGGCCGTCTTGCCGTCGGGACGTGTAAAAGGAATGCGGGTGCCCATGCGCTTACGCTCCAGTTTCTGCTGGCGCCTTTCTTAGGCATCGAAGCGCGGATGATCAACGCCCGAGGCAGGGCACGTGCCCCGCCCCGAGCGGACACGTCCGTTATTCCGCCGCGATGCCGGGCTGCACGACGGGGCTCGCTCTCATGACCTCAGCGTCGACGTAAGCAGCAAACTTCGCGAAGTTATCGTGGAACATCTGAGCGAGCTTGGCCGCCATGGCATCATAGGCTCTTGGATCCGCCCACGTCTGGCGCGGATTGAGAAGCTTCTGATCGATCCCGTCCATCGCAACGGGAACGGCAAAACCAAACACCGGATCGATCCGCATCGGCTGCTCTTTCAACGTACCCGAAAGCGCTGCGTTGAGAAGACCGCGCGTCACTTTGATCGGCATCCGCGAACCCTCGCCGTATTTGCCGCCTGTCCAGCCCGTGTTCACGAGCCAGCAATCGACACCATGCTCGGCGATGAGCTGGCGCAGCAGGTTGCCGTAGACGCTCGGATGGCGCGGCATGAACGGCGCGCCGAAGCACGTTGAAAAGGTCGGCTTCGGCTCCGAGCCCATCCCCTTCTCCGTGCCCGCAACCTTCGCCGTGAAGCCCGAAAGGAAATGATACATCGCCTGGCTCGGCGTCAGCTTCGCAATCGGCGGTAGCACACCGAACGCATCGGCCGTCAACATCACGATGTTCTTTGGGTGTCCCGCCGTGCCCGTCGGGCTTGCATTGGCGATGGCATCCAGCGGGTAGGCCGAACGCGAATTCTCAGCGAGGCGATTGTCATCGAAATCCGGAATACGCGTGACGGGATCGATGACGACATTTTCGAGCACCGTCGCGAAGCGGTTGGACGCCGCCCAGATCTGCGGCTCGGCAGCTTGCGACAGCCGGATCGTTTTAGCGTAGCAACCGCCCTCGAAATTGAAGATGCCTTTTTCCGACCAGCCGTGCTCATCGTCACCGAGAAGCTCACGCGACGGATCGGCAGACAACGTCGTCTTGCCTGTTCCCGATAGTCCGAAGAACACCGCTGAATCGCCATCCTTGCCGACGTTCGCCGAGCAGTGCATCGGCATGACGTTCTTCTGCGGTAGCAAGTAGTTTAGATATGAAAACACGCTCTTCTTGATTTCGCCTGCATAGCTCGTGCCGCCGATCAGAACGATGCGCTTTGTGAAATTACAGGCGATAACCGTTTCGCTTCGTGTGCCGTGATAAAGCGGCGCAGCGCGGAAGCTCGGCAGATCGACGACCGTGAACTCAGGCAAGAAATTCTCAAGCTCACTCGCCTCAGGCCGCCGCAGCAAATGGCGAATGAACAGCGACTGCCAAGCATGTTCCGTGACGACGCGCGTGTTGAGCCGGTGCTCTGCATCCGCGCCCGCATAGAGGTTCTGAACGAAAAGCTCTTTGTGGCGTGCAAAGCTGACGAAATCGGCAAGCAAGCGATCGAATTGCTCTTCGGACATTTCCTTCGCGTTGTCCCACCAGATGGCGCCATCGGTGTGGGCATCGCGAACGATGTATTTGTCTTCCGCCGAACGTCCCGTGTGTTGTCCTGTCTCAACGACGACCGCGCCGCTCGCGGCAAGCCGACCTTCGCCGCGCCGGATGATGAATTCCATCAACTCGGCCTCGCGGAGATTGCGACGAACCTTCTGAGAGGGCAGTGTCGGAAACAGCTCGGTCATAAGATTAGGCCCTTTAGGGTAAGCGCCTGTCGGCGCAACGCACTCGCAATCACGCCAGCGGCGAGTCATCAATGGGCGAAAACGCACCACTCGCCCATTTGTGCCGCACAACAAGGTCGCTCCGGCGGGATCATCCCGCTGTTGACGGAGGATAGCTGCAAACACAAGCCGTTCTTAGGTCCTACTTCGGATTACAAAGGGATAAGAACGCGAAAAAACCGATAACACTGTGTTACCACTCAAAATTCCAAAGAGTCGTCTCTACGCGGACCATGCGGTGAATATAGGCCGTAAACAAGCGCATTTCTGCATTTGTAACCTGGAATTTCGCCGCATTGCTTGCCGACGGCGGTCCCGTCGCCTATTCAGGTACTATTCAGCCTCCGGAGCCCATTTGATCGGAGCGCCACAATTGCTACACCATGCCGCCATATGCGCCTAAGGGGCATTGCGAGCATCCCGTCGCGGCCGAGGGGGCAGAAGAGGAAAAGATGAAGGAAAAGAGCACCATCGCACTCGTCGACGACGAGCGGAACATCCTGACCTCGTTGCGGATGGCGTTGGAGGCGGAGGGATACAAGGTTCGCACCTACGGGGACGGCGTATCCGCACTGGAAGCTCTGACGGAAGAACCTGCCGACCTTGGTATTTTCGACATCAAGATGCCACGCATGGACGGCATGGAACTCTTGCGCCGGGTACGCCAGCAATCCGCCATGCCAGTCATATTTCTGACCTCGAAGGATGAGGAAATCGACGAACTGTTCGGCCTCAAGATGGGCGCCGACGACTACATCGCAAAGCCGTTTTCGCAGCGTCTCATCGTCGAGCGGGTGAAGGCTGTGCTCCGCCGTGTTTCGCCAAAGGATGGCACGACGACCGAAGACGAAGCCAAGCGTGTGCTCGAGCGCGGCAAGCTGAAGCTCGATCCCGAGCGTCACACGTGTCACTGGGATAACAAGGCCGTTACGCTAACGGTCACGGAATTTCTGATCCTGCAGGCGCTGGCAACGCGTCCTGGCGTCGTGAAGACGCGCGACGCATTGATGGATGCCGCCTACGACGATCAGGTGTATGTGGACGACCGGACGATCGACAGTCACATCAAGCGGCTTCGCAAGAAGTTCAAGCAGGTCGATGACGACTTTGACGTGATCGAAACACTTTATGGCGTCGGCTATCGCTTCAAGGAGTAGGCGATCCGATAAGCCGCCGGGGACGGGATGGCACTAGACAGCAACGACATCTCGACAGCGGCGGCGCTTGAAAGCCCCGCGAGCGAGATCGCTGCGCGAGACACGGCTAAATCGCGGCCTCGGTTCGACGCGCGCGCTTTCGCAGCGCGCGCGGCGGCGGCGACGGGTAGTTGGCTTGCGAAGGGCTGGATTGCGCGCGTCATCGGCAAAAACCTGCGCCGGCGCATTCTTCTTGCGAACCTGCTCGGCCTCGCCGGGCTTTTGTTCGCGATGCTCTACTTGAGTCTCCATCACGGTTGGTTGCTCGACGCCAAGGTTGACGTTGTCAAAACGGTGTCGCGCATTACCGCCGAAGCTATCGCCTATCGCGCCGTCAACGAGCGCGCGATTTTCGATCCCAACCGTATTCCGGACAAAGCGCCGTTGCGCGCCCAGCGCGACGATGCGTTCGCTGCCCTCGAACTGCCGATCGATCCGCATCAGGCGGCGATCATCCTGCGAAAACTCGTCGGCCCTGCCGATCTCAAAGCGCGCATCTATTCAGCTAAAGGCACGCTCATCCTCAACGGCGACACACTGTTCTCCAGCAATGACAAACCGGACCCGCCGCCAGACGCCAATGACCCGACGCCGCGCCTGAAGAATTTCTGGACGCGCCTGCATTACTGGGTGATCAATAAGGAATTGAAGGTCTACCGCGAACTCGGCACCGCCAACGGTTTCCTCTACCCCGAAGTTCGCAACGCGGCCGTCGACGGCGTCGAAACGCCGATTCTGCTACTCAATCGGCACGGACAGCAAATCGTCTCGATGGCCGAGCCGATCAAACGCGGAAACAAGATCCTCGGCGTTTTGCTGATTTCGACGAACCCCGGCGATATCGATGACATCCTATGGGACGAACGCTGGCTGATCCTGCAAATCGCGGCGATGGCGCTTGTTGTGGCCGTCGGAAGTTCTCTCGTTCTCGAACGCACCGTCGCAGGTCCCATGCGCAGGCTTTCCGACGCGGCCAACCGCGTTACGCAGAATATCTCCGCACGCGAGCAACTACCTGACTTGACCGGCCGTCGCGATGAAGTCGGCCAGACCGGTCGCGCCTTCGTCTCGATGACGACCGCGCTCTACAGGCGGATCGAAGCGAGCGAGAAGTTTGCAGCCGACGTTGCGCATGAGCTGAAAAACCCCCTCGCAGCCGCACGCTCGACGGCCGAAGCGCTGGCCTACGCAAAGTCCGACACCGACCGCACTGCTTTGGTCCAGGAGATCCAGGCCGAGCTGAAGCGTTTAAACCGCCTGATCAACGACATTTCCAGTACCTCCCGACTCGACGCCGAGTTGGCCCGCCAGGAAATGCAGCCGATCGACATCCGCGTCGTGCTGGAAAATATCAGCTCTCTCTTCACGGACATGCTTGCGGACGACAGCCGGAAATTGCGTTTGTTCATCGAACCGGGTGGCCCGGCGTCTTACACGGTCCGAGGCAACGACGGTCGCCTCGGCCAGGTTTTCACGAACCTGATCGACAACGCGCTGTCCTTCTCGCCGGAAGGCACCATGGTGACGGTACGCGCCCGTCCGAACGGCGCAAAAGTCGAAATCACGGTCGAAGACGAAGGGCCCGGCATCCCCTCCAACAAGCTCGGACAGATCTTTGATCGTTTCTACAGCGATCGGCCTCTGACCGACGCCAAGCGCGGAAAGAATTCCGGACTCGGGCTCTCGATCTCCCGTGAGATCATTGCCAGTCACAACGGTGAAATCTTCGCTGAGAACCGTAGCGCCGACGATCCTCAGTCGCGCAAGGGCGCGCGCTTTACCGTTCGCCTGCCACTGTCTCCAATCGTTGGAGCTGGACTTGTCTGGCGAAACTGAGCGCATTCACGGCACGGCCGTTGCCCTCGGCCGCCGTGCTGCGCTTATCCGCGGGGCATCCGGTGCCGGAAAGTCGGACCTTGCTTTCCGCTGTATCGGACTTGGCGCCTCCAGCCTTGTTGGTGACACCGTAAGGCTCGTTGCCGACGATCAGGTCATACTAAAGCAGGAGGGTCCCGGCATCGTCGCCAGCGCGCCCTCGACCATACGCGGTAAACTTGAAGTGCGCGGCCTCGGCATCCTGGAAGTTGATACGATTGCCGAAGCCGAACTCGTGCTTATTGCGGACCTCGTCAGCGATGGCAGCGTCGAGAGATATCCAGATCCCTGGCCGGAGGCCCATATTTTGGGGCTGCAAATCCCTCTGATACGCCTATATCCATTTGAGAGTTCGAGCGCCCTCAAACTTGTGACAGCAATCGCAATGGCGCCGCGGTCACGTTTTGCGCCATAAGGTTCAATGTCGATAGAGAAACCTCTTGCGCCGATGGCAAACACTTGCCACTTTCCGCGCCAAACGGCGAAGCCACAATCGGCCCCGCCGAACGGTACTGAAATGGCCCGTCGCACATGATCGGACTTGTCATCGTCACGCATGGCGGGCTTGCGCAAGAATTTCGCAGTGCGCTTGAGCACGTCGTCGGTAAACAGCAAGCGCTCGAAACGATCGCAATCGGACCGGATGACGATATGGAAGCGCGTCGTCTCGAAATTCTGAATGCCGTACAGAGCGTCGATAACGGCAAAGGCGTCATCATCCTCACGGATATGTTCGGCGGTACCCCTTCTAATCTTGCCATCTCGGTGATGGACGAAACGAAGGCCGAAGTGATTGCCGGGATAAGCCTGCCGATTCTCGTGAAGCTTGCGAGCATTCGCGCCGAGACACCTCTCGACCAAGCTGTCATCATGGCCCGGGACGCCGGCAAAAAATACATTAAGGTTGCAAGTCAAGAACTCTCCGGCGGTTAAGAGCGAGCAATGCCCGAACTGGCCAATAGCCTGAAACCGGAAGCCATAGTCATCATCCGCAACGTCAAGGGCCTGCATGCCCGCGCGTCGGCAAAATTCGTAAAGCTGGCAGAGAGCTTCGACGCCAACGTCACCGTGACCTATCATGGCAATTCGGTTGGCGGCACTTCGATCATGGGCCTGATGATGCTCGCCGCTGGTCCGGGATCCGAATTGCACATCGTCGCCGAAGGACCGCAAGGACCGGAAGCGCTTCAGGCATTGGTCCATCTCGTCGAAGCTGGTTTCGACGAAGAATGCATCGGCGACGCCTGATCCGCACGTCGCGCCCGGCGCCAGCCCACCCAGTCATGTGCTCGACAGCCGGCAGAGCAAACAACAACTGCATCCTGCTCGGCTGCATCTGGCGGCCGACTCCGCGAAGTGGAGTCGCCAGATGCAAACAAAAAAGGAACGCCGAAGCGTTCCCTTTCGATGGCGTGCCCCGCGGACTTCGTCTCTATTGCGAAAGATAAAGGGTCGAAATTTTCAGAGCGATATCACGGAACGCTGCCTTCAAAGCATCGCCGGTCGATGAGTTGTAGAAGTGGTTAGCGTCCGTCGCACACTTTGAAAGCGTATTGGTTGCAAGCTTGCTACCGCCAAGTTGGAAACCGACCGTATAAACTTCGATACCTTTGGCTTTCATCGCCGTGCACTGAGCTAAAGCCTGCACGGTTGAGCAGTCTTTATTGACCGAGCCGTTACA
>JAFECH010000343.1 GCA_018242255.1 Pseudomonadota bacterium | reverse complement strand
GGAGATCGAAACCGCAAAAGGCGCAGAGAGCGATCGATGGTATATGATCGATCTGACGGCGGTACGAATGTGGGGACAGGAATCCGAGCGGTTTGCCGCATCTCTCGCAGGCTTCCGAAAGTACTTGGCGATGTGACGGACACGTCGTCACGAACGCGATTCGCCACACCCTCCTAAAGTAGGGAACGAGATCCGAACGCAGGCACTCAACGCAGAATTGCATCCAAGGGCGTGTGGGTGTCCGGTTCATTTCCAGTTGAGGCAAAATCCAGCGCCGTGCGCGGCCCTTGCCCTCGAATGGAACCAGTCGCTGCGCCCACATTTCAATGGTGTGATCGCGTATTGTTTCCGGCGACACCATCGTCAGTTGGGACAGACCTTCGACAACATACGCCGGCACATGGCAATCGAGATCCTGGCTGAGCAAATTGTGCCGGCGCCCGGCGGCCAAGGTGAGCAACTCGTGTGCGCCGATCGCGTTTGCACGTGCGGTGCGCGCCAACCACGACGTCAGCGATTCCTCAGGCAGAGGCCTGGGTCGCGCTGGCAGCGGTGGCCGCGTTACCCCATGGTCAATCGTCCGATGTCAGAAGCTTCGCGGACTCCTTGAGATTTTCCTCCGTGATCTTCTCCGTTCCCGATCGAATCGCATCGATGGCCGCGTTGCGGAGCAGTTTTGCGATCCGACCCAGGCGACTGCCGCTGAGCCTCAGAATGCTTTCGGTCATCGCTGGCGAAGCAAGTCCCGACGGATTCTTGAGCGCAAACTCCTTCTCGAACCCTTTCAAGAGCTGTTGCGTCTGCAGGTTCTCTTTCCAGCTGGGCAAGCGTCGGCGCAGATAGCGTTCCGAGAGCTGATCGTCGTAATCCAAGAAATTTTCCACTTCCTTCGTGCCGGCAATGACGACCGGCCTTCGTGTCTTGTTCGACAGTCCGCGGAGCACGTTCAGCAGGATCTGCTGCTGTCGCTTGGTTCCTCGAAATCCGTTGTGCACCTCGTCAATCACGAATAA
>JAFECH010000342.1 GCA_018242255.1 Pseudomonadota bacterium | reverse complement strand
ACGACGCAATCGTTTCTGTCGATCCGCAAACCAATTCCGTCACGACGGGATTCGAAACGTATCGGAACGCATCTCTGGCCAATGTGATCCCGTCACAGTCCGCCAGCGAAATCGCTCAGACTTCAGAGCTCATCGATGAAACTGGATACTGCCCCATCGATCAGCGGACGATGCAGTCGCGCCGCGACCCGTCCATTTACATTCTTGGGGATGCCTGTCGGGCAGGAGAAATGCCGAAGTCGGCATTCGCCGCAAGAAGCCAGGCAACGATCGCGGCCGCGGCGATCGTGACAGACCTGCTCGGTGAGGCCATCTCTGCCGGTGAGTATCAAAGTACGTGCTGGGCGGAGCTCGATGTCCATGACGCCATTAAGTTCCAGAGCCGCTACGAACTCAAAGACGGCGCCCTAGCTCTGGCATCGAGTTCCGTATCGCAAATGAATGAACCTGAGACGATTAGGCGAGCCAACGAGTTGGAGAAGCTGAGATGGACCAAAGCGCTTCTCGCCGACATGTTTTCGAAGGGATGAGACGATGACAACCTTCCGACCGACGCGCCGCAGTCTGCTTGGGGGGGCCGCACTTTTCGTTGGCGCTGATCTGCTGGCCATCAGATCCGAGTCATTTGGCGACGAAGCCGGTCTGATGATTCAACGCTTGCGCGTGGGAGAAGCCGACGTCACGATTCTTTCGGACGGCACGCTGACCTTCCCGCCAACGGTGGTGCTCAGTGATGAGCCGGCCTCGGAAATTGCGCAGGTCTTTTCCGAGCATGGCTCGCCGCAGCCAAGCTTTGAGGCGCAAGCCAATATCCCTGTTATTCGCATCGGGGATCGTCTGATCATCGTCGACTGCGGCGGCGCGGACTTCATGCCGACCCTCGGACGTTTTCCGGGCGCACTCAAGGCCGCCGGGTTCAGCCCCGAAGATGTGACGGACGTGATCTTTACTCATGGCCATCCGGATCATCTCTGGGGCGTCATAGACCCCCTCGATGATAGCGTTCTCTTCCCCCG
>JAFECH010000341.1 GCA_018242255.1 Pseudomonadota bacterium | reverse complement strand
AATCGTCGCCGCACTTGGCAATGTTTCGCTTCCCACGAGATGGCATAGAAAGCCGCGAGCACGATGTGCCGCGGCTTGCTGCAAAACTCTGCATACTGCTATTTGCTAAAAGACGGTCATCAAACGCAAATCGCCTCGGAATTCCTCTGCAAACCCTCCTTCGGTGTGAAAATCATGAGAGACATCACCTAAGATCTGGAATGTTGGGGATATAAATTTGGATAGTTCCAATCTACCCTGATCGCGATCAGTCGCATTTCCGGTTGCAATTCCTTCGACATACTCTACGCCGCCCATCTGCTTCTGATAACCTATTGACGCTGACCAAGTTGGAGCGAAGGCATATGAAAGCCACGCTTGGAACTGATGGGTATCAGCCTGAGAGAGTTGAGCATTGCCACCACGAGCATCATCATTATTGCCGTACCAAATCACGTCATAAGTCAACTGCATGGACAGGGTGTCGGTCAGGCCTTGAAACCAACCAACCTGGAGATCAAGCTTCCACCGATTTTCTCCGAGATTGAGATCGTGGGATGCATTGTATTGCCCAATTGGAATTGTCAGGAATGGCTCTATCGCAAGATAGGTCTTGGTCTGGTCGTTACGATACGGCCATAACGCAGCCGCAACGATAGGGTCTCCGATGCCCGTCGCACTGTTTAATTGGGTGCCACCTAACTCTGCATTATAAAGCGAACCCATTGGCACGATAGCTTGGACTACCCCCCGCATGCCAGCTACATCCATATAGTGAACGTAGCGCAATATATCGACAAACGAGTCCAATCCGGTTCCACCGGATATTTCCTTTCCGGACGCGTCGACATATTTGTCGCGGGCCGTATAGATAGTATAGTTTAGAAATAAGTTCGTTCCTGCTGGTGCAGGCTGCCAGTCATGAGAGTTGGTGTCGATCGCCAAGCTGGGCGTGGCTCCGCATACCATTACGCAAATAATTGATATTCCGGATGCTACTGTATTTAATACGAAAAGATATGCCCTTCTAATAAAATAGCCGATCATTGCG
>JAFECH010000340.1 GCA_018242255.1 Pseudomonadota bacterium | reverse complement strand
TACGTCAAGCGCTTCGTTTGAACCCGATAGGCGACCGCAAGTGCGGAGTCGCGGTGCTAAATGATCGACATCGAATGGCCCGAACAGGTCGAGCCAAACCGCGTATGAAAAAAAATCAAAGACACTATAGGTGGATAATTTCGGGCTTCAGCGAGTAGACAATTCCTAAAATCTCATCCCTTTCGCGCCGATCTACGTCACATTTAATCAGAGCGTCGAGAATATCGTCGCATACGGATACAAATTCGACCTCATTAATGTTCATGCCCTTGTGAGCAGAAACCATGTCCTTACCGGAATATGCCTCAGGGCCACCAAACCCCGCACAACACATTTCGGTCACCAAGCGCTTAACAGTCACCGGATCGCTGTTCTGGTACCTCTGCTTGATTTGCGGATTGGAAGTATGATTCATCCACAAGGCTTCCACGAAAGCTTCGATCTTCGATCGTCCCCCAAGGCGCTCGTACAGAGTTTTTTCCTTTAAGCCACTGGAGCCATCTTCGATTTTTGTCGTTTCCATTACCACCGTACGATTTCCTTTTTGCCGAAGCGTTATGCGGAGTTTTCCTTAGTAATCTTGCGGACCCTAGAACAATCTTGGGTTATTCTTTTGAATGAGGTCTCACACAAGCCGTCGAATAGCCAGTCGATGAATCCAAGCTCTCAATGCTTAGATCCCACGTATCAAGCGCTGAGCTACGAGTAATGATCGGCCAAAAGCTACCGGCTGACGGGTCGCCCCGAGCAAGGCCTGCCGATCTCAGACTTTCGCATCCAGTAAGTCTTTAAGGTTCGCATCAATTTGCGAAACCGCATTGGGATCCGTGCCGAACAACGCAAGGTGTCCATCAATACTTTGGATCGGTCGAAACTCGCTCTTTGCGATCATTTTCTGTTCATAGAGACAGTCTTCCGGCGGAAAGAACATATCGTGGCTGATTGGCATGACGAATGTTTTGGCCGTAATTCGATCCAAGGCCTCCTTGAGATTGCCACCGGTCATCCGACTCACATCTCCTCTCTGCCATTTCCAGGCCATAGAAAG
>JAFECH010000033.1 GCA_018242255.1 Pseudomonadota bacterium | reverse complement strand
GCGGACTGATTTCCGCGTCTTCGGCCAAGGCCGAAGATCTCGTCGATTTTCTCTGGGGTGGCAGTCCCGAATATGGCGGCGGCCGCAGCGTCGTCTCCTTCGACCCGCAATACAAGCCGGGCCAGATCATCGTTTCGTTCTCCGATCGCCGCCTGTATTGGATCATGAAGCCGGGCGTGGCACTGACCTATCCGGTCGCCATCCCGACCGGCGAAGCCCGCTGGCAGGGCGTGACAAAGGTCTCATCCAAACGCGTCAATCCCCCGTGGACGCCGACGCCGGAGATGGTCCGCAATAACCCGCGCCTGCCGCGTTGGGTCCCCGGCGGCCATCCGATGAACCCGCTCGGCATTCGTGCAATGTATCTGGGCTCCAGCGCCTACCGCATTCACGGCACTGACGCGCCGTGGACCATCGGACAGGCCGTTTCCCATGGCTGCATCCGCATGACCAACGACGACGTGCTGGATCTTTATCCGCGCGTCCCCGTCGGCACCCGCGTGACGGTGACATGGCAGCAGTTCAAGACTCAGACCATCTCAGACGGCGGCAACCTGCCGCGCTACACCGACAAGGACTCGAATCCGAAGGCGGCCGAAGTGGCGCCTACCCAGAGCCAACAGCCCGAACGCACGGCCGCCAAGCAGTCGACCGGCGGTAGCATCGAAAGCCTGTTCTTCTGGGACGAGCCGAAGAAGCCGGTCGCGACCGCTTCTGCATCCTCCGAGCCTGAGCCGGAACCGCAAGCCGCGCGCGACGCCACTAAGGACGATGACGATTTCGTGCCCGAGAAGAAGGCCGAAGCAGAAAAGCCGGCCAAGAAGGTTCACGAGGCGCGCGCCGTGATCGAAGAGCAACCTTCGGCAGAAGCGCCGAAAAAGAATCCGAGCAACGCCTCGGCCGCCAAAAAGAAACCGGCTGCTGCGGCTGTCGCGAAAGTCCCTTCGGCCTCCGATCCGTCCACGGACCCGACGATTGCTGTGCCGGATCCGGTCAAGCCGTCGGCCGCGACGCGATCTTCCGAAGCGACGCCCGCCGCAACCAAAGCCTCGGTTTCGAGCG
This sequence comes from Pseudomonadota bacterium, assembly GCA_018242255.1. Taxonomy (GTDB): domain Bacteria; phylum Pseudomonadota; class Alphaproteobacteria; order Rhizobiales; family Hyphomicrobiaceae; genus Hyphomicrobium_B. The sequence goes on along the minus strand of JAFECH010000033.1, from coordinate 15,767 downwards.
GCGACGTTGCGCATGTCCAAAAAGTATCGGTTCGCGTGCAGTAGGACGCCCCCGTCGGGCCTAGAAATGCGAGGGCGGCTCTCACGAGCCGCCCATTTTTATTGTCTTGCCCGCGTCTGCCGCCACTCAGCCTCGCCTTAGGTCTTGTTGCATTCCCACCGTCACGGTGGCTATGTTCACCCAACCTTCAGTTGGCCAGATGGCGACCTTGACCACTCTGCTCGATACCGTCGGCATGCCGCCACGTCCGCGCCATCCCGAAAAAATTGCCCACAGCGACACCCCGGCGCTGCCCAAGCCGAATTGGCTGCGCGTGCGCGCCCCCGGCTCGACGGGCTACGATGAAACGCGCGCGATCATCCGCGACCATCGTCTGCACACCGTCTGCGAAGAAGCGGCCTGCCCCAACATCGGTGACTGTTGGCAGAAACGGCATGCCACAATGATGATCATGGGCGGCGTCTGCACGCGAGCCTGTGCGTTCTGCAACGTCGCAACGGGGTTGCCGTCCGCGCTCGATCCCGACGAGCCGAGCCGCGTCGCCGATGCCGTCGCCAAACTCGCGCTTGAGCACATCGTCGTCACGTCCGTCGATCGCGACGACTTGAGCGACGGCGGCGCGGCCCATTTCGCGGCGACCATTTGTGCCATCCGCGCGGCTTCTCCTGAGACGACTATCGAGGTTCTGACGCCGGATTTCCTGCGCAAGGACGGCGCGCTCGAAGTCGTCATCGAAGCGCGTCCCGATGTCTTCAATCACAACCTCGAAACCGTCCCAGGCCTTTATCTGAAAATTCGCCCCGGCGCGCGCTACTTCCATTCGCTGCGGCTGCTGCAGCGTGCGAAGGAACTGGACCAAAGCGTCTTCACCAAATCGGGCATCATGGTCGGCCTCGGCGAAACGCGGGAAGACGTTCTGCAGGTCATGGACGACCTCCGTTCCGCCGACGTCGACTTCCTGACCATCGGACAATACCTGCAACCGACGCGCAAGCACGCAGAGGTCAAGCGCTACGTCCCGCCTGACGAGTTCGCCGGTCTAGCACAAGCTGGACGAGCCAAAGGCTTTCTACTCGTCGCCGCCTCCCCGTTGACACGCTCCTCCTTCCACGCAGGCGACGATTTCCGCCGCCTCAAGGCTGCCTACCACGCCCGCGTCTCTCCTTAGTTCGAATAGAGAAACCGATGCCGAAGTTTGCAGCCAACCTGTCGCTGCTATTTAACGAGCTGCCGTTTCTCGATCGCTTCGAGGCCGCCGCTACAGCGGGGTTCGATGCTGTCGAATTTATGTTTCCCTATGACTTCGAGGCTGAGGATATCCGAGCTCGTTTGAAAGCTAACGGGTTGCAGCTCGCCCTATTCAATCTGCCCGCCGGTAATTGGTCGGCTGGAGAACGCGGGCTCGCGGTCTATCCGAACCTTGTCGGCGAATTCCGCGACAGCGTTGCCCGCGCGGCGAAATACGCGACAATCCTCGGCTGCAAGCAGCTGCACTGCCTCGCTGGCGTCGCTCCCGTTGGCGGCGACGTTCGCGCCATGCGTAAAACGTACGTCGAAAATCTGCGCCATGCCGCACATGTGTTAGCCGACAACGGCATCACGCTGCTGATCGAAGCGATCAACACCCGCGACGTTCCGGGTTACTTCCTGGACACGACGGCAAAGGCCACCGACATCGTCGAAAGCGTGGAAGCGGAAAATCTCCGCCTGCAGTACGACGTCTATCATATGCAGATCATGGAAGGCGATCTTACGCCGACCATCGACAAATACCTGAAGATGATCGCCCACGTGCAGATCGCAGATACGCCTGGCCGCCATGAACCCGGCACTGGCGAGATCAACTATCCGTTTATCTTCAAGCATCTCGATGACGTCGGCTATACCGGTTGGATCGGCTGCGAGTATCGCCCGCGCACAACGACCTTCGAAAGCTTGAGCTGGTTCCGCGCGCTAAAAACGCACGTCGGTTGAACGAGATGCAAACCGTCGTCCCTAAGCCGACGCATCCGTCGGTGCGGCCGTCCCTGCCTTAATAACCTTCTCGGTCAGCGCAGGCGCACAAAGTTCGATGAAGCGATAGGCGAAGCCGCGCAGGAAACGCCCGCGCCGGAGCGCGATGCGAGACGTCGACTGCGGAAAGAGATGCGTCGTGTCGAGAAGCGTCAGACCTGTGTCCCGTCCTTCGTCGTAGGCCATCGAGGCCACGATACCAATGCCGAGCCCAACCTCGACATAGGTTTTGATCACATCGGCATCGAGCGCCGCCATGACGATATCGGGGGCAAGATGAGCTGACGCAAACGCTGCGTCGATCGCAGGTCGACCGGTGAAACCCTCATGATACGTGATGATCGGCCATTCCGCGATTTTTTCGAGTGTCAGCGGTGAACCATCATCAAGAGGATGCCGCTTCGGCACGATCACAGAGTGATGCCAAGAATAGAACGGAAACGAGACATGCTCCGGCGTGTCTTCCAACGCTTCGGTGGCTATGCCGATATCGGCGGTGCCATCGCTCAGCATCGCGGCAATTTCCTTTGGCGTGCCTTGCTGCAGGATCATATGGACATTGGGAAATTCTTTCCGGAACGCCGCAATCGGTCCCGGCAACGCATACCGCGCCTGCGTATGCGTCGTCGCAATGGTGATCTCGCCCCGATCCGACTTTGCGAATTGGTCCGCTAGACGCTTGATGTTTGCGGTATCGAGCAAAATGCGATCGACGATCTGCGCCAGCTCTTTACCGGGCTCCGTCAAGCCGAGCAGCCGCTTACCCCGCCGCACGAACAGTTCGACGCCAAGTTCGTCTTCAAGGTCCTTGATGTGCTTCGATACACCCGATTGCGACGTGTAGAGCGCATTCGCCACTTCGGTCAGATTGAAATTGCGCCGTAGCGTTTCTCGGATAATGCGGAGTTGTTGGAAATTCACGACGCGTTGCTACCGTTCTGATCTGAGAAGACACTCAATTTGCGTGACTTCAGTTTAACACGTTGGCCGGCCGAAAAACCGAGTGATTGCAGCTCGACCCCTGGAATTTGCACCTCGAAGAATTCCTTGCGGCCCTGGCGTGCCTCCCCGTTGGCGATGAGTTCCACACGCGCGACCGAACCGTTGCCGAGAATTCGATTAATGCGCGCCGACACCCCATCCTCGGACTGATCATAAGAGACGATCTCGGTGTCCTGCGGACGGCTGAACGCAATGACCTCCTGGCCGTCGGCGAAATGCCTGCCCTCGATGCGAAGCTTCTCGTCGCCGACGCGCACATAGCCTTGTTCGACGCGCCCACGAAACTCGTTGACAGACCCGATGAAGCCATACGCAAACGCCGTCTCTGGAAATTGATAGATCTCGCTTGGTGCACCGGTCTGCTCGACTCGCCCTTTGTTGATCAGCACGATACGGTCCGACACTTCAAGCGCTTCGTCTTGATCGTGTGTTACAAAGATCGACGAAATATGCAGCTCATCGTGGAGGGTCCGGAGCCAGCGGCGGAGTTCCTTTCGCACTTTCGCGTCAAGCGCACCGAACGGCTCGTCAAGAAGTAGAACACGCGGTTCAACCGCAAGCGCGCGCGCCAGAGCGATACGCTGCCGCTGCCCACCCGAAAGCTGCGATGGAAAGCGGTTCACGACCCAACCAAGCTGCACGAGATCGAGCAGACGGGTGACTTTTGTACGAATTTCGTTCTCGCTCGGTCGCTCGCGACGGGGCCGAACGCGCAGCCCGAACGCGATATTTTCGAACACCGTCATGTGCCGGAATAGCGCGTAATGCTGGAAGACAAAGCCAACGCGCCGTTGCCGCACGTCTTTGTCCGTCGCATCGATGCCGTCAAGTAATATTCGTCCACCATCGGCGTATTCGAGCCCGGCAATGACGCGCAAAAGTGTCGTCTTCCCACATCCGGATGGCCCAAGAAGAGCTACAAGTTCTCCGTCCGGAAACTTCAACGAAATATCGTCTAGCGCCTTGAACGTGCCGAACGTCTTGTTGACGCCCAAAACTTCAATGCTCATGAGAATGCTCCTCAGAAACCGAGCGGCTTGCCTGCCATTCGACATAAGTCTTCAAAGCCAGCGTCACTAGCGCCAGCAGAGCAAGCAGCGACGCCACCGCGAATGCGGCCGCGAATTGATATTCGTTGTAGAGAATTTCGACATGCAGCGGCATCGTGTTGGTCTCGCCGCGAATGTGTCCCGACACGACAGACACGGCGCCGAACTCGCCCATGGCGCGCGCGTTGCAAAGGATCACACCATAGATCAGCGCCCATTTGATGTTCGGCAGCGTGACGCGCCAGAACGTCTGAAACCCAGAGGCACCAAGCGAAACTGCAGCCTCCTCTTCGTCGCGCCCCTGCGCCTGCATCAGCGGAATGAGCTCACGCGCGATGAACGGAAAGGTCACGAAGACCGTCGCGAGCACAATACCCGGAACCGCAAAGATGATCTTGATATCATGCTCGCGAAGCCAAGGACCGAACCAGCCTTGCAGGCCGAAAATTAGCACGTAAATCAAGCCTGCGATGACCGGTGATACCGAGAACGGCAGATCAATCAGCGTAGTGAGCAGATTTTTTCCGGGGAACTGGAATTTCGCCACCGCCCATGCCGCCGCTACTCCGAAGATGAGATTTAACGGTACCGAAATGGCGGCAGCCAGCAGAGTCAGCCGGATGGACGACAGTGCATCAGGCTCAACCAGCGCCGCGAAATACGTATCGACGCCTTTACGAAAAGCTTCGGCGAACACGGCTATCAAAGGCAACAGCAGGAATACCACAAAGAACGTGAGGCCGAGGCCGAGCACGACGAACTTCACCCAGAGGGCGTCGCGCGTCGCGGGGTTGGCTTCGAACTTTCGCGCCCCATCAAGACGCGTATCGAAAGTACCGGCAAGACTGGCCATTAGGCCGCCCTCCCCGTCCGACGCGACGTCCATGCCTGCAAGCCATTCACGATCAACAGCAAGACAAACGAAAAGACGAGCATCACTGAGGCAACGGCCGTAGCGCCACGGTAATCAAACTGTTCAAGCTTCGTGATGATGATCAGAGGCGTGATTTCAGAAACCATTGGAATGTTGCCGGCAATGAAGATCACGGATCCGTATTCGCCCACGGCCCGTGCAAACGCCAGCGCAAAGCCCGTCAGAAGTGCAGGCGATAGCGCCGGAAGAACCACGCGCTGGAAAGCCTGCCAGCGATTTGCTCCGAGACTGGCCGCAGCCTCCTCGAATTCCGTCTCAAGATCTTCGAGAACCGGTTGAACCGTTCTTACGACAAATGGCAAACCGATGAACGTCAAAGCGACAAGCACGCCCAGCGGCGTAAACGCCACCTTGATGCCGAGCGGCTCAAGAAGTCTGCCGATCCAACCGTTGTTCGCATAAATGGCGGTGAGTGCGATGCCTGCAACCGCTGTCGGCAACGCGAACGGCAGGTCGATGAGCGCATCGACGACCTTACGTCCTGGAAATGAATAGCGCGTCAGCCCCCACGCTAGAACCAGACCGAACACCGCGTTGATGGCCGCCGCCAGCAGCGCCGCGCCGAATGTCAATTTGTAGGACGCGACCACGCGCGGCGCGGCGACCGCGGACCAGAACCCGCTCCACGACATCGTCGCGGTTTTAAAGAAAACGGCGGACAGCGGGATAAGCACGATCAGCGACAGGTACACGAGCGTGAACCCGAGCGACAACCCGAAGCCCGGAAGAATGCGTTTGCGCGCAGCAATTGCCATGACCGCTAGATCCCCGGCCAAAGCGCAACGGCAACAATGAAGGTGGAAACGGCAAGGACCGTCGCCCAGGCAACCACAGTGCCTACGATGTGCGTGTCGAGTGTCATTTCGCGCCTCCGCTAATGCGAACGGCACGTACACTATGTGAGAGACAGCGCCCCTTTAACGAAGAAGAGTTGCTAAGCATTTTCCATTGGCGAATGACTGAAGCCGAAACGTTAGACTTAGCGATTTCGGGAATTCACTGCTTCAAACGACGTTGAGACGAGCAATGCCTTTGCGTCACAGTCGCCAGGATTGAAAAAGCTGTGCGCGACATCGGCGTTAAAAAGAGCGGCATCACCGCCCGAAAGCTGCGTCGGAGCGCCCTCGCCAACCGAAATTTGCAATTGCCCGGCGATCATCACGAGCGTCTTTTTGCTAATCGGCGGAGAGGGACGGAATGTCTCGACGAAATGCGGCGCTATCGTCACCTCAAAGACCTCGACGGTCTGCGGCTCTCCCCACGGAAAAAGCGCACGGCTGACAAATCCGCCTTCACTAGAAGCCACGATCATCGCGCGATCATGTGGAATAACGATCGTGCCTTTGACGCTTGGACTAGCAATCAGCCCGGAAATGGAGACGCCCAAAGCTTCCGCGATACGCCCCAAAAGGTTGATTGTTGGTGCGCTCTTTCCCGTCTCGATCTGCCCAAGCATCGCGCGGCTGACACCGGAAACGGCAGCCAGCTGCTCAAGAGACAGCCCCTGTTGGCGCCGAAGGTGACGAAGATTTTCTCCGACGATCATCGACAGCTTAGTCGATGCATTCGTCATCGTTTCAAACTGCGAAAGATCTTCTTTTCTTGCCATCGCAATCGCCATCGGCCTACTCGCAATTGAGTGATCCTCTGCGAACACAGATAGCCGAGCTACGATACCGTCAGAACGAAGAATAAATGCTGAGCTTATGCGGCGCCTGCAACAGCAACCGGAAGAAAATCGCCGTGTGTCTCATAAAAGTGCGAGAAGAAGGACGCTCGATGGGTCCTCCTTCTCGCGAGACTCTGACGGGAGCGTCAGAAAGCCGTAGCTGCCGGACGCAACTTAATCAGAAGTTGATCTTTGCGCCTGCAATGACCTGCTGCATGGCTGAAAGTTCCGTTGGTGCCGTGTTCGGAACGTTACCAACGGTCACGTCGCCATCGACGTGCTGATAGACGAGATACATCGTCATATCTGCGGCCTCGAAGTTCTGAGCCGCGCCAAGCGCCCAGAAATTGATGTTGGCATTCTGCGTCTGAAGCGTTCCCGAGCCCGTCACATTCGAACCTGCTTCATCGCGCCGATATTCGCCGAAGAAGTTGGTCTTGCCGAACGAGTTCCATTTATTCTCGATACCGCCCTGCACGAACCAAGTCAGATCGTTGTCATCGACGAGGTTCTTGATCGCGGGCGCCACAAGATTAGCCCGGGTGTCGTTGTTTTGATTGCCGTAGCCGCTATAGACAAAAAGCCCCGTCGGCACGTGCTGAATAAGAGCCGCAACGCCCCACCACTCGCAGTTCATGCCATTGTAGGGCGACGATGAAGAACCCTGGCAAGGCGTCGAGGCGCCATCCGTTGAGTTGCCGTAGCCGGCACGCGCGGTGTATCTGAAATCGCCCGCCTCCCCGACATAAGACACGAGCATATCCCACACGTCGTCCTCACCCCACGAAGTGGCAAAGGTGAAGCCTCCGAACGTCGGCGTTTCATAGCGAACGATGTTGCGGCGTCCACTGTCGCCCGGCGTCGAGTTGTTGAAACCGCGCAGTGCATCGCTCCACCGCAAACCCGCTCCTGGTCCGACTTTGTTGCCGGCGCGGTCACGCAAGAAAAAGTTCTGCATGTAGTCCGGCGCACCTTCGGCGTCGTAGAAGTTGCGCGTCATCGTCGTGTCGGCATCGTCGAGCAGATGATAGGTCGCTGTGCTTTCCTGACCGACCGAGACTTTGCCAAATGTTTTGCTCTTCAAGTACCAGCTACTTTTGCGCACCAGCAGACTGTTCGCGCCCGTCGAGCCGTCCGGACTGTTTTGATCGAACCTCGAGCTATTGGCTCCCCAAACGCCGATCTCAAGCAAATAACCCGCGGTCACATCCGGAGTAACGCGCGCTTCGCCGACGAACCTGAAGCGCGACTGCTCAACAGGGTTGGTTCCGACGTAGGCGTTGCTTTCGTGACCGTCGTCCCACCAGATGACGTTCTCGTTGACCCAGCCGGAAACCGTTAGGCTGACCTTGCGATTGCCTTTTCGCGCCGTTGTCGCCTCAAGTTCGGCGACGCGCTCTTCAAGATCCGCGCAGCAATCTCCCCCGAGATCAGCCGCAGCGGCGGGCATCGCCCAACCGCCAACCAAAAGCGCTGCCACGCCGTACCGCCAAGCGCTGTCAATTCCCCAGACCCGTTTCATCTGCAGTCAGACCCCGTCCGTTTTGGCAGATATATCTCTGCCTAGCCCCTTGTTTTCTTTTCACTTTCTTTATGAACGCTGCGCAGTGTCAATTGCTCAACGCGCCCATTACACTTTTCTGTCATAGCGGAGTGACTATCTTGCCACCTACGATATCAGAGTCGGGTCTATCCCCAGCCCACCCCGCCGTGCGCACCAAAGCGGCCGCTCCGCCGAGATCACGAGCGTCAACCGCAGTTCCTTCTCGCCGCAAAAATCCATAGAACCGCCTAGCCAGCAAATGTCGTGTTTGGACGCGCTGCCGAGAAAGACTTAGAGCAGCAAGACGCTTTGATGACTGACGAAATTCCGCAGCCCTCCTCAGACGTTCAAGCAGCACCAGGCCATCTGGCCACGGGCCGAAGCCGGCTTCCGCATTGATGTGTCCAGCCGCGCCGAGATTGACAAAATCGGCTCCCCAAATACGCGACCAGCGCTCGGCGGCAGCCGCCGACATCCACGGATCATTAGTGCTAGCAACCACAATGGTCGGAAACGCCAGTCGCTTCGTCGGCAGAAAGTCAGCCACGCCGAAGTGCTCAGGGTCGGCTGGCGCGACGAGCAACGCGCCGCTGATTCGCTCTGCGTGATCGCTGGCTGCCTGCGCGGCGGCGAGCACACCGAACGAGTGAGCGACGATGAAGATCGATCCCTGCGCCCTGGCGATCTCGCGCCTTATACGGGCCGACCAATCCGGCAGCAGGGGATCGTTCCAATCGCGTTGCGTAACACGGATGCTGCCGGCGGTGCGGCGCTCCAACCAAGTCTGCCAGTGCGCTGCACCACTAGAACGAAGGCCTGGTACGATGAGAGTAGTCGACATGAAAATCATCCTCGAATGCAGAGCCGAATGCGGCTCTTAAGTTGATAGGCTTGTTTCTCGGGATTGCTGGCGCCAAAGACATTCGGCAGCCATGGAAAAGCTTCCGATAACAGTTCTCTCGCTTGTGCATTCGCATCGGCTCGGTTCTCTCAATTGAGGATTTTTTCGTGCGCCGCCCAAAATCACGCCTGAGGGCGGAAGGTGCGCGGCGCACCGCTACGATATCGAAGCCCCTTAGCTCCGGTTTCCGGGCGTGTAGATTTGATCGAAGATGCCGCCGTCAGCGAAGTGCTTGGCCTGTGCCTTTGCCCATCCGCCGAAAACATCATCGACGGTGAAGGTTTTCACGGGGGCAAACTGACTCGCGTATTTCGCGGCAACTTTCTCGTCTCGCGGTCTGTAAAAGCTCTTTGCCGCTATCTCCTGAGCAGGTTCGCTGTAGAGATGCTCCAGATAGGCATGAGCCACATCACGCGTACCGTGCTTGTCGACGACCTTGTCGACAACGGCAACGTTCGGCTCGGCAAGGATCGACACAGAAGGCGTCACGATCTCGAATTTGTCCGGTCCGAGTTCTTTGAGCGAAAGATACGCTTCGTTTTCCCAAGCGATCAGAACATCGCCGATGCCGCGCTCGACGAATGTCGTGGTCGATCCACGCGCGCCCGAATCGAGAACCTTGGTATTTCTGTAGATCTTCGAAACGAAATCCTTGGCCGTCTGCTCGTTGCCACCCGGCTGCTTCAGCGCGTAACCCCAGGCCGCGAGATAATTCCAGCGCGCACCACCCGACGTCTTCGGATTGGGCGTGACGACCTCAACGCCCGCCTTGGCGAGATCCGGCCAGTCCTTGATTCCCTTCGGATTGCCTTTGCGAACGAGAAACACGATCGTTGACGTGTAGGGTGCCGAATTGTTCGGGAACTGCTTGATCCAATCGGCTTTGACGAGATCGCCGTTCTTGTGAAGAGCGTCGATGTCGGCGGCCAGCGCCAGCGTTACGACGTCGGCATCGAGGCCGTCGATCACTGATCGCGCTTGCTTGCCGGAGCCGCCATGCGATTGCTTGATCGTGACGGTATCACCGGTCTTGGCTTTCCAGTATTTCGCGAATTCCTGATTGTATGCCTTATAAAGCTCGCGCGTCGGATCGTATGAGACGTTGAGCAACGTGATGTCTTTGGCGACGGCGAGGCCGGAAAATCCTGCGAGCCCCAAACCCAGCGCCGCCCCGATCGCGGCTCGGCGGCTCAGATTGTTGAGTGACATAAGAGAACCTCTCAAGTGTGGGTTGACCTGAGAGCGAACCTATTTGGCGATATCTCCTGAACGAACGAAGAAGAACTGCTGAGCTTATGAGAGGTCGCGCGCCATAAAATACGCGCGCCTCAAATAGTCTGCGGATTGAAATAACTGTCTAACCAAGACCACCAACAAAGATTTTCATCCTCAGGAAGCCTTGCCCCGCACTATTGCTTTCGCGGCTCTACACTATCGGCGGTGATCGTGTAGCCGGCATCCGCCAGCCCCGTCGAAGCGGGACTCGTGGTGATTTTTCCGATGACCGTCACCGGATCGAATTGACCACCGACTTCAAGTCCCTTGTCCGTCTTCACATAGATAATCTGGTTCACGGGTGGCGGCGGCACGTGAATGCACGCACCGACGAACGGCACCAGCAAAAACTCCTTCACGGTCGTCGCGTCGAAATCGAGCGGCACGACATATCCTCCGATTGAAACGGTCTGGCCATTGAGCGCCTCGACAAGCGCTGGAGGTCGATCGTCGCCCGGCTGATGCCGCTTGACCGACATGAAGCGTCCCTCTGGCAACGGCGGCGGAGGCGGCCCGGCATCCGACAGCGGCACCGAACCGCCGAAGAACGTCTTCGACTTCATCACGGTGTTGGCGGCGGGCATAGTCTTCGGAATGAGGTCCGCCCATTTCAGTTGCCGCGGAGAATCGGCCGCAGCACCCGACGCCATTCCGGCAATAAGCGCCAGAGGCAAAAACGCTCTCGACACCGACACGAATAACGACGTCATGTTTTCCTCCAATCGAGGCTCCATCTCAAATTCGCACCATCATGCCGTCGGCGAGCGACAGCCTGTAGGCACGCAACGCAGGCAACAATCCCGCCAGAAATCCGGCGACGATAATCGCGCCGAGCTTCAACCATTCGTCGGGACGCGGTGGGTCGATGGGAAGACTGAGGCCGTAGGTGTGATCAATGTAAGGCTGCGCCAGATAAAGCCCGGCATACAGCCCAGCCGTCCCGATGACCACCCCGGCAAGCGTCAGAAGGCCCCCCTCGACCGCGAGGAGCCCGAGCACCGTCGCTGGCGTCGCACCCACGGAGCGCAGAATGGCCATCTCTCGTCGCCGCTCGTTGAGCGTCGTCAAGATCATCGTCACCATGCCGAGCAGCGCCGTCGCAACCACCATCGCTGACACCACCGACAGCGCCGTCTCGGCCGTTCCGATCAATCCCCATAGCTCCTGCAAGGCAACGCCCGGCATGATCGCAGACAGCGGCTCTTCCTCATAGTTGTTGATCCGCCGCTGCACCTTGAATGTCGCGAGCCTCGATTTCAGACCTACCAGCGCCGCCGTGATGGCCCGCGGCGTCAGATCCATCTTGCGGACTTGGTCCGCGGATATGCTCTGTCCCGGCACCGGCGCGCCGTTCTGCCAATCGATATGGATCGCCTCGATCGCCTCGAGGCTGACATGCACCGTGCGGTCGATAGGCGTTCCGGTTTTTGCAAGAATGCCGGAGACCCGAAATGGCTTGTCCTCATGCTCGATAAATGAGATCGATCCCACACCGTGCGCCACGATGATCTTATCGCCGACCTTGTAACCGAGTTGCTCTGCCACATCCGAACCGATGACGGCATCGAACAAATCTTTGAACGGGCCGCCCGCCGCAAACTTCATCGTCTGCCCATGGCGGAATTTGTAATGGGTGAAATAATCCTGATTGGTGCCGAGCACGCGGAAGCCATGATGGCTGTCGCCAAGCGACAACGGCACGATCCAGGAAACCTCGGGCATCTTGGCGATGTCCTGATAGCTCTTCCAGGTCACGTTGTTGGTCGCATTGCCGATGCGAAATACCGAATAAAGCAGCAGGTTCAAGCTGCCGCTCCGTGCGCCCACAATCAGGTCGGTGCCGGAAATGGTATCGGCAAAGCTTTCGCGCGCGCCGGTCCGCACCTTCTCGACACCGAGCAGAAGCATGACGCTCATTGCAATGGCGAGCACCGTCAATAACGCCGTCACCCAGCGATTGAGCAGAGATTGAAAGGCAAGTCGCGCAATCATCATGACCGGCCTCCCCGCTGCGATTGAGCGATATCCTGCAGGCGAACAACTCGATCGAAATGTGCAGCAAGACCTTCGTCATGACTGACCATGATCACGCTGGCGTCCACCTCATTGCTTTGCTCAAACAGCAGCTTCAGGAATGCGCCTTCCGTGTTCCGGTCGAGCGCGGACGTCGGCTCATCAGCCACGATGATTTGCGGTGCGCCGATCAATGCGCGCGCCGCGGCAACGCGCTGCTGCTGACCGACGCTCAAGCTCGCAGCCTTGCTGGTCGCGATCACGGTTTCATCCAGACCGAGCGCCAGCAAAAGCCGTTTAGCGACATCTTCCAACGCGCCGCCGCGCAAAGCGTTGTCCCTACGCAACTTCGAAAAGCGGATCGGCAAAAGCACGTTGTCGATCAGGGATCCATAAGGGAGAAGATTGAACATCTGGAAAATGATGCCGAAGTGATCGACGCGGAAACGATCGCGTGCGGCGCCGCCGAGCGTCGCCATGTCTTCGCCGCTCACGTCGATGCGGCCACGATCCGGCACGACGATACCGGCGAGCAGACTAAGGAACGTGCTTTTTCCGCTGCCCGACGGCCCGAGCAATAACAGTTTCTCGCCGTTTCGAAGTTTAAAGTCATTGATCGTCAGCGTGAACGGAGACGGCCCCGGCCACGAATACCTGACGTCGGCGAACGAAACGGCATCGAGAGGGCTCTTGCCCTCTCGTGCTGCTCCCGGTGAAGCCACCATCAGCTCGTTCATTGCTTACATCACGCCCGTCAGATCGAGCGTCGGCTTTTCGCGCGTCATCTGCGCCTGCGTCTGCCCCTTCGGCGTCGTGACGTTGACGTTCAGCAGCTGACCGCCGGCAAAATCGGAGAAGTACGCAGTTTCCATGCCTGTGACACTTTCCGGCGCCTCGCATGTGATGGTGTAAGTCGCGTGGAATTCCGAGTGCTGCGACTCGCCGGGCTTGTCGTCGTCATCGTCTTTGTCGCCAGGATGATGCGTTTCCTTGCGACTTTCGACATTCGCTGTCTCGGTCTTACACTTCGCCGCAGACGGGAGCTTGAAGACGTTCAACACATCCGCAAGCTGCGCCTTGGCCTTCTCGACCTTTGCCTTCTGGTCATCCGTCGTCGCGACATGTTCGAACCCGACGATGTCCATGCCTGGCGCGACGAGTTCCATCTCGATCTTTTTGCCTTCGATAGCGATATCGAGCGTGCCTTGACCGTGCACATGCGGTCCGAGCTGACGATGCTCGGCTTGTTCAGCCAGAACAGGCAGCGACACGAGAATGGCCACGGATGCAATTACTGACCTTGCTGTCGATGCGGTGGTCATCATGAAATCTCCAACGGATGATACGTTGCGGCATGCTGCGCATGCGCCACGCGGACCGGCGCCGAACCGAGGCAGTGTTGCGCTCATGCTCTGACCGGCGATTGAAACGAAAAAGGAAAGAATCTCGCGCGGCGGTCCACGCGGCACAGTTCGGCTATTAGCCGTGTGCGAAGAGCGGCGGTCCCCGCGCTCGCGTTTCCGTAAACCGCTCCAAACGCGATACCTGGGTTTGGTCAACGCGCAGCCGAACACCCTGCACGATGGCCGGCAGCGGCATATCGAATGAGACCGGCGTCAGCGACGTCGCCGCGATCGCCGTCGCCCAACACAGAACACAACCATCGTGATCATTTTGGTGCGGCGCACACGGGCGCGCGTTGGACGGGCGGCACATGCCAGCCGTTATCGCCCGAGACGCGATGCCCGAGCCGGGTGATACGTGATGATGGAAGTCGGCGACAGCCATCTGCACGCCGAACGCAAAAAGCGCCAGCCAAAGCAGTTTCAGACGGAGTCGCGCGCTGACCATTATTCCCCGTTCGTATGCCCCGACGCAGAGTTCGACCGTTCTTGTGTCACAATCGTGGCGCCCCTCAACTGGAGATCTCAGGCATTTAGTGCCAAGGTTGATAACGCTCAGAACACGACAATGACGCACGAGGGAACCATTGAGACAATTGGGCATTCTGTTCTGACGGCGGGTTAAGGCGCGCAATGACAACAAGAAACCGATTGTGACTAATCATCTTTTTCAGAGGTTTTTCAGGCCTCGTATCGCTGCAATGCTGGCGCACGTGCTCTTTCCGAGATTTCCGTCCCGGCTTCTGGCGTACGCTCTTTGCCTCCTGATTCTTATTCCTTCGCTATCGTTTGCTGCCTACCTGCTGACCCAGCTTCATGCCCGGGAACTCAGCATTCTGCATCAGTCCGCCCAAAGCCGAGCACTGCTGGCGGCGACCTATTTCGACGAGCGCATGGCGAGCCTCGTTTCAAACCTTAAGGAACTTGCCGGACCTCCGGTGGAGGCCTCAGAAAACGTTTACGATCATGTAAGGTCGGAACTTACCCAGAACGGTATTCTCGTCTTCAATCGCGCAGCTAACCTCGATCTGCAGTCTCCCACGAGTGGGGCCGATGCCGCCGTCGCCGCGCTGGATGCGCCTGCGCGCAGCGCAGCCGCGGCGGCGCTGACAACCCTCGCTCCCCAAATCACGCCATACGGCATTGCAGCGAAAGGCGGCGTGAACATCTGGATCGCTTCGAGCAATAAAAGCGCTGCCCCCGTCTTGCTCCAGGCGCGCATTCCGTCGACCTATCTCGCCGCAACATTGAAGAATTTTGTTTCTGACGGACCGTGGGCGATTTCCATCGTCGGCGACAATGGCCAAGTTTACGCTGAGGCCAATGGTAAGCCTCTCAAAGCGGCATATTCCGAGGCGGCAGACAACCAAGGCCTCGTCGAGGGGTTAGCCAATACGTCGCAATTCGGCTGGAAAATCTCCGCGGGCGTGCCATCCCGATCAGTAGAACTTCACGCTCGACGCAACTGGATGACCTTCGTAGCGATTTCTTCTTTACTGGCCATCGCTTCGTTTACCGGCGCAACACTGTTAACACGGAACCTAATAGAAGAATCGAACCCGAATTTTGTACAAACGCCCAGAATGCCATCGTCTGTTGATCGCTCGCCAATAACGAAAGAAATTCTGACGTCCAGCGCGACGGATGATGATCGTATGCGGACGGCTTTGAAAGCGGGCAACGTCGGCGTTTGGGAATGGAATCTAGAGTCTGGGACCATCCACTGGGACGCCGAAATCGCTCAAATCTTCGGTCATGCGGTGAATGGCGATCAGTTTGCCCATCGCCTTTTACGAATAGTCGAACCTAGCGACCGCAGGCGGCTTCTCAGCGCGGTGTCAGCCGCCCTCGCGAAGATTGCCCCGCTCGCCGTCGAAGTCCGCGTCCGCCGCCCTGACGGTGAAGGCCGCTGGATATCTGTCCGCGGCGCCGTTACAGAGGTTGGGCAAGGAAAGACATCCGGCC
>JAFECH010000339.1 GCA_018242255.1 Pseudomonadota bacterium | reverse complement strand
GGACCTTCATCCATGCTGTCGTTTGTGATTGCCGGTCTTATTCCCGGCAGCGCCTATGCTCTGCTTGCGATTAGTATTACGGTCACTTATCGCACGCTTGGGGTTCTCAACTTCTCGCAAACCGCAATTGGCGTGTTTGGCGCTTACGTCGGGCTTGAGGCCGCACAAGCAGGCCTTTCCCAGCCGTTTGCTGCATTAGTAGGACTGGCATTCGGCGGTCTCATCGGCCTGCTGGTCGGTCTACTAATGGTTCGCTGGTTCAATGAAGCCAGCTCGCAAACTAAGTCGGCTGTTACGATCGTCCTTATGTTGGGGATCTTTGCCCTTGGCGCGCGGCTATTTGGACGTTCACCACGAGCGGCTCCACAGCTGTTTCCGGATTGGAGCATTCAATTCGAAGACGTCTCGATCAACCTCAACACTATTGTTAGTCTCGTGACTGCCTTCGTGGTGGCGGCAGGGGTAAGCGCCGCTCTAAAGTGGACGCGCATTGGTGTTTGCCTCAGCGCGATGGCTGAACGACCGAAGGCCGCGGATCTGCTTGGCATCCCAGTTGGAAAGCTCTCGCTCTCCGTATGGGCCCTGACGGGAATAATTGCCGCCGGTGCAATTACCTTCATTATGCCCACGCGACCGAACAATTTTGTCGTTCTCGGCTTGCTGCTCCTACCGGCACTCGCGGCTTCACTATTCGGTTTGTTCAGGCAGATCTACATGGCCTTTGTCGGCGGCATTGTTCTCGGAATTGTGGAGTCCTGTGCGACGTACGTGGACGCGATAGCTCCTTATAGAGCAGCGCTCCCGTTTGTTATCGTTTTGGTTATTTTGCTCTGGTCGCAGCGGCGGGAGGTGTGGGATGCCGCCCGCTAGATACTGGTGTTCGGCTGCAGCTTTCTGCATCCTAACCGGGCTCGCTTTTGTTATTCCTCCCTATTTTGTCTACTTGGCCACCTCGGGCGTCATCACCGCGATAATCGTGAGGTCGTTAGGCCTGGTGACCGGTCAGGCAGGCTTGATTTCCCTTTGCCATATGGCGTTTGCCGCCATCGGAGCGTGGGTTGTC
>JAFECH010000338.1 GCA_018242255.1 Pseudomonadota bacterium | reverse complement strand
CTCAAATCCCTGTCGCGCAGCGCGCCGACATGGGAAAGACGATTCAGGCGATCGAAAAGATTCCCGGGACGAGTTTTTTTGCACCAAGCCCTATCGACGACCCGGTCAAGCTGATCGCCCCGATGGTCGAGCACGTCATCGCCACAGATCGCGCATTTTCGAAGGCGCGGAGTTCCAGAGCCACGCCCGCTTAGCGGTAATCCTGCGCGACCGACCGCAAACCGCCGCTAAGTCAACCCTTTCGGGTACAAAGGAAGTCTTGCTGGAGCTGCCATACGCCGCGCCTGTATACATAATTATGCCAATGAAACTCCTGAGCCGTGATGTCGGAGAACACCCACCGCAATGCACCTTCGGTTTGAGGCTTAGTTGCTAACACGATATTGTCGCCGTCTCGTTGAGCTAAGAAGGTCTGCACCATACCATGCATTGGACCTATCCATGTCGATCGCCATGCTTGTAGGCTTGGCTCATAGAACCGTACGCTGGTTCCATACTCATACAGCTCTTCTGCATTTCGCTGCCCGCGGGGCGGGACGATCCACACGTCCTGTATCCCACGTCCTTCCAAAACACGCGAAAAAGACCACTCCCCGGCCATCTCGCGAGCGAGGTTGCCCTCAACGTACCACCGGACGCGGAGGTCCCACTCACCAATAAATGGCTCGAAGATTCGGTCACTTAACGGTATGCTTGGGTGAACGACCTCACTGATCAGTGCATCTTGAAACACGTAGACGGTCCTTCAAAGCGAAGAGCTGGCATCATTCACTGCTTTCGACAGCGACTTGAAGACTCCTCGTCGTCCTCTGTTAGGCGAATCCTGCCGTTTTGACGCGCTTCTATTTGGGCATGTGTGTGAAATTTTAGCCCGAGACTCTTGTTGTCACATTGATGGCGGCGGCATTGTCAGCGGCCTTGGCGCACTTCATGGCACGTCGCGCCTTGGCGCATTGGCTCTGCAGTCTCAGTCATCCAACATCCCCCCTCGATCAGGCAAAACGGATTTGCGTGAATGCCTCTCCCAACCTCAAATCCCTGTCGCGCAGCGCGCCGACATGGGAAAGACGATTCAGGCGATCGA
>JAFECH010000337.1 GCA_018242255.1 Pseudomonadota bacterium | reverse complement strand
CAGGTCAACGGCGTAGTGCGCACCTACGAAAATCTGAAGCGTGAGCTCGAAGCTGCCGGACATACGGTGACGATCCTGTCGCCGCTGGATTTTGCGACGCTGCCCTGCCCTGGCTATCGCGAGATAAGGCTGGCACTGGCGCGCCGGTCGCAGGTAGCGGCACTCCTGAAGCAAGGCAACTACGATCACGTCCACATCGCGACCGAAGGGCCGATCGGACTTGCGACGCGCGGCGTTTGCCTGCGCAAGGGCATTCGCTTCACGACGTCCTTCCATACGCGGTTTCCGGAATACATCGAGGCGTACACCGGCTTGCCCGCGTGGATCAGCTACGCGTTTCAGCGCTGGTTCCACCGGCCCGGTATCGGCATGTTCGTCGCGACAAGGTCGCTGAAGACCGAGTTGTCAAAACGCGGATTCCGGCGGCCGATGCTGTGGTCGCGCGGCGTCGATACCGCACAATTCAAGCCGCGCCCGAAGCGCGACGCCGATGGGCGCGATGCCGAAGCCGGGCCGACATTCCTCTACGTCGGCCGCGTCTCGCGCGAAAAGAACGTCGAGGCGTTCCTCAATCTCGATCTGCCGGGTCGCAAGATTGTCGTCGGCGATGGGCCGATCCTCGGATATCTTCGCAGTCGCTACCCCGACGTCATCTTCAAGGGTGCCAAGACGGGCGAAGACCTGGCACGGGAATATTCCAACGCCGACGTGTTCGTGTTTCCAAGCCGCACCGATACGTTCGGGCTCGTATTGCTCGAAGCAATGGCGTCCGGCCTCGGTGTTGCCGCCTATCCGGTGACGGGGCCGATCGATGTCGTGACACCCGGTGTGACGGGGTGCCTCGACGAAGATCTGCGGGCAGCGGCGCTCGCCGCTTTAAAGCTCGACCGCGATCAGGTGCGGGTGCAGGCCATGCGACACGATTGGTCGCGCGTCGCCAATCTTTTCCTGGCGAACATTTATCAGGCACGACGGGCCGCGGGGTTTGGCAAGCGCCTCGTCAAGGCACACGCGGCCAAACACCTGCATATCAAGCCGCGAGCGACGGCGCGGCCGATCGGCTGATCGGCTGATCGGCTGATCGGCTGATCGGCTGATCG
>JAFECH010000336.1 GCA_018242255.1 Pseudomonadota bacterium | reverse complement strand
AAGGACATCGAGGACCTGCGCCGCAACAAGCGCTGAATCTCCTGTTCCTCTCCCCCGCTAGGGTCCGGACTCAATTGATCCAGTGAGCCAGTATGCGCATGAGGCGGCGATGAAGACGCCCGCGAGTAGGCAAGTCCCAGGTGGAATTGCTGCACTAGAACAACGCGGCGTGGGAGAAGTTATTGATGCGCTCGCCCAAACAAAGGGAGCGGGTATGGATTTGCTGTCGAAGCCGTTGCAGGAAGTTCCGGGCCTACTAAATGATTTTATTGGATCACCAGCTTACGCGAACGAAGCTGGATCTTCACAATACTCTGGTTAGGAAAATAGAGCGTTTCGCCCTTAGGTTAACGCAGGTGGAAAAAAACTTCAGATATCCACGCCGTGTCGTTTCAAACAGCTTGGGTCCAGCAATTGTTTCCATTTTTGCTCTCGTCATCCCGACTGCAGTAGTGGCCATTCTGCAACTAATAGGGATGGGACACACGAACGTTGATTTCGCGAGGACTTCCATCGGCTTTGATATAGCGCTAGTAGCCGGTTGGATTGTGCTGATGATGGCGTGCGTTCCTCGAGCTGTCGCATATCTACAGTCCTTCGAGCTTGTGGCCGATGGCATTCGTCGTTCGTCTTTGCTGCAAAATGACATCATTCGCTGGAATGAAATCGTACTCGTCGAGAAACGGACCAGTAGAAACTACATAGACCGACAATTCATCGATGAAGTCTCTATTTCTATTCAGGGATTAAATCGCCGCTTCACTATTTTTGAACAGCTTGATGATTTTGACACATTGAAAGGTCGCATCACAAACGAATGTCATGTCAGAAGCGTGCCTCTATTCGCCGTTGATAGAACTCGAGTGGCACTACAAGCACTCAAGAAAAGAGATCGTGATCTCTACAGAAAATCACGCTGGCGCGGCATTCGCTACCCAATCACAAGCCTTTAACCCCCTCTCCCAACCTCTCCCCCTAGCGGAGGAGAGGAGGTCGAAGGTCACCCTTCCACGATCGGCGCGAACCCGCCATAGACCATGCGCTGGCCGTCGAACGGCGGCGCGGCGTGGCCGGGCTGCATCTCGCGTTCGGTCATCATCGTC
>JAFECH010000335.1 GCA_018242255.1 Pseudomonadota bacterium | reverse complement strand
TGATGCTGTACTCGATAACGACTGGGTGGCCACCATCGAGGATTGGGATCACCAGCCCCTGAAAATTCCGGACTTTTGAAATCGGAAGGATCCCAGAAGCGAGCGAAACGTTGCTCCATTCAAGAATAGAATTGTAGCTGCTGGCCTGCCCAGAGCATCGACTTAGTGAGGCGCCTATCGACTGAAAGAGCTTCAGCGTAGCGCGGGTTAGGCCGCAAATATCGGGTATTAATATAAATTTTTCGTTGGCAATATCTTTGACGGTAACACCCTCGATACCGAGCCAATTGGCTCGCTCCGAAGAGCGGGGCACGAACATTAGCTGATCGGACATCAACGGAAGACGCACGCAATCGGCCGGAGCAAGCGTGTGGGAATCGCTCGGGACAATAATGACGTCGAGGAGACCACGTACTAGGCGCGAATGAAGCTTATCGATACCTGTTTCGCAATAGACGCGCTCGGTCGTCGGACTTCTTGATTTAAAGCGTGCAAGAATGCTTTCCGCTCGTGCTACGCCGATGAGTGGAGACAGTCCGATCTGTACCTTCGTTGCCATGGAGCGATGTTGCCTTTGGCCAGGCTTTTATTGGAGAGCGACTTTTTTCGCTGCTCTCAGCCATTAAAGAATTGCGAATGCCCCCGGCTTCACGGTGCCCGTTATCGCCGTTCGTGACACGCTCTGTCACAAGGCTGCGTCATGATTTGCTAGGATGGAAGCCCGTGAAAACGCGGACCTGTCCACGTATTTTAACGGCAGTCTCGGTGTAAACGAGAAAAACCGTACCAAGTTCGCGTGCTGCGTTGCAGAAATCCTCGCCGCGGGCGTATCTGAAGCGCTAGCACGTATTATGAATTTGCGTGCAGCATTTCAATGAGTTCGCCGAGCGATTTTGATCCGGTCTTGCTCATGATCGTGGCGCGGTGGCCTTCGACCGTGCGCACTGAAATCTTGAGAATGGCGGCGATCACCTTATTCGGCTTGCCGGAGCGCATGAGGTTTAAGACTTCCCGCTCTCGAGTGGTCAGCGACGCGAGGCTCTTGCTGTATTCCTGACGCCGCGCTTCCTGATCCCAAATGGCCCCATAGGTCGAGAGCGCCGACTGCACCGTATC
>JAFECH010000334.1 GCA_018242255.1 Pseudomonadota bacterium | reverse complement strand
CTGGTGGGAGCGCCTTGGGATGACGCCTGAATTCGGATGAAGGAGCGACCATGACGGATTTCACACCCCTGCAATCGTTCGAGGGAGGACTGTTGATCGGCGCCGCAGCCGCCCTGCTTATGGTCTTCTACGGACGAATTGCGGGCATCTCCGGCATGATCCAAGGCATGCTCACGAACGCGGGGGGCGGCTTCGTATGGCGGTTCGCGTTTCTGATTGGAATTGCAAGCGCGCCGTTTCTCCTTCAACGGTTCGCCAAACTTGATGTCCCGTTCTCAACGGCAACGCCGGCGCTGACGCTGGCGGTCAGTGGATTGATCGTCGGCTTAGGCGTGAGCCTCGCCTCGGGATGCACCTCCGGTCATGGGATCTGCGGGAACTCTCGGCTTTCAGTGCGCTCCATCGTAGCGACGCTCACGTTTATGCTTGCTGCTGGAGCGACGGTCTTCATCTTGCGCCATGTGTTGGGAGGAGCACCATGATACGCCCGGTGTTATGCTATCTGTTTGGCCTCGTTTTTGGAGCGGGGATGACAATCTCCGGCATGATCAATCCCTCCAAAGTCTTGAACTTCTTCGACGTGACGGGGACATGGGATCCCTCGCTCGCCTTCGTCATGGGAGGTGCCCTTCTCGTCACGGCGACTGGCTACTGGCTTGCACGGAAGCGCGGGGCACCTCTTTTTGATCGTTCGTTCCATCTGCCGCTAGCGCGCGTTGTCGACTTTCCGTTGGTCATCGGCGCCGCAGTTTTCGGGATCGGTTGGGGGATCGCGGGCTTCTGTCCAGGTTCTGCGATCGCCGCGCTCGGCCTTGGTCGGGGCGAACCCATCATTTTTGTATCGGCCATGGTCGTGGGTCTGCTCGGCGGTTCTTTGTTGCGCGCGGCGCTTCATTCAGAGTCACCCGCACCGGAAGAGAAAATATCATCCTAAACACGACATCTCCGCCCTAGCCGCAATTCGCGAATTAAATTGGTCCTCGGACCTAGCGCGGGATAAGGCGGCCGCATCGCTATTCAGCACGCGTCACAACCTGCTGTGCGGACGGTATCGACATAGGATGCAAGCTGCGCATCGAAATCATCCGGCACCCCCACGATGCCGTTATGTCCTATGAT
>JAFECH010000333.1 GCA_018242255.1 Pseudomonadota bacterium | reverse complement strand
ACCTGAACGCGGGCATCTCGGGCGTAACCCAGCGGTACTTCCAGGCTGGCGCTTACGTCGAACATATCCCGACGGGCTTGTTCGCTTACGGTGCCTATGGCCATGACGATTACGATTTTGCTGGTTCAGGTCAGTCCGAAACCTGGTACGGCAAGGCCGGTATCCGTCAGCGCTGGACGCCGCTTGGTCACACGGTTCTGTACGGTGAGTACGAAAACGTTAGAGGTTCGGGCGCCTTCTCGCAGTCTGAACTCGCTGGCCTCGACGCAACCCACGATCGCACGGAAGTCATCGGCGGTGGCATCGTCCAGGAAATCGACTCGGCTGCGATGTCGATCTGGGTCAAGTATCGCCACCTCGACTATAGCGATAACAACACTGATGGCATCGCGTACGATAACTTCCAGTACGTCGGCATGGGCGCTCTGATCAACTTCTGATCGCCGCCACAAAGCCATCAAACGACAAATCGAAGGCCGCTCCTCACCGGGCGGCCTTTTTGTTTGTGTGCACAGAGCCCGCCTGATGCGTGGAAAACTCACTGTGGGACTTCAGACGCCTGCACAAGTTTATTGCGTGTAAAAACAAGCATTTGTCCTAGTTTTTGAGCGATTGCCCAACATTCCGGCTAGTTGCCGGTGCGCCACATTGTCGGATTCGTCGCGGCAGTTTCGCAAACCGCAATTGTTGCCAACCCACGAATCACGGACTTTCCCCGCAAGCGGCGACGTCACTCGGAAGGTGTTGCGCCGTGGATCGCTTTCGATGCGGCCGACAATACGGCGAATGCCAAGTACCGCGTCCACTACTAGAAGTGATTGAAGACGGGAGAAGGTAGAATGAGGAAGATGAGGGTAGGCGCTTTGGTCGCTGCAGGCGTCCTCGCTGGCGGTTTCGCCGCGACGAACGCATCTGCGGCGGACTTGGGCGGCAACTGCTGCGCAGATCTCGAAGAGCGCATTGCAGAACTAGAAGCGACCACGGCACGTAAGGGCAACCGCAAGGTTTCGCTGACCGTGTCGGGTTGGGTTGGCCAGCAGGTTATGTGGTGGGACGACGGCGCTGAGTCGAATGCCTACGTCACAGACCTCGGCTCAACGCTCGGCAGCCACGTCAAGTTCACCGGCCAGGC
>JAFECH010000332.1 GCA_018242255.1 Pseudomonadota bacterium | reverse complement strand
CGTCCAAACGGCGAGCCCTGCGCCAGCAGCAACGACGAAAACCAAACCAGCCCGTGCGAGGAACTTGCGGGTCATGTGGAACTCCTTGTTCATTCCCCAGGGACAACTACAGATGATTGATGATGCGACGGGTCGTCGGCATCGACGGTGTGTCGGCGGACGCGTCCAGCAAAAGATGCGAACAAGAAGGGCACGAACGTCAGCGTCGCACACGTCCCCAAGACGAGGCCTCCGACCACGGCGCGACCGAGAGGAGCGTTTTGCTCGCCGCCTTCGCCGTGGCCGAGCGCCATCGGCAGGATACCGACGATCATGGCCGTTGCAGTCATAAGAACCGGACGTAATCGTGTGCGAGCCGCGTCGATAGCTGCCTGTGCCGGTGTCTCCCCCTGTCGCAGACGGTCACGCGCAAAACTGGTCACGAGAACGCTGTTTGCGGTCGAGACGCCGATCACCATAATGAGTCCCGTTAGAGCTGGAACCGATAGCGGCGTCCCGGTGATAAAAAGGGCGAGCAGCGCCCCAGAAATGGCAATGGGCAAACCGCCCATGGCTACGCCCGGCATGATCCACGATTGAAAATTTACAACCATCACCAGGTAAACGAAGATGGACGCCATCATGAGGCCGCCGAGCATCTCGGCGTAGGCTTGATCCATCGCCTGAGCTTGCCCGGCGATTTCTATGTGGTTGCCGGGCTTCAGGCTTGACTGCATATCGGCAACAAGAGAACGGATGTCGCTATAAACGCTACCGAGGTCGCGACCTTGGATATTGGCGAGCAAAGTAATCGTCGGCTTCAACGTCGTACGGTCAATGTTCGCGGCGATCCGGCGCACTTGCAGAGAGGCAAAGGCGCGCAAGCTTACCGTGCCGCCGCCTGCTGATGGACGTACTGGCGTATTGAGCAATTGCTCGAGAGATGTGAGATTGATGGGAGGTGCGATCACCTGAACCGTGTAGGAAGTGCCTTGCGCAGGATCTTCCCAATAACTTGGCGAGACGGTCCCGGAAGCGCCAAGAGCGGCAAGAAGCGCAGAGGCTGCATCCTGGGGCGTCACACCGAGTTGAAGCGCACGGACACGATCAATTTCGAGGTAGTAAGAGGTGAGATCACGAACCTGGCGCATCGCGACGTCGACAG
>JAFECH010000331.1 GCA_018242255.1 Pseudomonadota bacterium | reverse complement strand
CGAGACGACCACCACCAGCAAGATCACCCCGCAAATCGTTGCCGAACACGGCCTGAAACCGGATGAGTACGAGCGTCTGCTCGAAATCCTCGGCCGCGAGCCGTCGATCTGCGAACTCGGCATTTTCTCGGTCATGTGGAGCGAGCACTGCTCCTACAAATCTTCCCGCGTCTGGCTGAAGACGCTTCCGACGTCGGGACCCCAGGTGATCCAAGGTCCCGGCGAGAACGCGGGCGTGGTCGATCTCGGAGATGGCGACGCCGTCGTCTTCAAGATGGAAAGCCACAACCACCCCTCCTACATCGAACCGTTCCAGGGCGCCGCGACCGGCGTCGGCGGCATCATGCGCGACGTCTTCACGATGGGCGCCCGCCCCGTCGCCAACATGAACGCGCTGCGCTTCGGCGCGCCAGACCACGCCAAGACCCGCCACCTCGTTTCCGGCGTCGTCGCGGGCATCGCGCATTACGGCAACTGCACGGGCGTTCCGACCATCGGCGGCGAGACGAACTTCGACGAAGGCTACAACAACAACATCCTCGTCAATGCCATGTGCGTCGGCCTCGCCAAGACCGACAAGATTTTCTACTCCGCTGCGAAAGGCGTCGGCCTCCCCGTCGTCTACGTCGGCTCGAAGACGGGCCGCGACGGCATCCACGGCGCGACGATGGCATCCGCCGAGTTCGACGAGAAGTCGGATGAAAAGCGGCCGACCGTGCAGGTCGGCGACCCTTTCACCGAAAAGCTGTTGATCGAAGCCTGCCTCGAACTGATGGCAACCGATAGCATCATCGCCATCCAGGACATGGGCGCCGCCGGCCTCACGTCGTCGACGTCGGAAATGGCCGACAAAGGCGGCGTCGGCATCGAACTGAACCTCGACCTCGTCCCCCAACGCGAAACCGGCATGACCGCTTACGAGATGATGCTCTCGGAAAGCCAGGAACGCATGCTGATGATCCTGAAGCCCGAACGCGAGGCGGACGCAAAAGCGATCTTCGAGAAATGGGGCCTCGACTTCGCCGTCATCGGGCACACCACCGATACCCAGCGCATGATCATCAAACACAAGGGCGAAGTCGAAGCCGATCTGCCCGTACCGGTGCTCGCGAACTCCGCGCCGATGTACACGCGCCCGCACGTCG
>JAFECH010000330.1 GCA_018242255.1 Pseudomonadota bacterium | reverse complement strand
AGGGAGACGTCACATCATCTCAGCGGCGTTCGCGCTGCTGTGTGTGATGCACTTCGCGTCTCTTCTTCCGAACCACATCGTTTCCGAATTCAATCACGTTCTCTTTGCCGCCGATTACGGAAGCTTTGCCAATTTCATTTGCGAGAGCGGTAAAAAGGCGCCGGAGCCCGGCGGCAAAGGCCCGAGCTGCCCGTTCTGCAAAGGCTTGGCGGCATTTCAGCTTGCCGTGATGGGGACGGACCCCGTCGTCCGCCCGTCGTCCGATATTGGTCAGAGGATCGACGCTATTGAGACAGCGCATATTGCTGTCGTTTTTCCCATCAGAGCGCGAAGCCGCGGCCCGCCGTCTCTCGTCTGACGACGATAGGATTGTCCCAATCGTTCCGGGCGATCCGGCACATCTCAATCAGCTCAATTCAAGGATTGATTGGCGGCGTTTCGGCGTGTCCGGGCGTGAGCGCAGTCGATCGGGGGGAATGTCATATGTATTATAGCCAGCGAGCGCAGTTGCTCGGAGCAGCTGCCACAACCATTATTGCCTTAAGTCTTCCGTGTGGACAGGCAGCGGCGCAGGAAGATCCAAGCGCACCGAAGGCGATGCCGCCAGTGGTGGTAAAACAGGAAGCCAAGAAGCGATCACCCAAAAGGATCGTAAGCAAGAAGATTCAATCTTCGGAAACTCAGAGCACGGACCAAGAAGCCCAGCCTTCGCCACCGCAATCGATGCCGCTCTTCGAATCGCGGGGAACTGACGCCGTTGACGGGGGCGGGTCGAAAGACTTGGCCGTACCGATGACGACCACGCGTCTTTCTGGCAAAGCGATCCAATCGCAGCTTCCGAGCACCAGCGATACGGCGCAGATGCTGACGAAGGTGCCCGGTGTCAGTGTCTTTACATCTGGGGGTATTTCGAGCCTGCCGACTATCAACGGTCTCAATGATGATCGGGTGAAGGTTCTGGTCAACGGCATGGTCATCTCGCCGGCCTGTACCAACCACATGAACCCGCCGCTTTCCTACATCGATCCGTCGCAGGTGGCGGTCGCTGATGTCATCGCGGGAGTTACGCCCGTCAGCAAGGGCGGCGACAGCCTCGGAGGAACGATCATCGTCGAATCGCAGCCTCCGGAGTTTGCGGGCGTGGACGAGGG
>JAFECH010000032.1 GCA_018242255.1 Pseudomonadota bacterium | reverse complement strand
TGGCGATGACGTTCGGCGTGTTCTACGGCGCCGTATAGCTCAAAGCCCTCGGCATCGATCCGACCCAGACCTGACACCTCAGGCCGCCGTCAGCTTCTTCAACACTTCGTCGGAAATTTCGAAGTTGGCGTAGACGTTCTGCACGTCGTCGTCGTCTTCGAGCGCGCCAAGCATCTTCATGATGGTCTGCGCATTATCTTCATCGACCGACGTCGACAGGTTCGGCTTCCAGACGGCTTTGACGCTCTGGGCTTCGCCGAGTTTCTTCTCAAGCTCGCCAGCGACCGTGCCGAGAGATTCGAATGCCGTCGTAATCAGATGGCCGTTCTCGTCCGATTGAACGTCGTCAGCGCCCGCCTCGATCGCGGCTTCGAGCACAGCCTCGGCAGACCCAGCCGCCGGTTTATAGGCGATCTCGCCGATATGATTGAACATGTGGCTGACGGAGCCCGTCGCGCCCAGATTACCGTTGTACTTCGTGAACACGCTGCGAACGACGCCGCCCGTGCGATTGCGGTTGTCGGTCAAGGCTTCAACGATCACCGCCACGCCGCCCGGCGCGTAACCCTCATAGCGAACCGCTTCGTAGTTCGCGAGGTCGCCGCCTGCCGCCTTTTTGATGGCGCGCTCGATGTTGTCCTTCGGCATATTCTCGGCGCGCGCTTCCTGGATCGCCAGCCGCAGCCTGGGGTTCATGTCCGGATCAGGCGTGCCTGACTTCGCAGCCACCGTGATCTCGCGCGCGAGCTTCGCAAAGAGCTTCGAACGCATGGCGTCCTGTTTGCCCTTGCGGTGCATGATGTTCTTGAATTGCGAATGGCCAGCCATGCTCGAGCTCGTTGCGTTTTAGAATTGTGCTGAGGCCCCGTCTTTTGCGCAACGGCCGTGCGCTGGTCAAGGGCGGCCCTTCAAAGCCCCGTTCAGGCGACCGTTTCTGTCCAGAAAGCAGGCATCGAGTGTTCCAGATGCGGACCGAGCCGGAGCGGGGCGGCATGAACCGCTAATCCGGTGGCATCGTCCGTATCGACGGCAAACCCTGAAATCGTTCCCGGTCCGACTGCCGGCTCATAGCGGCTGCGCGGGATGCGCGTCAGGAACCGATTGATCGGCTCCTCGGGATCCATGCCGAGCACGGAGTTGTAGTCGCCACACATTCCCGCATCGGAAAGATACGCCGTACCGCTCGGCAGAATTCGCCCATCGGCCGTAGGCGTGTGCGTATGCGTTCCAACGACGAGACTGACGCGTCCGTCGAGGAAAAAGCCCATTGCCTGCTTCTCGCTCGTCGCCTCGGCGTGAAAGTCGATGATGACGGCATCGGCTTCGCGCTTAAGCGCGCAGGCCGCCAGCTCATTATCGACGGCGCGAAACGGGCAGTCGTTTTCCGGCATGAACACGCGACCCATCGCATTGACGACGAGCACGTCCGCGCCATTCTTCGACTGCAGAAGCGTCGCGCCCCTTCCCGGCGTACCCTTCGGATAGTTGAGCGGCCGGATCAGCCTGTCATGCCGCTCGATGAAGACGAGCGTGTCTTTCTGATCGAACGCATGATTGCCCAGCGTCACGCAATCGGCGCCAGCATCGATCAGATCATTGAAAATCGCTTCCGTAATGCCAAAACCGCCCGCAGAATTCTCACCGTTGATGACGACGAAATCCAAGCCGAAGCGCCTGATGAGGCCGGGCAACGCATCGCACACCACCGTCCGGCCCGCACGGCCGACGATATCTCCGAGAAACAGCAGACGCATGAAATAGTCCGACCAGAATTATTGGCATTTTTGGGGGCCTGACGGAGTCAGGACCCAGTCGAGTTTTTCGTCATAGCTTTCAGTAGGCACCGCGTCGACCTTTTGTTCGTCATAGGCCAGTCCGACGGCGACGATACGCTTTAGTTTTCGCAAGCGGCTGAGCGTGCGGTCATAAAAGCCGCCGCCGTAGCCGAGACGATAACCACGGGCGTCGAACGCCAGAAGTGGAACCAGCACGACGTCCGGATCAACCTCAGGCTTATCATCGGTCGGCTCGGCAATCCCCCAGGCCGCGGGCGCCATCACGTCTCCGGGCGACCACGAACGCATGACCAGCGGCTTGCCCCGTCCCTGCATGACCGGCAGCGCCAGACGGAAGCCTTCGGCTTGCAGCCAAGTCATCAGTGGTGTCGGATTGATTTCGTCGCGGATCGCAGCGAAACCCGACACGGTCGCCTCTGGCTTTATGCCAAGGAAATCGAGACCTTGGGCGGCAATCATCCGGCTCGCCTCCGGTCCGTGGCGCTCGAAGGCTTCCTTGCGACGCAGAAGCGCTTCGGCGCGCAGCTCTTTTTTTGCGTCCGCCATCACTTCGCTGTCTAACCCAAGATGACTCTGAAAGGAATAATGCCGCGAAGGCCGTTGAGACGATGATCCCGCGTGGTCCCTACGAGCGTAGGTGGGCACCATGTGTCCGGAGCCACGGCTCCGGTCAGGGACAGCGCCCGTGCGGATCTTATAGGCCCCCGGGTCATATTGTCCCTGACGAGCCCCGCAGCACCTGCTGATGTATGTGAACGCCGGGCAAAAATCCAGTGGCAGCGGCAGTTTGTATACCGGCCCGTGGGGTCTTGAAGCTTTTTAGCCCTTGGCGCGCCGTTTCTCAGGTTCGGCGATTTCGTCGGCTTCCAAGGTGCGGATAGCCGCCGTGCGAAGCTCGGAAGTACCGCCGCCAAGCAAGTCGTCAACATCGGCCCGGGTGTCGAAAAGCTCGTCCGTGATCATCAGCGCCGCCATCAGGATCAGACGTTCGTCACCGACGGCCCCGTGCTCGCGGACCAGTTCGTCCAGTTTGGAAGTAAAATACCCGACGATGTCCCTCAGGCGCCGCTCATCGTGTTCCTCACACTGGAACCGATAAGTGCGTTGATTGAAGGTGAAAGGGACTTCAGCCATCCTGCCCGGCATCCCAGCCGGTCTCCCCCTGAACGACGCTCACGATGACTCGCTCTCAGGCAGACTATGGAGCGAATCGAGAACCCAATCAATGCGATTGAGGGCGTCGGCAGTCCGCTGCTCAAGCTCCGCGATACGCTGTTGAGCGGTCGCCAGCTCGGCCCGGAGGCGCGCGTTTTCCGACCGCAAATTGAGGTCGCCCGACGGTTTGCGGGCAGACTTCAGGTCTTCCGCGCGCTTGATCTTAACGGTGTTGCGTTCAGTCATGGCCTCTCATCGCCCTCTCGGGCGACACGATTGACGCATCGATCACCTTTGCTTGCGCGTTAAGTTACGTGGCTAAGGTAAATGTCGTCAATAAACGAGACCGTGTTTGCCCCCTGCTGACTGAAAAGAATCCTAGGAGCGTAACCCAAAGCACAGGGGTTGCCTGATTGACAGGCGGCCACCAAGTGACGTTAAAGACCCGCAAAACCTCGAGACTGACGGCGACGAGCCCGCAACTCGTCCGGGTCCGTCATGGTTTCTCATACCCGGAGGATCTCCAAGAATGGCTGTGAAGGTCGCGATCAACGGTTTCGGCCGCATTGGTCGCAACGTGCTGCGCGCAATCATCGAGAGCGGGCGGACCGACATTGAAGTCGTCGCCATCAACGATCTCGGTCCCGTCGAAACCAACGCTCACCTGCTCCGCTACGATAGCGTGCACGGCCGCTTCCCGAAGGAAGTGAAAGTCGATGGCGATACGATCGACGCCGGCACCGGCCCGATCAAGGTAACGGCCATCAAGAACCCTGCCGAGCTGCCCCATAAGGCCATGGGCGTCGATATCGCGCTGGAATGCACCGGCATCTTCACCTCCAAGGAAAAGGCCAAGGCGCATCTCGAAGCCGGCGCCAAACGCGTGCTCGTCTCTGCCCCGGCCGATAACGCCGACCTGACGGTCGTCTTCGGCGTCAACGACGACAAGCTGACGAAGGATCACCTCGTCGTCTCTAACGCCTCGTGCACAACGAACTGCCTCGCGCCGGTCGTCCATGTGCTCAACGACGCCGTCGGCATCGCTCATGGCTTCATGACGACGATCCACTCCTACACGGGTGACCAACCGACGCTCGACACCCTGCATAAGGATCTCTACCGGGCGCGCGCCGCTGCGCTGAACATCATCCCGACGACGACCGGTGCCGCCAAGGCCGTCGGCCTTGTCATCCCCGAACTCAGCGGCAAGCTCGACGGCGCATCGATGCGCGTGCCGACGCCCAACGTCTCGCTGATCGACTTCAAGTTCGTCGCCAAGCGGAACACGACGGCAGAAGAAGTGAACAATGCCATCGTCGAGGCAACGAAATCGAACCGCCTCAAGGGCATCCTGACTGTTACGAAGGACAAGCTCGTGTCGATGGACCTGAACCACGATCCGTCATCATCGACCGTCGCTCTTGACCAGACCAAAGTCATTGACGGCAACTTCGTTCGCGTCGTTTCCTGGTACGACAATGAATGGGGCTTCTCGAACCGCATGGCCGACACCGCAGTCGCAATGGCCAAGCTGATTTAATCAAGATTTTAGGTCGGGCGCCGGTGAACGGCGCCCGTTATTGTGCGTTTCATTATTAAACGGCCTACGGAGGCAAGTATGAGCGAAAAACTGGAAGACATCGCCCGCGCTCTCGTTGCGCCCGGCAAAGGCATTCTGGCCGCTGACGAAAGCACGAGCACGATCAAAAAGCGGTTCGACACGATCAAACTGACGTCGACCGAAGACAGCCGCCGCGACTACCGCGAGATGCTGTTCCGCGCCACCGAGGGCATGAAGAATTATGTCTCGGGCGTTATTCTGTATGATGAGACGATCCGCCAGAAGGCGAAGGACGGTACTCCGCTCGTTGACATCATGAAGGCCGCCGGCTCGCTTCCCGGCATTAAGGTCGACATGGGCGCCAAGCCGCTCGCCGGGCCAACCTCGAAAGTCGAAACCGTCACAGAAGGTCTCGACGGCCTGCGCGAACGCTTCGCCGAATATTACAAGCTGGGCGCCCGTTTCGCGAAGTGGCGCGGCGTCATCACCATCGCCGACGGCATGCCAACCTGGAACTGCATCAAGGCCAACGCCCACGCACTGGCACGTTACGCAGCCCTGGCCCAGGAAGCCAACATCGTTCCGATCGTCGAACCAGAAGTCTTGATGGACGGCGAGCATTCCGGCCACGATATCGACGAATGCTATCGCGTCACCGAGTGGACGCTTCGCACCGTGTTCCGCGAACTCTACGACGCGCGCGTCAATCTCGAAGGCATCGTGCTGAAGCCGAATATGATTATTTCGGGACAGAAATGCTCAAAGCAGGCGAGCGCGGCGGAAGTGGCGGAAAAAACGGTGAAGTGCCTGAAGGCCACGGTCCCGGCAGCCGTTCCTGGCATTGCCTTCCTGTCGGGCGGCCAGTCGGACGAGGCGGCAACCGAGCATCTTTCGCTCATGAACGCGTCCGGTCCGCTTCCCTGGCCACTGACGTTCTCTTATGGCCGCGCGCTGCAAGCTGCTGCGATCCAGGCGTGGGGCGGCAAATCCGAGAACGTCGCCGCCGGCCAGCGCGCCTTCACGCATCGCGCCAAGATGAACAGCTTGGCCGCTCTCGGCAAATGGGACCAGAAGCTCGAAAAAGCGGCCTGATAAAGGGACGCACAAATCCCAGGCACAGCCTGAAACAAAAAAGGGGCGGATCGAAAGATCCGCCCATTTTTAACGTCTATCCCGGCTGCGCTTAGTTCAGAAAAATATTGGAAAGCGCATCCTGGATCGGATTGTTGTTCTTCTTTGCGCTCCGGCGGGTCGGTCGAGGATCGTCCGGCGGATCGAACGCGCTGGCACCAGGCTCTGAAGCTTCTGTCGGATCGATCGCTTCCTGCGCAATGAAGCGGACAGGACGTCCCCGTATTGCGGACATCACCCGGCTGTCGATGCCATAGACGTCGGAGAAGTTTTCCATCCGACCGTCATCCCCCACGCGAGCGGTGAAATAGACGAGATAGACGGGCACCTCTTTCGACAGCGTGACACTTGCGCCGCTGTTCCAAAGCTCTCCGACCTTTTCGGCCGAATAACCTTTGTCTTCTCCGAGAATGACCTCAGCTGTCCGACGCGGATCTTGCACGCGCATGCAGCCGTGACTCAAAGCCCGGGAACTCGCGCTGAAAAGACCCTTCTCCGGTGTGTCGTGCATGTAGACGTCATGTCTGTTCGGAAAACGGAACTTCACCATGCCGAGCGGATTGTCCGGCCCCGGTGGCTGGATGAAGCTGTATTGCCGAACGTCTGCCGTTCTCCAGTTGACCGAGTTGGGGTCGACCTTCTGGCCGTTGTAGTAGACCTGCAGCTTATAAGCCTGGATCACATCGGCGCCGCTATATCCGCCGCCGCCCCCGAACAACTGATCAAAGAACCCGAAGCCGGAATTGCCGGATGCCTGCCGGAGGCGGGGCATAAGCTCCTTGGCTTTGATGCCGTCCGGCATGCCCCAACTCGGGCGGAAGATCACATACTGCATCTTGGAAGTTAGCAACGGCGTCGGCCACGACGGCTGCCCGACAACGATCCTCTGCTTGAACTCGATGCGATCATCCTTCCAGATCTCGCTCGTGAACTCGGGGATGTTGTTCATGACGTAGAACTTGCCGAGATTGGCCGGCAGCCACCGCCAACGCTCCATGTTGACAATGATGCGGTCGACGTTTTCCGACGGGCTCGCTCTGCGCTTCTGGGGCTGCCCCTCACTGTTGAGAGCAGTGCGCACGCGGTTGGTCACAACGCCATTGGCCTTGAGACCGTTCGCCTGCTGAAACGCCCGAACGGCATCCGCGAGCTGATCATCATACACGCGATCGTTCGACGGATTGTCGGCAGGAACCTTCAGCCGCTGGCGCAGCAGCGAAACCTGATCGTCCTTGACTCCGCGCTTTAGCGTTTTGCCCTTCGTCGGCAATTTGACGAGAAGCGCCGGATCGACGGGCTCATCTGCCACCTCGGTCGCGCCGCCACGTGCCTTCAACAGCGCTTGACGAAGACGCTCGAAGCCGATGTGCTTCGGATTGAGGCCACGCAGATAAGCACCCGGATCGGACGCACTTGCCAGCTCTCGCATGACGACCTTCGGCTCTTTAACCGGCGGCTTCATATCGAGAATGTTGCTGAGTGAAACGGGATCGAGACGGCCGCCACGCGCATAGCGCGCATATTTCAACGCCGAAAGCGTCAACTGCGCATCCGCCGCTCCTTCCGAAGCCGACCCGTTGCCGAGCGCCGGAATAACGAAGGCCGATGAATCGAGCCCCCAGTCATCGGCGCCTCTCAACGTCGAGATGATCTCTTTCGCTTTGCGCGAGAACTCACCACCATGAACCCAAAGCGGCTCGGTACGGTCACCGTAGTAGTCGCGCGCAGCCGCCACGTCATCGTTGGCGCTGCCGCTGGCGAACGACTTATCCGAAAGCTTCGCCCGTGCCGCAAGAACGACGGGACTGACCGGCGGCGGTGCCGGCGGCGCAGCAACCGGCGTCGTCTCGGCAGGCTTCGGCTGCTGAGCCGTATCGGTCGCGGCAGGAGCAGCAGGAGGCGTCGCAGCCGGCGCGGCTGCGGTGTCCGGCTTGCTGTCGGTGGACGGCGAAGGCGATGCGGCCGGCGTATCCGTGGGCCCTTTATCGGCAGCGGGCTTATCGTCCGTCGACGGCGTGACGATAGCGGTATCAGTCGTCGCCGGAGCCGGTGCAGTGTCGGGTTTGACGTCCGTGGGTTTTGCATCGGCCGGCTTGGCATCGACTGCAGCCGGCGCCGGTTGCGCCGTTTCGGCCGCAGGCGGCGTCACCGTTGCCGTCACGGCCGGCTCGGGATCATGGGCGCTGCTCTTGGGCGAGACCGCAGGCTCTATGTTGCTTTTCGGCGGATCAGCCGATTTCGGAATGGCGGCCGTTGTCGTCGGCGCGACTGCCGGAGCATCCGCTGCCGGCTTCGGCTTCTGCGGAAAGTATGTCGTCGTACCGCTCGATGAATCCTGCGTGGTCGTCTCTGCCGCCATTACTGGCGCACATCCGACCCAGCAAACCCCCAATAAACTGACGCCGATTAGGCGAAGCGTGACTTGTTTCATTCCCCGTTTGGCTCCGATGGGCGAGAGACGCAGCATGCCGATCCTGCCGACACTACGTGAGCCCTCAAGTTGGCGGAAAAACGCCTAAACTCAGAGATGGGCGACCATGACCCGTTCCCGCAGACTGGTAAACTGCGTTAAAGCCCTAATCCGGCGAAAAAACCGCGCTGTGGCCCTTAAAACCCAATTCGTCTTGAGTATAGCCCTCTTTGCTGCAACCCAGTGGACGAAACCCGGACAATCGACGGCCTTCTTGTTTCCGCCGCATTCCGCACTGAATTGAACGTTCAAAAACTGGAGTCTTGGCGCGTGTCTACCCCGACCAGCCTATATCTCGATTTTCAGATCGACGACGCTTCCGCCGCGCGGGCAAAAAGCGTGCTTGCAGTGGCGATCGAAGCAGCACCAATTGCGAGCGTCCTGCTGCGCCACGGCCAAGGCGCGAAAATCGCGGCCGAAACGGCGCGGCCGCTCATAGCCCTGGCGCAAGCGCAAGGCATTGCCGTGCTCATCGCATCAGATACCGGCGAAACTGACATGCTCGGCGCCGATGGCGTACATTTGCTCTGGTCGTCGAATATCATCCGTTCATTTAAAACCGCTCGACAGTCCGCACCGGTCGCCATCGTCGGCGCCGATGCCGGCCGCAGCCGCCACGATGCGATGGAGCTTGGCGAAAACGGCGCCGACTATGTCGCCTTCGGGATTCCCCCTCACGTAGAAGACCGGGAAAAGGCTGCGGAACGCCAGCGCGACCTCATCTCTTGGTGGAGCGAGCTTTTCGAAGTTCCCTGCGTCGCGTTCGATGTACCCGATAGCGAAGCCGCCCATGCTTTGGCCGCCTCAGGCGCCGACTTCGTTTCTGTCAGCGTAACAAGCACCGACACCGAACAAGACGCCGCCGACCGCGTTCGCGCGTATTCGGCAGCCTTACGAATTCCCGAGACGGCCTCATGAAATTATTCCTGTCAGGACTGATTGCAGGAACGGCGCTGTGTGCGGCTTTGGCAATGAACGCCTTTCCGGCTGCCGCTGAAAGCAGCTCTTGGTCTTCACGCGACGAAACAGTGGTTCCTAAGCTGACGCCTAAGCCAAAAAAAGCCGAACCGGAACCGCAATCCACCCCTGACCCTGCGAGCATGAAAACGCGCATACCCTCGCTTGTGCCCGCGACCGGCGACGATGCCGCCTACACCGCCTTCGACCAAGGACAGTATCTGACGGCGTTAAAGCTTGCGCAGGAAGCTGCAGCACGCGGCGAACGGCAGGCCAATACCCTCATCGGCCGCATCTACGGGGAGGGCCTCGGCGTTGAAAAAGACCCGCGCAAAGCCGCCGAATATTTCAAGCGGGCATCCGACATGGGCGACATCCAGGGCACATTCGCGCTCGGTATGGCCTACGCCCAAGGCAAGGGCGTGAAGAAAGACTACAAGCAGGCAGGCGAATTGTTTGAGAAAGCGGCCCTATCAGGCAATGCCGACGCCAATTACAATCTCGGCCTGCTGTTTCTTAACGGCACCGGCAAGCCGCAGAACCCGATCCGGGCCTACCAGCACATTCGCTACGCGGCTGAAAAAGGTATCCCGCAGGCCGAATACGACCTTGCAGAACTTTATCAGACCGGCACTGGCGTCGACGCCAATGCGCTGGAAGCCGCCCGCTGGTTGTCTCGCGCATCCGAGCAGGGCCTCGCGGTCGCCCAATATGATTATGCGGTGCGCCTGCTCCAGGGCTTCGGCCTGACAAAGGACGAGGTGAAGATCCCAGCGCTGCTCAAAGCTGCATCGGAAAAAGGCATCGCCGGCGCGCAGAACCGTCTAGCCTACGTTTACCTTGACGGCATCAAGGTGAAGAAAGACCCGATCGAGGCCGCGAAATGGCGCCTGATCGCGCAAAGAAATGGCTTCGTCGACAAGGAATTCGATGCCATTCTGGCGAAAATGTCGAAGGCGGACCGCCTGAAAGCAGCGGTTGAAGCCTCCGCCTGGGCCGATCGTATGGCCGTCGATCCAGAAATGTCAGCGGAGCCTTAAGGGCTTTGCGCCGCCTTGCCATGACTGTGAAGAGCCGTTAGAGCGCGCGTCTTCGAAGTTTTTTCTCGCGCCTATTCCGGATCTCACGACATGAGCAACGTATCACCGACCCTGAACGTCATGATTTCCGCGGCGCGCAAGGCCGGGCGCAGTCTCGTTCGCGACTTCGGCGAGGTCGAGCACCTGCAGGTCTCGATCAAGGGTCCCGCCAATTTCGTCTCCGCCGCCGACAATAAGGCCGAAGACATTATCTTCAAGGAACTGTCGAAGGCACGCGTCGGCTACGGCTTCCTGATGGAAGAGCGCGGCGAGATCGTCGGCGCCGACAAGTCTCACCGCTGGATCGTCGATCCGCTCGACGGCACGACCAATTTCCTCCATTCGAACCCGATGTTCGCTGTCTCGATCGGCCTCGAACGCGAAGGCCAGCTTGTGGCTGGCGTCATCTATAATCCGGCAAGCGATGAGCTTTTCACCGCCGAAAAGGGCAAGGGTGCCTACCTGAATGACCGTCGCCTCCGCGTCGCTGCGCGCAAGTCACCGGCCGATGCTCTGGTCACCACAGGTATTCCTCACCGTGGCCGCACCGGCCACCCGCGTTTCCTCAAAGAGATGGAGATGCTGATGGGGGAAGTCGCCGGCATCCGCCGCACCGGCTCCGCCGCACTGGATCTCGCCTTCGTTGCCGCCGGCCGCTTCGACGCGTACTGGGAGCATAATCTCCAACCGTGGGACGTGGCAGCCGGCATTGTGATCGTTCGCGAGGCCGGCGGCTTCGTCAGCGACCTCAAGGGCACCGACAAAATGGTGGATTCCGGCGATATCCTGGCCGCCAACCTCCACCTTCACAAAGCTTTTGGCTCTGTGCTGTTTACAAAAGGCTGACAAACGCCGGAGCCCCGGGCTAGCCCGAACTCCGGCTTGATGTTGCCGG
Organism: Pseudomonadota bacterium; assembly: GCA_018242255.1. Classification (GTDB taxonomy): domain Bacteria; phylum Pseudomonadota; class Alphaproteobacteria; order Rhizobiales; family Hyphomicrobiaceae; genus Hyphomicrobium_B. The sequence goes on along the minus strand of JAFECH010000032.1, from coordinate 6,056 downwards.
TTTTCGATGACACAGCGTTGCGCTAAGGTCTCGCAATGGGACAGCGGGGACGTTCCGGAGACGACGAATGGCCAAGATCCGCCCGGGCGATGCCTCGGCACTCGCACCGGTATCGCGGCGTTTGACACCACCCGGTGTCTTTCTGCTGCGCATGACGATTTTCCTGACTTTGGTCGGCTTCCTTGCCGCCATTCTCTTTGATCAGTTGCAGCGTTCGTTTCTCAACAACCCAGGCCTGAACGGCCTGATCATCGGCACACTCTTTCTTGGCATCATCTATGCCTACCGTCAGGTCTTCCGGCTTTACCCGGAAATCCGCTGGGTGAACGCCTTCCGCATTTCCGATCCCGGACTGTCGATCAGCGCACGCCCCGTACTGCTCGCCCCGATGGCGACGATGCTGCGCGACCGCACCGGCACACTCTCGCTTTCCACGGCCGCAATGCGATCGTTCATGGATTCGATCGGCTCGCGCTTGGATGAAGCCCGCGACACCGGCCGCTATCTCGTCGGCCTGCTCGTGTTCCTAGGCCTGCTCGGCACCTTCTGGGGTCTGCTCGAAACCATTCAGTCGGTGGGCCACGCTATCGACACCCTCGACAGCAAGGCGACCGACAACGTCCAGCTCTTCAGCGATTTGAAGGCGAGCCTCGCCGCGCCGCTGAGAGGCATGGGAACAGCCTTCTCGTCATCTCTTCTGGGTCTGTCCGGTTCGCTCATACTCGGCTTTCTCGAACTGCAGGCGAACCACGCCCACAACCGTTTCTATAACGAGTTGGAAGAATGGCTCTCGGGCATCACCGAATTGACGCCCGCTGGTGGCGTCTCATCGAGCGACTACGTCAATCGCCAGCTTCTGTCGGCCGTCGTCGACATGCAGCGCTCGTTGGAAGACTTCACCAACCGCCTGACGGAACAACCAGAGCCGACAACGGCGAAAGCCTCTGGCCAAGCTCAGGAGGATGTTCGCGACCTCGCGCGCGGCGTCAATCAGCTGGTGACGCAAATGCGCACCGAACAAAAAGTCGTCCGCGAATGGGTCGACGAGCAGGCGCAGCAGCAGCAAGAGGTCGCCAGCATGCTGCGCAGCCTCGCCGATGCGATGAAGCGCGGGGGCTAGCAAATGGCGCGCGGACGCTCCCGCCGCAGTGGCGAGTACGGCGAGTTCTGGCCCGCCTACGTCGACGTGCTCTCGACGCTGTTGCTCGTTGTGACGCTGCTGATGTCGATCTTCATGATCGCGCAGTATTTCTCCGCGCAGGAAGTCACCGGCAAGGACTCAGCGCTTCAGCGCCTCACCGCCCAGATCAGCGAATTGACGTCGATGCTGTCGCTGGAAAAAGGCAAATCGCAATCGGCGCAAGACGAACTCGCAGCGCTGCAAGCCACGCTTTCCTCACTCAGAGCTGACAATGAAAAGCTGACTGGCGCGGGCCTCGGCGCCGACGAGCGCGCAAAAGCGGCCGAAGGCCAGATCGCCGGCCTGACAGCCGCTCTCGACAAGCAGAAGAACCTCTCGAACGAAGCGCTGTCGAAAGTCGATCTGTTGAACCAGCAGCTCGTAGCGCTACGCCGCCAGATCGCAGCCTTGAACGATGCGCTCGAAGCCTCGGAGAAAAAGGGCGCGGAAAGCGACAAAACCATCAAGGATCTCGGCGCCCGTTTGAACACGGCCCTTGCCCAGCAGGTGCAGGAACTGAAGCGTTATCGTTCCGATTTCTTCGGCCGTCTGCGCACATTGCTGAAAGATCGCAAGGACATCCGCGTCGTCGGCGACCGTTTCGTCTTCGAGTCTGAAGTCCTGTTTCCCTCGGGCTCCGCGACGTTGACGCCGGAAGGCATGGCGGCGATGGATCAGATCGCCGAAGCCATCGTCGAGCTGCAGAAAGAAATCCCGCCCGACATTGATTGGGCCCTCCAGATCAACGGCCACACCGACGCGCGCCCGATCTCGAATTCGCAATTCGCGTCGAACTGGGAGCTATCGACGGCGCGCGCCGCCTCGGTCGTGAAATATCTCGTCTCGCGCGGCGTCCCCGCCGATCGTCTCGTTGCAGCGGGCTACGCCGAATTCCAGCCGGTCGATAGCGGCCACACCGAAGAGGCCTACCAGAAGAACCGGCGCATCGAGCTGAAGCTGACGAATAGATGAGCGTGTGTCGAGCGGTCGGCTCGCGGCTGTTGTCGCTCAAGCCAAGCCGAGAAACGACCCGAGCCAACGCACGATCTCGCCATTGTTATACGCGATATCGTACGCGAAAACTCCGAACCCGATAACGATGACCGTAAGCGTCTTCATGACACAAATTATCAGACCGCGGACAGACTGACGATTATTCTGTTCTGAGACGTTAACGGCTGGTTAACCCACAGATCCGCCGTTCGGCCTATTCCGCTGCTTCGCGTCCAAATTGAAGCTCGGCGAGGTGCGCATAGATGCCGCCACGCCGGACCAGTTCGCTATGCGTGCCAGCCTCTGCGATACGGCCATTCTCCATGACGAGAATCCGGTCAGCCTTCTGCACAGTGGCAAGCCGATGCGCGATGACGATCGTCGTCCGGTCTTTCATCAGACCTTCTAGCGCCCGCTGCACGGCACCTTCGCTCTCTGCATCAAGCGCACTCGTCGCCTCGTCGAGCAGCAGGATCGGCGCATCCTTCAGAATGGCGCGTGCAATTGCGATACGCTGACGCTGCCCACCCGAAAGCGACGTGCCGCGCTCTCCGAGACGCGTGTTGTATCCGTCCGGAAGACGCCGGATGAATTCGTCGGCCTGCGCCGCTGCTGCTGCACGCCGAACCTCCGACAGCGTCGCGCTCGGCGTGCCGTAGCGAATGTTCTCGGCGACCGTATCAGCGAACAGCGCAACGTCTTGAGGAACAAGCGCCATGCGATTGCGTAGCGCCGAAAGGTCCGCCTCCTTGACGTTCACGCCGTCGACGCGAACGACGCCGGTATCGGGATCATAGAAGCGCAGCAGTAAGTTGAAGATCGTGGATTTGCCGGCGCCCGAGGCACCGACGAGCGCCAGTGTCTCGCCTGGCTCGGCACGAAAGGAAATGCCATCAAGCGCTTTATCGCCCTTGCGCGCGGCATAGGCGAACGACACGTTTTCGAATGCAACGCTGCCGATTGCGGGCTCTGGCAGCGGCGTCGGTTTCTCCGGCGAGCGGATGTCCGGCACCGTCGCCATCATCTCAGAAAGCCGCTCCGCGGCACCCGCTGCCTGGCTGATCTCGCCCCAAACTTCCGAAACTTCCGCAAGCGAGGCCGCGGCAAACAACGCATAAAGCACGAACTGTCCGAGCCGGCCGCCAGTCATGTCACCCGCGATCACCGCCGAAGCGCCATACCAGAGCACGGCTGTGATGCTCGCGACGGTCAGGAAGATCGCAATGCCGGTCAGCGCCCCGCGCGCGCGCATCCGCCTCCGTGCCGCAGCGAACGTCCGCTCAACCGAGCGGTCGTAACGATCCGTTACTGCCTTCTCGTTGACGTAGGCCTGCATCGTCCGGTACGCGGCGAGATTCTCGGATGCATAGGCGGATGAATCGCCAAGCGTATCCTGCGCCTCGCGCGACAGGCGGCGCACCAGCCGTCCGAAGCCGACCAGCGGCAGAACGATGACCGGGATCGCCAGGAACACCAGCAGCGAAAGCTTAGTGCTGGTGATGAACATCATGATCAGCGCGCCGACCAGCATGATCGAGTTGCGCGCGGCCTGGCTCAGCGACGAGCCCGCGACGGCTTTGATCTGCGTGGTGTCCGCCGTCAATCGGCTCATGATCTCGCCGGAATGATTGACGTCGAAATAGGCCGGCCCAAGCTTCGCGAGCTGGGCGAAAACCTTCGAGCGCAAATCGGCCACCACGCGCTCGCCGATCCAGTTGACGAAATAATAGCGGGCAGGGCTCGCGATCGCGATGATGAGGCCGATACCGATGAGCGTGAGGAAATAGCTGTTAATGAGCGCGGAGTCGTTGCCGCCGAATCCCTTGTCGATCATGCGCCTGACGGCGAGCGGAACCGACAGCATGGCGAGCGCCGAGACGACCAGCGCGATGATGGCGCACCAAAGCGCACCCTTGTGCGCGGTGATCAGCGGCATCAGTGTCTTCAATGGCTTAAGCGACATGCGGCGGCGTTGCCGGGAGGGTTCATCCGTAGGTTGAGCCTGCTCCGGGCTCTGCTCTGCGACGTCGCTGTGCATGGGGTTTTTCTGGTCCAAGTCGTGGGCAAACAAGATGTTTCGACCCTCAAGCCGCGGGGACCATGCCCCACTGGAGCCGAGTGCTCAAGTGGCAATGGGACGCTGTTTGGGCTTAAGAAAATTACGATTTGCTTAGGTTTGCGACGCAGTGCGGCTTGTGCAGGGTGGCTATCTCGGCTAAACAACGCGCCAATTCAGTCCCCTCTTTGCCAAGACCGGGGCCGGAGCTCTTCAGGGCTTCGCCGTGATAAACGTATTACCAGACGGACCAAAGACCATGAAGAAAGACGCCGATCTCCACCCCGACTATCACCAGATCAAAGTGGTGATGACGGACGGAACGCAGTTCATGACGTACTCGACGTACGGCAAGGAAGGCGACACGCTGACCCTCGACATCGACCCCAACACGCACCCGGCTTGGACCGGCGGCGACGCGAAGTTGATGGACCGTGGCGGCCGCCTGTCGCGCTTCAAGAAGAAATTCGAAGGCATGTTCTGATCGCCTCTCGCGGTCGAACCCATCGCCCAAATCAAAAGGCCCGCTCTTTTCGAGCGGGCCTTTTTGATTTTCGAATTGTCGTCGCGTTCAGCTGACTTTGGCAGCGAACGCCCGCTCCAGCAGGCCGACCTGATGCGCGACCGGATTGACCGCCGCTTCCGGCACGTCCGCCGCCGACGGCGTCGTCAGAATGCGATCGAGCTGCAAAATGCGATCGTGCAATGCGAAGCTTTCTTCGATCAGGCCCTGCAGGCCCATCGGAAGCTCTGAATAGCCCTTGACGTGCGCCGGGCGGCCAAATGCCTGCAGCTTGACGCGACGGCGCTTCTTGCGTGCTTCGTCCTCGGTGATCTCACCTTCGCGCAGCGCGCGGCGAATAAGAAGCCAAGATGCCAGATCGAGCAGCCGCGTCGTCAATCGCATGCTCTCGGTTGCATAAAGGACGCCGACCCCGCCAGCGAGCACCTTTGCTTCCTTGCGGCCGGGACCGTCAAGATAACTGGCCGTGCGCTCGACGAGCGCCATACCTTCTTTGAAGATGTGGTCGAACTGTTCGGAGGACTGAAACCGCTCTCCGAACGAGACCGTTGTGGCGCCGCCAGCGGACGCGCCATCCACGCGATATACGTTACTCATGACCCTCAACGATACAAACGCTTACCCGTGCGCAACTGCTACCACGAACCGACACTACAGCACCATAGTTAACAACCTCGCCCAAAACGGGGCGTTTCCAATCATGTTGTGGACAGTGCAAAAAAAGAGCCGCTCACTAAGAGCGGCTCGAAAGTCAACAGGGAGGCGTCAAATGAGGCGGCAGAGGGGCCGCCTCGATCCAGATGGCCTGGATTAACACCGAAAGTGCCGCAATATGCTTAAGGTTCAGTTAAGTCGAATCGTGAGCGGGTCGCTGCGACGTTAGGATTCGAAACAGCTGCACCGAATTTCTAGAATCCCAAAATCGGACAGCATGCAGCGTAATTCAAATTGATCGTTAGAGCGGACTTTACGATTTAAAAAGCGCACGCGCCGCTTCCTCGTGACGCTTCTTGCGATCGGCCTCTGCACGCACCCGAACGATCTCTTCTTCAAGGTCTGCCATCCGCTTTTCCAGTTCCGCGACGGAAAGCGTCTCGAGGCTTTCGCCAATTGCAGCGCCCTTCGGTTTTTTCGGCGGCAGCAGATCGTCAAGGTCCATGGCGCGTCCTCCAATTCATCTAAGCAGTCTATTAAAGATGTCGCTGGCGGTCGAGATCCCGCCTTGCCCCGACGCCCATCGCGGTGCATTCCTCTCGCCAGCCGAAATGCCGAGAGAGCGAACGCGATGAGCCTTCCCACTGCCA
>JAFECH010000329.1 GCA_018242255.1 Pseudomonadota bacterium | reverse complement strand
CTCGGTGTGGGATTGCATGAACCGCCATTCCAAAGGGTCCCTTTCAAGCTGGCTGCGTATTGCGCCGTGATCGCGTTCCGGGTCCGCTTAATTGCTTTCCTGCCGTGCCTCCGCGATCGTGCGTTTAAAGCCTGCGTAGTCGAGAGCGGATGCGAGGAAAGACCCGATAAGGTAGGTTGGCGTTCCCTGAAAACCCAAGGAGTCAGCTTGGTCGCTGTTCCTCTGGATCAGCGCATCGATCTCGCTTTGATGTGCCTTCATGTCCGATGCTAAGCGATTCATGTCGATGTCGGTCGACTTCAGGGCTTCCAGCATCCGCTCTTCTGTAACCTTTCCTCCCGGTATCGCCATGAGCGCCCGGTGTGCCGTTTCGTATTTTCCTTGATAGTTCGCTGCGATCGCCAGTCTCGCACCTGACTTCGACGTCGCGGCCAAAATTGGCCATTCTTTGTAAATCACCCTGACGTGCCCATCTTCCTTCACGATGCGATCGAGGTCGGGCGAAGATTTTTTGCAAAAAGGACAGTTATAGTCGGTGAAAGCGATGATCGTGATATCCCCGTTGGGATTGCCACCCACCGGCGCTGCTGGATCGTGCAGGATCATGTTTCTGTCGACATTGGCGTCTGTGCTCTGTCCCAGTGCAAGCAGCGGAAAGATCGTGGCGCCCACCACGGGCAGAAGCAAAAAAAGGGTGCGTCGTGATGGGCACGGCATCTCGCAATCTCCCGTTTTTTCGGAACAGTCTGCTTCGCAGCAACGGTGTCGACCATGATCCACAATGCGCACCTTAAGGCCAGCTTAAGCGTGCCGACGAAAGTCCACCCCGTCCCGCGATCATGCCGAGAAAGCTTCCATCGCGAACGAAACAAGGTGTGATGGAAAGTCTTGGGTTGCGCCTACTCTGCGACTGAGAGGGCTTGCGGTAAGCTATCAACAACTTGAACCTCTTCGCCCTGCTGCAACAAGGCATTGGGGCTGACGACAACCTGGTCGTCTACTCGAAGACCCGACGAAACAACAACCTTCTCGCCAAGATCCCGCGCTACGTTAACAGCTCGAATCTGAAAACGCCCATTGCTGACCGTGGCCACCACTTGACGGCCATTACGCGTCATAAGCGTGTTCGTTGGCACGAGAACTGAGCCGCCG
>JAFECH010000328.1 GCA_018242255.1 Pseudomonadota bacterium | reverse complement strand
ATCAATTGAACTGGGCGGCGTCCATCCTCTCTTGCTCGTCGTAATCGCATCTCCGTGAAGCGGGAGAGCTTTACTTTTGAGGTATGGCTCAATGAACTGAACTTCGTCCACGCCTGCGGCTACGATATGGCGAGCGCAGTTGTGGCATGGAAAGGTTGTCACGAATAATCTCAAGCCTCGTGTCGGAGTACCCTGTCTTGCCGCAGAAAAGAGCACTTCCATTTCTGCGTGAACAGCCCGACTGAATTCGATCAGCTGCCCAATGCGAGTCTTCCGAAGGCGCTTAATTAGATCGGGTGTCTGTGTAATCGATTTGAACTCATCGATGTTTGTAAGGAGTTCTCTGACAATCTCATTTTGCTCCCTCGTGTTGCGGCAATATCCACCAAACTTGAAGCACCTGTGATCTTGCTTCGGGTCCGGATCGACGTCAGAGCGATCGCCAAATACATCTCCATAGACCCCACCACCTGCCCGAGGTACTTCGTTGGTTCCCGTGGCAACAATGTCACCTCTTTCGTCCATAAGGGCGGCACCGACTTGCCTCGATAAACAGGAGCTTCTCATTTGTGCTCCATACGCATGGAACATGGCCTTTTCGTTGGGTCGCGGACGTTGAATCCGACTGCGGGTAAGGATGTCCGATAAGCGTCCCAGTTCGTCTGGTGCGACCCAATCGGGATTGGGTTTCTTTAACTTCTGATCTCCCTCTGCGCGCTCTTCAATAAATCGCGGTTCTGTATTGTCGATGAAGAAGTCGGCCAAATGAAACGTGTCAGCAACATGTTGACCATTCTTATCAGTAGCGTTTGCATCACGAGTCATTAGATCGGCGATCTTGCCTTCACCTTCTTTTTCTCCGCCCGTGATTTCGTACTTAGTAAGCAAGCGCGCTTTTCGAGCATCTTCTTCACAAACCACTCCTATCAAGCAAAACGAGTCTTGATAGACGCTTCGAAGTAGATGCACTTCCGCAGGATGGCGAAGGGAATCAATAATGTATGCTCTTGGCGTTTCATCGGGCGTAATTGCTTGCCCTCGCTCGATGGAACGTCCGAGTTGGCGTGCCCGCTCTTCGCGTATTTCCCTGACGGTCGCAACAGCAACAGCGGCATGATCGGTAGCTCGCATCGCATCACCGGCGTCCTGCAAGCTGAC
>JAFECH010000327.1 GCA_018242255.1 Pseudomonadota bacterium | reverse complement strand
AGCAGGAACAGCGGCGAAAAGACAATGCATATCGATACCGTCGAGACGAACTCGGCGAATGCCACCTCGCTGGCGCTCTTCAGGATGGCCTCCTTCAATCCGAGACCGAGTTCGAGATTGCGATTGATGTTCTCGATCTCCACGAGCGCGTTGTCGACAAGAATGCCGATCGCCAGCATCAAGCCGCCAAGGGTCATAAGGTTGAAGGTGTTGCCTGTCAGCGCGAGTCCGAGGATCGATGCCAGCAAGGCGAGCGGAATTGACGTCAGCACGATGAGCGAGGAACGCCAGCTTCCGAGGAAGACCAGCACCACGAACGCGACGAGCAAGCCGACAACGACGGCCTCGGTCATGACGTTGGCAATAGCGCGCTCGACAAATGCCGATTGATCGAACACGGATGCAATTCTGACACCCTTTGGTGCCGATGCTTGCAGTTCCGGGAGGCTGGCCTTGATCTGATTGACGATGTCGAGAGTTGAGGCGTTCCCGAGTTTGAGAATTTGCACGATGACGGCGTTTTGGCCGTCGAGACGCGCGATATTGGTTTGTACCGCTTGTCCGTCGCGCACACTCGCAACATCAGATACACGGATGACGCGACCGTCGACGGAGCGCAATGGCAGCTCGGCAAAGTTTGTCACCGCTTCCGGGCTTGCGTTGGTCGTAATGGTGATGTCGCGCGTGTCGACTCTCAATGTTCCGGAGGGTAGCGTCAGGTTCTGTGTGGCCGTGGCTTTAGCGATATCGCTTGCAGATATGCCGTAAGCCTGCAGTGCTTCCGGCTTCAAATCGATCATAACCTGTCGCGAAGCTCCGCCGTAGGGAAGCGTCAAGCGTATGCCAGGAATGGATTGGATGTGCGCACGCAATTGCAGTCGGGCGAAGTCATAAAGAGCGCCGTCGGTAAGCGTGTCGGACGCGAGCACAAGCTGTATGATCGGCACGCTTGATGGCACATAGGGCACAATAAGAGGCGGGTTTGTCCCAGCGGGCATCATTCGCAGGATCGTCTGACTTACAGAGGTTACCTGCGCAAATGCATCGGTGATATTCGTTCCGGGTTGAAAGGTGATGCGAACGACGCCCACCCCGTTCAGCGTCTCGGAGCGCACCTCGCCGAGATTGTCCACGTTGTTCATGATGGCAAGCTCGCTGAAAGACGTAATTTTGCTCGCCA
>JAFECH010000326.1 GCA_018242255.1 Pseudomonadota bacterium | reverse complement strand
GAGGCCGCCAGCAAGCTTGAGCAGCGTGTTGTCCTTGACAAGCTGTTGCAGGTGACGGTCGACGGCATTCGACCAGCACGCTAAATCTTCGCGCCGATAGACCTTGCCGGGTCTGAGGTGCCGTTTGAGCTGTTCGAGTGAGGTGCGTTTCGTCATGGAAGAAGTATAGCGATGCGACCGTCAAAAAGCAAGTTTTTTCATTGAAATTTCATGCAGAAGTAATTACTAAGACATTGATTTAACGTAATGAAAACGCGGATTTGCTACCTAGTAATTGCCGATACGCGAATGTTGGTCGGATTTCGTGATTGGCGCAGGTGGCCAAACTTCAAAGACGACGACGGTAATCCAGAAGCTGTGGCGCGCTAGCGCTTGCCAGGTCCAATTGATCAAGCTCAACGGGGGCGGCTGGCGGACATCATGCAAGGTGCCGAGCTTGTTGGGTGAGACGGTTTCGGTGAGCACGATTGGCTTCAATGTCAGAGTGTGCGTCGATTTGCCAAGCGCTAACGCGCACTTTTTTTCGCGCGAGAAATACTGGCTTCGACTTGCGATCAACTTGATTTGGGGGAGCAGCGCTCAACGGTTTACTCGAAGATGAAATCGAGATCCGTGCGGCCGCTCTTAGCCTGTCAAGTGGGAATGGCAGCGTGCTGATTAAAGCAGGGATGAGCTGAGCGCATGGATCTGACGTTGACCTGTCATCGTGCCGTGGTGGACCTTGATGCGCGGCAATCATTTCTGCCGCGTGTGAATGAACCCCAGCTTGAAGGAACAGGACAATGTCCAACTCCGTCAATGGAACTGGATTTGCCACGAGCGATGGCAAGTCGCCGAGCGACGTCCGTGCGGGCACGCTCGTCTATAATCCCGCAACCGGCCAGACGGGTAATGCCGATGGTTACGGTGGCGTGTGGCTGCCTAAGTAAGTCGTTTCACGACGGGCTCGGGCGCGGATCCCGCCCGAAGCTTATTGGCCTGAGAAGTACTATTTCGATCCTGCCTTGTTGACCGGTCGTCGTCAGGACAGCAGTTGATTGGGCGTCAGCATCACTAGGGCTCGACTGTGCCTGTGATGCTGGTGCCACGTTCCCACCCGCCGCAGCGGACGTATTGCTTGATTTCGGTGCTTTTGAAGAGTCCTCGACCAGCACGGCTTCGCCGACCTCGAGATCAATCCC
>JAFECH010000325.1 GCA_018242255.1 Pseudomonadota bacterium | reverse complement strand
AAATCGGTCGCGTGGCCGACACCGGTCAATGCAAGTGACCCATAGAGATCGACGACGACGCGTTCGACCAAGTGCATCAAGTTTGCCCTTCGAAGCTCCGCGATAAAACTGTTCACCGCACTCATCGGCCCGACCGTATGCGAACTCGATGGACCGATCCCAATGCGAAAAACTTCGAAGACGCTGTAGTTCATCCTGCCACTCCATCCCCGGCGTGGCCCGTTGCCTCGATAGCGGCAATACCCAGTCCATACGGCGCCGCGGCGCGGACAAGATAGCGCCAAATATAGTCGGCGAAACTGCGGCGCATTATAAGGCAGAACCCGTCGGTGGAACGATGGGCATAAACGGATGACTTTCCGAACGTCGTTCCCACGACCCGACCGGTCTGCAAGGCCGCGAAATTGTAAACGCTGGCGTGCTGAAGGACATCAAGCGCATTGCGGCCCTGGAGCCGGACCTGCGTATACCCGCCCGAATTATCGGCAACCTGGCTTCTGAGCCCCTGAAGGCCGGTCTCAAGACCGGAGATCAGCTCGCCGAGCCGCGACCGCGCACAAACGATCATCCACTCGTCCGGCGAGATCCACAACACCTTCACCCCATTGGCCACGGCGAACGTACACGGATCGACGGGAAGCGAAACGCCGCTCACCGCCGTCACCTTCTCGACGAATGCCCGATCGGCGGAGTTGCCCCGCAGGCTGATATAGCCCAGCAGTGGAATTTCATTCGCCCAAACGCCGCGAACGTCGTCAGCAGGCTGTGCGTGATCCGAGAGATCAAAAGCGTGGAGCGGCGATTGCATGGTCGGCTCAGCCATTCTGCCGCTCTCCCTTGGGATCTACGAAAACGGGAGACACCAATTTCACTTTGTGTGTCCTGCCCCCCGCATATGCAAACAACGTGTCGTGGCCAGCACGACGTCCCGCGTCGCTGCGGCGGTTGATGCCATCGCGCACGACAGCCATCGCAATCGACCGGCCGAGCTCTGCGCTGAAATAGCTCGACGTGACGTGCCCCAGCATTGCGACAGGTGGTGTCGCATCAGGATGCCCGATAATCTGCGCCCCTTCCGCCAGCACGACGGTGGGATCCTCCGTCATCAGGCCGACGAGCTGCTTGCGATTCGGCGCGGCCGTATCGCTGCGGGCAAATGACCGCTTACCGATAAAGCTGAACGGCTT
>JAFECH010000324.1 GCA_018242255.1 Pseudomonadota bacterium | reverse complement strand
ACAGCGCTTTTGATCACCGCAATTACCTGCGGAACGAGAAAGACAAAACTGACAAGCGCATTGATGACGCCACCATCCTCGACATTAAAATGAGGATGAACGCGAACAAAATCTACGTTTCCACTGAGTTCGTTCACGAGACCGTTAAATGGCTCGCCGAAAAATACGAACGTCACCCTGTACTCGAATACATCGACGGACATGTTTGGGATAAGAAGCCACGGCTTGATAGACTGTTGCCGGACTACTTCGGGACCGAAGACACAATCTATCATCAGGCAATTGGCGCGAAATTCTTGATCGCAGCGGTTCGGCGAGTTCGCACGCCCGGTTGTAAGTTCGACAACATGCTAACTCTTGTCGGGCGCCAAGGTGCAAAGAAGTCGACGGCAGCAAGAGTTATAGCCGGCCCAGACTGGTTTACGGACGGCATGTCTGTCGGCATTGGCCCGAAAGAAACTATCGAGCTGACGTGCGGCAAGCTTATTGTCGAGACGGCGGAGCTAACCGGAATTTCAAAGCGCGACGTCGCCGAAGTGAAGCAGTCACTATCTAAGCAGACGGATTTTGCCCGCCAAGCCTACGGACGCGTCGCCGTTGAGATCAAACGTCAGTTTGTAATGATCGGGACGACCAACGATCCGCAGCCCCTGAAGGACAAGACCGGCAACAGGCGCTTCTGGACAGCAACGGTCGGAGAAATTGACATCGAAGCTTTGAAGCAGGATCGCGACCAGCTTTGGGCCGAAGCTGCTCATCGTGAAAAGATCGGTGAACGCATCTGGCTTGAGGGTATCGAATTAAAGATGGCGGAAGAGGAACAAGCCAGCCGCGTCGAAGACGATCCTCTCGAAACTAGACTTGATGATTTGCTAGGCAGTAAGCGCGCGGCGGTAGTCTCGAAGACTGACGTATATATCGCGTTGGGCTGCTCGAACTTCAGCCAAGCATCAGGCTCAGTCGGTTCCCGCGTCGCGTCATGGATGGAGCGCAATGGTTGGGAGACTGTCCAACGCACGCACAACCGCGAGCGCCAGCGGTGTTTCGCCAAAGGCAAGGCACCGCCAAGACTGATCTTCGACACGCAGTTAAAATGCTTCATAACGACCACGGACGCGCCAAGCAACAACACGCTGCACTGAAACCAGGGTGGCGCGGAGCCAGAAGTGGGCTGCACAGCCAAGGGTGTGCATGTTACAC
>JAFECH010000323.1 GCA_018242255.1 Pseudomonadota bacterium | reverse complement strand
ACGCTAGCATCTTGGTCTGTTATGGGTGGCTTGTCGCTGGCACAAGTCGGCGCGGTACTTGGTCATAAGAACACACAGACCACGCTTCGGTACGCTGACCATCGGATGGAGGCGACGCGTTCTTATACTCAGCAGGTTGGCGATGCCTTCGTCGACATGCTGGCTACTCAAAACAAGGTTGAAAAATAGGGCAGTTAGTCAGTGTCCGCGACAGTCGAACGATGGATGGGGCATTGTTGTTGGGCTGAGCCGGCTAGATGCCGGCAGACCGCGATGGGCCTTTGATTTGAGCTGGCCCGTCCGCTTCGGCCACGAGCGGACGTCGGTTTCACCTCCTGCGAAGGATTCGGTCGGCAACGCAAAGATGCAAAACGCTTAACCGGCGGGCGCCTGACACGATTGAAAACGCTTGGATTTTCGAGTTGTGTGCTAGAGCATCAAAGTTATCAGGTTTAGAGAATTTCGGTTCTCATAGTTGCCATCAGCCACGCCTAGCGACGACGCATTCAACAGATCGTCCGCCGAAATGACACTAGACCCGCGCCTCGTGAGGCGGCTTTGCCAACTTGCTGAGTTCGTTGCGGTGCAAATATTTGGCGGAGCGAGAGGCACTGAAATCCAACATACTCTCGCAGATGGTTGGGAGTGTGCAGCCCAACAAGAAGGGGTGAAAGCGCGCCTACGTACGCGAGGACCTCGATGCAGCTTGGCTGCCAGCCTGGAAAATTGTCCATGGATGGGCGGCGGAGCCCGCCAAGTTGCCCTCTCCGACTGCCAGGGCAACGCCCCGAATCGGCGCGTCACGTCACCGCAGGCGAACCCGCCCGGCACCGTCGTTAGCCTTCCGAGCATCGGTGCGGAGAAGAAGGACCTTGCCAAGAATCCGGCTACGCGCCGCGATGTCGAGGTGATCACAGCAAGACTTCGACGAAGCCGGAGGATGCTCTGGCTTAGCTCGCATGAACAGAGCCAGTTGCCGGATGCCGGCGATCACCCACGCGAGAAGGATCGCCATGGCGATTGCATACGATCCTTTGCGCTTATCGAGGATGCGCTGATCCTCGCGAACTCCCGGATGCCGGAGAAGGCGAGGGGCTCGATCCTTGCCGACTAAGCGCCGCGGCTACGAGTGCGCCGAGCTGGTTCGCTTCACTGCTTTCTCAATCAGGGTTGAGATCTGAGCCTCTTCGGCGCGCGTGAG
>JAFECH010000322.1 GCA_018242255.1 Pseudomonadota bacterium | reverse complement strand
CCCATGATCTCGCCGCTGAAGCCGTTGTAGGGAATGTACGTCGGGATGCGCTGGTTTTCGGCGCTCACGACGCCACCAATAGCTTGGGAGCCATAGCGTATGGTCGCTGGGCCACGTGTGACCGTCACGCTATCCGCGCTGTAAGGATCGATCGGGTAAGCGTGATCCTCGCTGATGTCCGAGACGTCGCCGGTCGAAATTCCGTTCTCTTGAATGCGTACGCGATTATTATCGAGGCCGCGGATGATGGGGCGATTGGCGCCCGGCGCAAACACGGAGCCGGCGACGCCCGGCTGTTGGTCCAAGGTGTCGGTGATCGTTGCGCCGTGGTTCGGCAAGATGTTCGGCGCCGTCGTCACGGTGGTTGCGTTCAATCCGGTTTGAGGCGTGATCAGCGTCCCGGGAGGCGGCAGGATCTTATCGGCGGCAACACTCTGACCGATGCCTTCGTCGATGCTCGGAGCGGGTTGCGAAGCGGGCGCTTTTTTCGCGGCAATTCCAGCCTGCGAAGCGGTGCTCTTTTTTTTGACCTGCTTCGTCGTCGGTGCTGGCGGCTTTTTGGGCGCCGTGACGACAACGGGTGGAAGTTTTGCCGAATTTGGTGCGGCTTGTGGCTCGCTTCCAGCTTCTTGGCCGAGCGCGGGACTCATTATTACAAGCGACGCGACAGCCGAAAAAGAAACATGCCTCTTCATTCCCCCAAAAATCTCCCCATTTGGCCTAGATCTTTTTTCGTATAGTATAACATCCAAATTAGTTCAACCGGCCTAGGTCCGAAATGGCGAGACATGTAGGTTTCCGGACGCACAAGGCTTCAAGAGGAATTGCTCTGGAGCGCGCGCCGCGCGCCCCCCGATGGCTCAACCGCTAGTGGATGGGTTTTCTCAGATGCGTTTGCGCAGAATAGGCAGCCTTTAGGCGCCGATGTGCACATCGGCGCTTCGATCGAGGCATCTGTCCAGGGCTGGGCTTTGCGTCGCCCGTTGTTCTTTAGGGGGCTAAGCCCATCCCATAATTCTCCATCGTCACCGTCGAATAGGTGTCGAAATAATTCTTCAGGTCCTTTAAAATTCGGCGATCGAAATCGGGGCTGACGGCGATGTCTTCTCCAGCATATTTCTCGCCGAGTTTTCCATCTTTCACGATCAAGCGCCCGTCCTTCCATAACCGCTGGCAGTTCGAAAACATCGCGGCCATATCGCTCTGCGG
>JAFECH010000321.1 GCA_018242255.1 Pseudomonadota bacterium | reverse complement strand
TTATGAAGCACACAAGCCATACCGACATTATCAAGCGCCTCAAGCGGGCCGAGGGCCATTTGCGGTCGACCATCGCCATGATCGAAGAGGGGCGATCCTGCGTGGACCTCGCGCAGCAACTCCACGCCATCGAAAACGCCGTCGCCAATGCCAAGCGCGAACTGATCCACGACCATATCGACCATTGCCTGGACGACGCGGTGGCGGGCAACGGCAAGCCCGCGAAAGCCGCGCTCGCCGAGTTCAAGGCCCTCAGCAAGTACCTGTAAGATGATGAAGTTGAAATTCACGGACGTGTTGGATTGGTTCGGCTTCTTCCACGAGAAGTCGCTCGTTGGTCACGGGCATAGCCATAGCGACGGCGAAGGGCACGGCCACAGCCATGGCGTCATCGACGCTTCCATCGCCACGACGGACCGGGGCATTTGGGCCATCAAGTGGTCCTTCATACTGTTGGCGATCACGGCGTCGTTCCAGGTCGGGGTGGTGCTCATCTCCGGCAGCGTCGCGCTGCTGGCCGACACCATCCATAACTTCGCCGACGCCACAACCGCCATCCCGCTGTGGATCGCCTTCCGGCTCGCCCGCCGCAAGCCGACCGACACCTTCACTTACGGTCTCGGGCGCGTCGAGGACCTGGCCGGCATTACCATCGTCGCCATCATCCTGTTCAGCGCGCTGGTTGCCGGGTATCAAGCAATCGAGCGCATCCTGCACCCGCAAGCCATCGGCGCCTTGGGGTGGGTCGCGCTTGCCGGGCTCATCGGCTTCATCGGCAACGAGGCGGTGGCGGTGTTCCGCATCCGCGTGGGCCGCGAGATCAACAGCGCGGCGCTGATCGCCGACGGCTATCATGCCCGCACCGACGGGCTCACCAGCCTCGCGGTGGTCGTCGGCGCAATCGGCGTGTGGCTCGGGTTTCCGCTGGCCGACCCCATCATCGGCCTCCTCATCACGGCGGCCATCTTTCTCATCGTCTGGCAATCCGCCTGGTCCGTGCTGACCCGCATGCTGGATGGCGTCGAGCCCGGTCTTGTTGCCGAGGTGCGCCACGCATCGGAGCACGTCAAAGGCATCACCAAAGTCGCCGACGTCAAAGCGCGCTGGCTTGGCCACAAGCTCCACGTCGACACGGCGGTGTTGGCCAATGCTGCAGCGACCTTGGCCGATGCAGACAAGATCAGCATGGCCCTCAAGAACGAGCTGTTC
>JAFECH010000320.1 GCA_018242255.1 Pseudomonadota bacterium | reverse complement strand
CCATCGTGGTGGCGTGGCGGCGGTAGAGCTTGCCGTCGAGGCCTGCGCAAAGCTGCAGGGTGTAGTCCGCTGCCAGCGTGCGGAAGGCCTCGCGGAAGGTGTGGGTGTCGGGATTGAGGTTGAAGGACGTGATCGCGACCAGGCGCCCGCCGGGGGACAACCGCCGCAGCGCGGATTTGAGATGCCGGAGGTCGACGCCGCGCATGGTGCCGGTGACGAACGGCGATGCGGAGAAGGGCGGGTTCATGAGCACCACCGAGGGCACCAGCGCGGGATCAAGGTGGTCGTGGATGTGCTCGGCGTTGGCGCGCGTCAGCGGCGAATGAGGGAAGAGCCCGGCCAGGATGTCCGCGCGGGTATCGCCCAGTTCATTCAGCGCCAACCGCGTAGAAACGCTTTCAGCAAAGATGGCCAGTTGGCCGGTGCCGGCCGACGGTTCCAGCACCACGTCGTCGGGCGTGAGCGCCGCCGCTTCACTGACGAGGTAAGCAAGCTTCATCGGCGTCGAGAACTGTTGCAGCTGGACGCCTTCCTCGGAGCGCCGCGTATGTGTGGGAAGGAGACCGGCGGTCTTCTCGAGCAGCGCGAGGATGGACGCGGGGGAACGTCCCTTGCGGATGGCGGGCAGGTATTTGCGCAGGAAGAGGACCTGCGCCACCTCCACCGCCTCATAGGCCGACTTCCAAATCCACTTCCCCTCGGTGTCGGAACCGCCAAATGCCAAGGTCAGTGCGGACCGCAGCGTGGACGCATCAAGCATCCGGCCGCTTGCAAGCGATTTCAGGAGGGTTTCGCCCGCGCGGATGATGGCAGCCCCATCCGAGGGCGGAGAAAGTGTTTCAGCGGGCAGGGAGACGGCGGAAAGAGGTGGGATGGTGCTGGTGGATGGGTGCATGGATGGATCTCCGGCTGGTGTCGCCGGTGGACCTGCGCCTCTCGCACATCCTATCCGGCGCCCTTCCGGGCCCGCTCTTTCCTCTCTTCTGTGGCTGTCGCCCTTGTGTATGGCCCCTCACAACGACTCCGCGGTGCGGACACCGTCAAGGCTGTGCCAGGGCAGCGCGCCGGGCTTGGGGTGGGAGGTCGGCACCAGCATCAATTCGGCGTTCATGTCCGTGATGTCGAAGTAGGCGCGCCAGAAGGCGAGGGCTTCGGCGGGCGCCGTGGCCCAGACCAGCAGGTCGAGGTTCATCTCGGCGCTGGTGTCGTGGGCAATGAA